>NZ_AP024900.1:316330-632661 GCF_024347075.1 Vibrio rarus
AGCTTGAGTCGGTGGTGGTGAAGGCGAAATATTTGTCTGATGATGGTGAAATCATTAAAGAACTCGCACTGCGAGGACAGGGGATTGCAATGAAGTCTCTACTGGATATTAAAGAAGATATTCAGCATGGCAGATTAGTGACTGTTCTTGATGATTATGTAAAAAACTTCAATTCTGCGACCACAGAGAATAGTACCGATCTAAAGGTCTATTACTTGGATAAAAGGCATCAACCTAAGAGAATTAGGCTGTTTCTAGATTTTCTTTATCATAAATTTGCCGAGTTAGAGAAAGCTGAAAAAGCCTGATGCCCATTTGCGCTCGCAGGGTTATGGTATCAGGCTTTCATTACACTAAGGGTTAACGTTCACTAGGGTGATAAGGTCAATTAGTGAGCGTTAGCCTTTTCTTTATCTTCCTCTTTTCCTGAGAAAATATCCGCCACTTTTTCTCGTTCTAAGGTTCCTTCGAGCTCCCCCTCTTCATTGATTACAGGCAGGGAATAATCAGAAGAAATGGCTTCAGTAAGCACTTCCTCAATGGCAGATTCACATGAGATTGTTGGTACATCTTCGTATAAGCAAGGTTCGATATTATCCATAGCTTCATCGGCAGCTGCCTCTTGCAAGCTCTCCTCTGTAATTAAGCCTTGATAACCCTCGTCCGTAACATGGTAGCCATAGTCATGCTTGGAGTTTCTCATTTGTTTTAAAGCCCCTTCAATGGTGCTGGTGGTGATACGCAGCGCAGGCTTTTGCATAACTGTCTCAACGGTAAGAGCGCGGGCGCGATTGACGTCTTTAACAAAGGCTTCAACATAATCGGTGGCAGGGTTGAGCAAAATCTCATCGGGTGTCCCTTGTTGCACGAGTTCACCATCTTTTAAAATCGCTATCTTGTCACCAATGCGCAGTGCTTCATCTAGATCATGAGTAATAAAAATGATGGTTTTATGCAGTTTCTCTTGCAGTTCAATTAATTGATCTTGCATCTCGCTTCTAATGAGTGGGTCAAGGGCTGAAAAAGCCTCATCCATTAGCAAAATTTCCGCGTCGGTACACAAAGCGCGAGCTAAGCCAACCCGTTGCTGTTGACCACCTGAAAGCTGCGAAGGGTATTGATCTTCGTAACCTTTAAGACCCACAGTGTCTACCCATTCTGTGGCTTTTAATAGGCGTTGTGTTTTATCAATGCCTTGGATCTCTAAACCATAAGCTACATTGTCAATCACCTTACGGTGAGGAAGCAGCCCGAAGCGCTGAAACACCATCGACATTTTAAGTCGACGAAATGATTCCAGCTCTTTGGGTTCAAACTGCATGATATCGGTACCTTCAACCTCTATTTGTCCTTCACTAGGATCGATCAGACGGTTGAAGTGACGAATTAATGTTGATTTTCCAGAACCAGATAACCCCATAATGACAAAAATCTCACCATTATTGATTTGCAAATTAATGTCTTTGAGGCCAACGGTATGCCCAGTTTTAGCGAGCACTTCATCCTTGCTTAAACCAGCTTTCACCATAGGTAAAACGGACTCAGGTTTAGGTCCAAAAATCTTGTAAAGGCCAGAGATTTTTATGAGTGGTTTAGTCATGTCTTAAATCTCCTAGGTGGGCTTGGGTGCGTTTGGCGTACGCTTGTGTTGAGCGGTCAATGAGAATAGCCAGGACGACAATGGCTAATCCATTGAGCAAACCTAAGGTAAAGTATTGATTAGTAATGGATCTAAGTACAGGTTGACCTAAACCTTTAACCCCGATCATTGAGGCGATGACTACCATAGATAAAGCCATCATTACGGTTTGGTTTATCCCCGCCATTATGGTCGGCATCGCTAAGGGCAACTGCACTCCAAATAGGCGTTGTTTACGACTGGCACCAAAGGCCACCGCCGCCTCCATCACTTCTTTATCAACCAAGCGAATCCCTAGGTTGGTTAAACGAATCACCGGTGGAATAGCGTAAATGACCACCGCGATGAGCCCCGGTATTTTGCCGATACCGAGTAGCATCACAACAGGTATGAGATACACGAAGGCTGGCATGGTCTGCATGATGTCAAGAATGGGGGTCACAATGTTTTGTATGCGGTTGGAACGGGCCATGGCAATGCCGATGGGGATACCAATAACAATAGACAGTGCGGTACAGACGGTGATGATACTCAAGGTACGCATGGTGTCTTCCCACATACCAAGATAACCAATGAATAATAGGGCAATCACGCCACCTACGGTGAGCTTTACTGAGCGACTGGCCACATAAATAAGAGCGGTAATCACCGCCAGCACAATAAACCAAGGGGTGGCAAGCAACAGCTTTTCAAACCACACCAAGAAGGTTAGGAGGGGGTCAAAAAGGGATTCGATGAAGTCGCCGTATTCTCTGGAGAAATCTTTGTAAGCGCCGTCTAATGTTTTACGGATAGTGCGCATAGTCGAGCGATCGATTTCGGGAAAACTGGACAACCAACTGCTATCGAACATATATTTTCCTTTATATAGTCGAAAGGGTAACTGAATGAGTTACCCTTTATAAATAGTGTGCGTAGGTTTAAAGGTTGGCTATGATCTTTTTAGCCACTTCAGGAGAAACCCACTGTTTCCAGATTTCAGGTGAAGTTTCAAAGAAGTGATACATAGTGTCTTCTGAACTGGCTTGTTCTTGTTCCATCCATGCAAGTAGTTTGTTCATGTCGGCATTTTTAAAACCACGTTTAGCAAGGTATTCCATGGCCTGTGGATTGCTGTTAGCAAATGTAGACACGACGACGGTGTTTACTGGCGAGGGCGGGAACATAGAAACAGTGGGATTATCACAGTTTTCTTGGGTAATACAGTCAACAAACTCTTGTTCGTTGACACCGCTACCAAAGTCGACTTTTACCATTTCATATTTGCCTAGTACTGCGGTTGGTGCCCAGTAGTAACCAAACCAACCTTCTTTTCGCTCATAAGCTTTGGCTATGGAACCTGACAGACCAGCACTTGAACCTGAGTCGATTAACTCAAACCCTGCTTTTTCGAGTTGCAGAGCTTTAAATAAGTTGCCACCCGAAATTTGGCAACCCCAACCGGCAGGGCAACCATAAAATCCGGATACATCTGGGTCTTCTGGGTGTTTGAATAAGTGAGCGTGTTTTTTTACACCCTCAATAGTGGCAAGCTCAGGGTATTTGTCGACTAAGTACTTAGGTACCCAGAACCCTTCTTCACCACCATCGAGCAGTGCTTTACCGGCATAAGCAAGGCGTCCTTCTTGAACCCCTTTTTCTATGGCATCTTTCACTGAGTTGGTCCAAAGTTCTGGAGCAATATCTGGTTGGCCTTTTTCAACCATAGAGGTGGCGGTAGGCATAGTGTCGCCTGGCGTGAGTTCGGCTTCACAGCCATAACCGTGTTCTAATATAAAGCGGTCAACATTGGCAATAACACTGGCTGAATTCCAATTCATATCTGCGATTGTCACTGTGCCACATTCATCAGCGTGCACATGTGTTGAAACACTAGCTATGACAGCTAGTGAGGCGAGTTTCCATTTCATATTAGGTCCTTTTATATGGTTTAGTCTCATTTTAAGAGTACATTATATCTATTAGTTATTGTACCCCCCGCCCTTTAGAACCAAAATCACACTGGTGGTTTTTTCATCATTTTCTTGTCATGTACATTAGTGCGAATTGTTTTATAAAGTCATTAATTTCAATGTCTTAGTGAGCTTTTGGATGGAGGTTTGTTGGTAAGGGATAGGAGGAAATCCCCATAAAATAATATGCATCTTTATTTATATTAACTGGGTTTTAATACTACTTTTAGGCCAAGTTCCTAATAATTTGCGTGTATTAAATGTGAGAACATTGCTTCAACGAGATAGGGGATTTTATTTTTAATTATAATTTGTCTCATTATGTGGGCCTAAGTCTCTTTTTTATCATGTAGGTAGCAATCCGACATGGGGAGTTTTAGAGGAGGCTATGCTAGGTTGACGCTATTGTTGATGAGAGAAATATGAACGTTTTTAAATTAATATTTGCCCTATTATTCACCTTTATGCTGAGCGTAGGTAGTGGATACGCAAGTGCCTCTACAGTGTCACAGGGTGAGAAAAGTGGGTTTGCATTTAATGAAAACACTCACTTATATAATGCATTAGATAGCTTTTATTTTTTCGCCACTCAACAGCAGATAACCCCGCAAAATTTACGCGCCGGGCTAGGTTCGGGAATTGCGCAGGTTCTAAAGTCTGGTGCTTTTTCTCATGTGCCTAGTGCGGGTATAAAAAAGACCTTGGTGTTTGATGGTAACCACCCACTTACTTTATCGGAAACGGGGGCTAAAACACTCAACGCCGCGCAATGGCATTGCTATAACTCCTCATCGATAGTGGTTTCCGTTGATCGTCAGGGTATGACGCTTGACGGGATATTCACCGAATATCAATACGTTAAAGGGTGCAATGTTGCTAACAAAAAAGTTATCGCCTACCAATTTAAACATGCCCACATTAACCGAGATTTTATTATTGATTCTGGGCATATTACGGATTTATCAACATCGAAAAAAATCCCAGCCAATCAACTATTACTGGCAAGTATAGAGCAGAGTGTTGCCCAACAATTTGGTAAAGCTTGGCTGGAGCAATGGAAACTTGGAGCGAGCAGTGCGGGGGCGCATTTTTTGCAATTGGAAAATGGCCGAGTTGTGTATAAAGAGGTACCTTCTAGCATGCAAGATTTTAACTTGCTTGATAAGCGCAAGATCTTAGCGGGGACCGTTTTTGGTCATGCGCCAGGAATCGGTCATGCTAGTGCGAAATGGTGTCGTATTATTAATATCCCTAAAGGCTTGGATCTAGAGAGCCAGAAGGTTCAAACGATGATAGCGGTGAATTGCGCTCGTTCATCTCATCGTTATTGCGAAGGGCATGCTTCTGACTTTCCGGCAGGAATGCAGCCGGCCACTTATCCATTAGCATGGAGTGATGCCTCGTATAAGTTGGCGATGGATAACACGGTATTACAACAAAAATTTAATCAGCAAGGGCATTTTGAAACGAATAACCAAGCCCAAAATGCGTTTACAGTTACCCCATATAATGGGGTGCCTTTTAGTGGCGCATTGAAGGCGGTATTTGGTTATACCGATGTAAAAGACCCTAAAACAACCAGCGCACACTTTAATAATGCTGGAGCAAATAGTTTTACAGGACATGCAGGGCATTGCCAAAATGAAATGACGCAGCATGCGATGTCTACAGGGCTTTCATTTATAAAGCTGAGCAAAAAAGGGGTGACGGGCATCGATTTCATCACGCAAAATTTTGCTAAATAAAATGAGTTATCGCATAGCGTAACTGTCAGTAGCGTGATCGTCACTTAAGGCTAGATATAGTTGATATATCTAGCCTTTTTATTCTCTATTATGAACTAATATGGTGATAGCCTTATTGAAACACTCAGTAGTAATCGAGGTTGAACGAATCATTTAGGCAAGCATGGACTCATTGTAGAGTGCGATCCATAATGAACCTAGGTATCAAGGGTTAACGACGGAATGACGCTGTGAAACAGTTTCTTGTCATCAAGGGTGGAGTAGTATTTTTGCGCCAGCATATTACATATTTATCGAAAGCACTGATGTTGTTCATGGGCTGTGTGGCTTCATTTTTCGTATCAGCGACGGATATTTCTAATTCAGTGACTCAGGGCAGTCGCCACGATAATGGTGGGTACTTTGAAATTGGTGGTAATGTCTTAGGTACAAATCAATTTGACGTGCGGCAAACGGACCACAAAGATATTGAGCCATTATTGTTAATTAGTGGTGTTTATCAGTACAAAGGCTTATTTGTCGAGATGGTTCACTTGTCTCAAGATGGCATTAATTTAGGCTACAACTTTTGGAACTCTGAGCATTGGTCGTTGGATTTTTTGGCCGCGAACATTAGCTCGACATGGTATCGTTCGGATAATGTTGACCTAAGTAAGCTTAACCAAGCACAGCGAAATGCCCATTTAATGTCAGATGACTCTTATTATATTGGTGCGGGCCTTAGAGCAACACGTTACTGGGATGATAATTATGTCTTTCAATTTCGGGCAGTCAGCGATTATAAAGAAAACTTAGGTCTGCAAAGTACCGCACGGCTGGGTAAATCTTGGCTGGTACGAAACTGGAATTTATATGCCCTAGGAAGTGTCATATACTCTTCAAGCAAGTTGACCCGAAATATTTATGGGGTAACAAGTGAAGAAGCCACGGATCAGTTTTACCAATACAAGCCTAGCAGTGCCTTCAGTTATGGGCTAGAGGTCGGTGCGGCCTATCCTATCAGTCAAGATGTCGTGTTTCGTTCTACCTACCGTATCGTATCTTTTTCCGATGAAATTGCCGACAGTCCTTTTAGCCGAGCAGATTATAGCTCGTTATTTAACGTATCGATTAGCTATGTATTCTAGGAGGCCACATGAATAAAATATTGTGTTGCTTACTGTTATTGATGATAGATACCACCTTAGTGCAGGCGCAGGAGACCGATGCTCAGGAATTAACAAACCCCCTTACGACTCAACAGCATCGCATCGCTTTTACCGCTACACCAGATCAGTGTGTTGCTCTGCATAAAGGACAAAACTGCTATCAGAGTGTTGAATTTCAATGGTATACCCCCGCTAACGGCGACTATTGCATTTTACAGTCAGACAATAAGCAAAGAGTCATTTGCTGGGAGGGGGATTTTATACAGCATTATGATTACCCCTTTGAAAGCAATAAAACCACTAAGTATATGTTAATTAACAAACAAACCGCACAGTTACTCGCGGAAGTGAAAGTGGTGGTTACTTGGGTATATAAGGCACCAAAACAGTCTCAGTCAGGGTGGAGATTATTTTGATGGAGCAAAAGCACATATTAGTTGTAGAAGATGACACTTCTTTGGCAGAGTGGATAGGGGATTACCTTGTCGATCATGACTATAGTGTCACGGTGGCAACTCAAGGAGATTTTGCTCTTGAGATGATCGCAGAAGAGTCGCCAGATTTGGTGTTATTGGATGTCATGTTGCCAGTAAAAAATGGTTTTGATGTTTGTAAGGAAGCTCGAGAGTTCTATTTGGGGCCTATCTTATTTATGACCGCTTGTGTAGAAGATGGTGATGAAATACGTGGTTTGGAGGTGGGGGCCGATGACTATCTGACCAAGCCCATTCGTCCTAAAGTGATGCTGGCTCATATTAAAGCCTTGCTACGTCGTTCTTCTGATGAACAACCTAAACAAGTGCTGCAATTTGGCTGTTTGGTTCTCAATGCCACGGCTAAATCGGTGACGATTGAACAACACGTTTTATCGCTCAACGCCAATGAATTTGATGCTTTTTGGTTACTGGCCAGTCATGCCGGAACCGTGGTGGCACGAACGGATTTAATTAATGAGTTACGTGGCATCGAATATGATGGCTTTGATCGCTCTATTGATATTCGTATCTCTCGGCTTAGAAAAAAACTGCAGGAAGCTCCAGAGCAACCTTATAAGATCAAAACGATTCGAGGGCAGGGCTATCTTTTTTGTCGTGACGACTAACACACAGCTAAAGGCCTTATTATGCAAAAGCTGATGGTTTCACTGGTGCTGGTGGTGCTGGCTTCTATTGTGACTTTAGGTTGGTCAATTAGTCAGTTTGCTAAACAGCATGAGTCTCCGAGCACAGCGATGACTACCGCAGAGCATATTCAGGCCCTGCAGTTAACTGGAGAAAACATTGCTCGCGCGTTAGATAATGAGCAGGTCAATGCCCTAGGGGTGATAGAGAGTTGGAACCGACACAATGAGGAGCAACTTTCATTACTCGATGAGCATAATTTTCCGTTACCCCCATCATTAAAAGCTCAATTTGAATCAGAAGGGCAGTTACTTCTTGAGTCGGATGAAGGCATTTCACTGCATTATCGATTGCCACATATAGGACAAGTATTAAAGATTAAAACACAAATTTTGCCGCTGACTGAGAACGGGTTTGATTTTAATCAGCTGTATACCACGCTGTTTTATGGTGGCGTAGTGCTTATTTTATTGCTGTGGGTCTCACCATTAATAAAGCAACTACTTAACCTGAGCAAGGTTACAAAAGCGTTTGGATCTGGGGAACTACAGCAAAGAATTCACATACGAAAATCGTCTTATATTGCTGAGATTGAAACGGAATTTAACCGAATGGCTGACCGCATCCAACAACTTGTCGATGATAATAAGCTGTTGAGTCGCGCGGTATCCCATGATCTTAAAACCCCCATTGCGCGGTTACGCTTTGGTATTGAAGCGGTTGAAGAAACCGACAGTGATGTTCTGAAGCAAAAATATTTCACACGCTTGAATCGTGATTTAGATGCCATGGAAGAGTTGGTGTCAACCTTGCTAAGCTATGCCCGATTAGATCAAGCTAACCTACAATTAACGCTTGAACCAATAGAACTCAATAGTTGGCTAGAGAGCAAGTTAGCTAGCTACACTTTTCACTCCCATCATCTTGATTTTATCTCCTATCCTCAGCCTCTGTCTGTGCAAATCGATCCTAAATATCTGTCCATGCAACTGGGTAACTTATTGAGTAATGCCGAGCGCTTTGGCCACTCAAAAATACGTGTACAGCTAAAAGTGAACAATGGCTTTATTGAGTTGAGTGTCGATGACGATGGTCGAGGGATAGCAGAGCAGGAAACAGAGCAGGTTATAAAGCCATTTGTTCGAGGTCAGCAGAGTCGTGATAATGCTGGCCATGGCATGGGGCTCGCTATCGTCACTCGTATTGGTGAGTGGATGGGTTCAGAGTTATCTATTCATCATTCACAGGAGCTGGGCGGTGCAAGTATGAGGCTAAGCTTTCCATATAGTAAGAATACACAATAAAAAAGCGCCTTAATTATCCGCTTAATTAAGACGCTGGCTATGGTGGTTAGTCAGAGAGATCAGTTGTCCACTTTTATGTGTGCAAGAATATATTCAGTATCATAAATTCTATTTTTTGGCTGCTTAGGCTTGGCTGTGAGACCGGTCACTTCAACAACACTCGACCCTTCTTTTATGCTAGATGACGACCCTAGTACAATATCATTGTCGATACTGGCAACGCCTATTTGGCCGGCTGAATCTCGATTAGTGAGTTCAGTGGTATAAGTAAAATAAGCAAACCCTGCTTGGTGACAAAGCTCTGCAGATTTATACATGACGTATTTGCGCAGTTGTGCTCTGTCTGTGTAATTATTACCAATAAAGCTAATTTGCCAGCTATCAGGGGCTATTTGGGTGGTTTCAAAACCTTTACCAAAGGTCCAGAAGCTCTTTTGTGTATGATAAGGCGTCGCACAAGCCGTCAGCATTAACGCCAGTACCGTAATAATTGAACACTTCTTAAATAATCTCATTGTCTTCCCCCATAGTTCTAAGTTAGAAAGCGTAGTTAACGCCGATAGTCGTGGCCCATTGGTTCTGACTATCAATAAGTGGTGAATCAGACATATTTGAATCTAAGTATGAGTAACCGGTTGCCTGGGTAATATCCAAATGCTCAGTGATTGGGATCAACATGGTGTAACCGAGTTTATAGGCAAAGGCACCATCGGCTTTATAAGCAGGACGACCAATAGTAGCTTCAGATGACGACACGCCAGTATAGTAATTAACAAAGTCTTGGCTGTAGTAATGAACGCCAGCATAGGGTACGAAATCAACCGTGCCTAAATGCATAGGGTGAAAGTAAGTTAAGTCGGTTTGAAAGCTTTTGTAGGCGCCAGTGACGTCTTGCTGGAATTTACCCGCTAAAGTACCTTGTCCGATATGAATGTCAGCACTTAAGCCTAAATCGGCGCTAGGGTCACGGTCTTTCATGCCTTTAAGAATTTTAGCATTGTCAGAGTCACGACCAGGGTTGATGGCAATAAACACTCCCATATTGAGCAGATCGCTGTTATTACCGTAGAAGCGATAGTTGATACCACTGAGATCTGCATTAAAGTCTTCACCATGGTACCCCCCATTGATGTAAAGAGCCGTTTGGTGTTTTTGTCCTTTATAATACTTACCCCCCGTCACAAGTCCTGCACCAATGAAGCCTTGGCCTTCATGGCTATACACATTACCGTTTCTAATGTAGGCATTGCCTGTATCAGCCAGTGCTGCGTGGGAAAGCACAATAGCGGAGATAGCTAAACCGATTTTTTTCATAATAGAATCCTTTTCACTTGGTTCAAATTTCAGTAGGGACACTATATTTGATTACAGGAAGCGACTTTGTAACGGAATGTAACCTGCATGGCGGACTGAATTTGGTGGTGGATTCTTTTATATAAGTGGCAGCTTTGTGACTAATACAATCTGAGATTAGCTCTACCGTAATTTTTTCTAGCCTCTAGCAGGCATTGCTAACGGAGTCTTGCTTGTTGAGTCGGCTGAAAGTGGAAGTCTGTTATTGCTACGAAAAAACACACTAATAAAATAACAATGGAACTTTGTGAGTTAATGCTTGAAATACAGATCTCTTACTCGTAAGTTGTGCTCTGAAAATCCTTAGACGACTTCAAAGAACAATGATAAGTATGGAACGTGAAAATGCTTAATCATTGACTAAACTGGAACTCAGTTGTTCTGTGTCTTTAATGAATTTTAGTAATAAAAATAATAGTAGTGGAAATCTCAACAATGAAAAAGTATGTATTGGCGTCTTTAGCAGCGGCATTTTGGGGCTGTTCTACACTAACGAATGCCGCAGATAATTTGCAACGAAGCGACAATAATGAAATAGCATCAAGTGGCACAATCTCTAAGTCTGCAACCTCCAGTCAAATGGATGATTGGAGTGATAAGAGTGCCTATATTATTAGCGCAGGTTCTATTGATATAGCGGTCCATCATGTGGATGATGCCGTGCATATTGATCGTGGCTACAATTTATCATTAGAAAGAAGGTTTAACTCTACTGCATCATTGATAGGAGATATTTCATCATCAAATTATCGTTCTGGGAACTGTTATTGGAATAAGTGCGACAAGTCCTCACACCACCTTACTCAAGGTGGTCTTATGTTAAAACTAGGAGTGGATATGTATTTGGGACACAAGGTTATCATCCACCCATACGCTGCAGCAGGCATGGATGTGCAACCTTATGCCACAATGAAAGCGGCTATTGGTACAGATGTAATTGTCACTCATTCGATTTTGATTGGCGCACGTTATGATATCTTGCGACCAAGCAACGTACACGTCAGTGAAACAAGATTTAATGTGGGTTATTTATTTTAAACACCCAAGCACATAGCGATGATGGAACACAAGTATGATGTATGTGAAACAGGGGGAAGTTACTTTTTCTTGGAGCATAATTATTGTGGGTAGCCGAATCTATGGTAGAAAAAAGGCAGGTATAATCGCTAGTTGACTAAAAACTACAGGCACAAAAAAGGCGTAGCGGTTACTAACTCGCTACGCCTTGCTGTATATGGTGGCCCCTCGCAGACTTGAACTGCGGACCAATCGATTATGAGTCGAGTGCTCTAACCACTGAGCTAAGGGGCCTTGTAGGGGGCACATTATATGAGATGGGTAGAGATGTGTCTAGATTTAGTCGTAAGAATAAAGGAGATTTATGTATAGTTTTTATTCGATCAAACAACGGGATACAAAAAAGGTGAGCTTAAGCTCACCTTTTTTACATAAACGCTTATTTTCTACTCGTCTAGGAAGCTGCGCAGAGTTTCTGAGCGGCTTGGGTGACGCAGTTTACGTAGTGCTTTTGCTTCGATCTGACGGATACGTTCACGAGTAACGTCAAACTGTTTACCCACTTCTTCAAGAGTGTGGTCAGTGTTCATATCGATACCAAAGCGCATACGCAGTACTTTTGCTTCACGAGGCGTTAGGCCAGCTAAAACGTCTTTAGTTGCAAACTTAAGGCTAGTTGCCGTTGCAGAGTCTAAAGGAAGCTCTAGAGTGGTATCCTCGATAAAGTCACCTAGGTGCGAATCTTCGTCGTCACCGATTGGTGTCTCCATTGAGATTGGCTCTTTAGCAATTTTAAGTACTTTACGAATCTTGTCTTCTGGCATTTGCATGCGTTCTGCCAGTTCTTCTGGAAGTGGCTCACGGCCCATTTCTTGAAGCATTTGACGAGAGATACGGTTTAGCTTGTTGATGGTCTCGATCATGTGCACAGGGATACGAATAGTACGTGCCTGGTCAGCAATAGAACGAGTAATCGCCTGACGAATCCACCATGTCGCATAAGTTGAGAACTTATAACCACGACGGTATTCAAACTTATCTACGGCTTTCATCAAACCGATGTTACCTTCTTGGATAAGATCCAAGAATTGTAGACCACGGTTGGTGTATTTTTTCGCAATAGAGATAACAAGACGTAAGTTTGCCTCTACCATCTCTTTCTTAGCGCGACGAGCTTTAGCTTCGCCAATAGACATACGACGGCTGATATCTTTAATAGATTGAACCGTTAGTGATGTTTCTTTTTCAATGCTTTTTAGCTTTTGAATAGAGCGACGGATGTCTTCTTCGTTACGACGGATCTTCTCTTTGTAAGGTGCGTCTGAAGCTAACGTTTTATCTACCCATGCATCGCTTGATTCATTGCCAGTGAACGTTTTAACAAACTCTTTCTTTGGCATGCCACCGTATTCTACGGTTTGGCGCATGATCAAACGCTCTTGTGTACGAACTCGTTCCATAGAGGTACGAAGTTGAGTCACAAGGTGGTCAAATTGTTTTGGCGTTAGACGGAACTCACGGAACACATCATTAACTTTAGCGGTAGCCACTTTAAAGGCTTTGCTATCACGGCCTTCTGTGTTGGATACCAGTTGCAGATCTTGGTAAGTGTTACGAAGGTTAGTGAACTTCTCTAGAGCGAGCTCTGGATCGATTCCTGTATCTTCTTCTTCCTCTTCCTCGTCGTCTTCTTCTTCCGCGTCTTGTTTTTCAAGATCGGTTTTCGCAAGTTCTGAACCAACGTGAGTCGCGGTTGGGGCTGTAGTGCCGTCATCATCTGGGTCAACAAACCCTGAAATAATGTCTGTTAGGCGAAGTTCTTCAGCTTGTACTTTATCGAACTGCTCTAAAACATACGGTATTGTGCCTGGAAACTCAGCAACTGATGCTTGAACTTGATTGATGCCATCTTCGATACGCTTCGCGATATCGATTTCACCTTCACGAGTCAGAAGCTCAACCGTACCCATTTCACGCATATACATGCGAACGGGATCCGTTGTACGGCCAATTTCACTTTCAACGGTGCTTAAAGCTGCAACAGCGGCTTCTGCCGCATCTTCATCGACTTCGGTGCTTTCGTCATTAATCGTGTCGTCATCAATCTCAGTGGCATTTTCTACCACTTTGATGCCCATGTCGTTGATCATCTGAATGATATCTTCGACCTGTTCTGAATCGACGATTTCTGGCGGTAGATGGTCGTTAACTTCGGCATAAGTTAGATAGCCTTGCTCTTTGCCTTTAAGAACAAGTGCCTTAAGCTGTGACTGCCTATTTTGATCCATAGATGGTATCCAAATTCTGGTCTGGTAAAGAAATAGTTTGCGAAATGCAGACCGCTAATTATAGCAAAGATTTTTACATTACAAGCGTTCAGGGTCTCATGCTTTTAATTCTAGCATCAAAGCTAGCAGCTCCCTTTTCTCATCGACTGATAAGCCGATGCTTCTTTCTTTCGCTTGTAGGGTTTCAATTTGCCGTTCGATACATTGGTAAATAACTTTATCCAATGAATCGCAAAAAATATCGTCATGATTGTCTTCTTCTCTGTAAGTGGGTAATTCCCAACTTGCGAGAAGTGACAAAATGCGTTCGTCTTTCTGATTACGCCAATTCTCTAATAACTGGCCAGTGGTAATATGGGGATGATTTATACACTTATCAACCACATCGAGTAATAAACTTAGACCAGGCAGGTTAGTTTGCCTAATTGAGTCTAAGTTTGGCATTAACTCTACATAATGCGGATTTTGTAGTAATAACGCGATCACTACACGCATTGGTGTTCTTTCTATTTTTCTATGAGGAGCGGGTCGAGACGGTTGCTGATCTGATTTTGCAATCAGCTGTTGCAGTTGCCTTTCATCCACTAATCCTAATTTTCTACCTAGCAATTCACGCAAATACATGCGTAATGTACCGCCAGGGACTTTACTAATTAAAGGGATAGCTAAGGTACTCAGTTTAGCCATGCCTTCTTTACTACTGGTATCAACTTGTTGCATCAATGTTTGGAACATAAACTCTGATAGCGTGGTTGCAGTGGCAACTTGCTGTTCAAAGGCTTCTTTTCCATGTTGACGTATATAAGTGTCAGGATCCTCACCATCAGGTAAGAACATAAATTTAAGCTGACGACCATCGTTAAGATAGGGTAGTGCATTTTCCATCGCTCGCCATGCTGCATCTCGACCTGCGCGATCGCCATCATAACAACACACAATATTACTGGTTTGTCGAAACAACATTTGTAGGTGATCACCGGTTGTTGAAGTGCCAAGAGAAGCCACGGCATAGTCAACACCAAACTGCGCTAAGGCGACCACATCCATATACCCTTCAACCACTAAAATGTGTTGTGGGGAACGGTGGGTTTGCAGTACTTCGTATAAACCATAAAGCTCTTTGCCTTTATGGAATATAGGCGTTTCTGGTGAATTAAGGTATTTAGGTGTGCCATCACCGATGACTCGTCCACCAAAACCAATAACTCGACCTCGACGGTCACGAATAGGGAACATGATGCGACCACGGAAACGGTCGTATCGGTTACCTTTGTCGTTTTCTATCAGCATACCACCACTCACAAGTGCCTCTTGTGCTTGTGGTTGCTGACCAAATTGTTTTCGTACCGAATCCCATTCATCCGCTACGAAACCAATCTCAAATTTTTGTGCTACTTCGCCACTTAAGCCTCGATTCTTCAAGTACTCAATCGCGGTTTTTCCTGCACTGGTTTTCAGCTGAGAGCGATAAAATCCAGCAATGCTACCAAGTAGGTCGTATAAGCTGCGTTTTTGCTCTGTATTTGCTGTAGGGCCTTGATTAAAACTGCCTTGACGTTGCTCTCTTGGTACCTCAATACCAAGATGAGAAGCGAGCTCTTCTATCGCTTCAACAAACTCCAGACGTTCGTATTCCATCATGAAGTCGATGGCATTACCGTGTACACCACAACCAAAGCAATGGTAAAACTGTTTTTCTTGGCTAACGCTGAAAGAGGGCGTTTTTTCGTTGTGGAATGGGCAGCAAGCACCGTAGTTTTTGCCTTTTTTCTTTAGTTTTACTCGCGCGTCAACGATATCGACAATATCCAGTCGAGCAAGTAGGTCATCAATGAAGGTACGGGGTATATGTCCAGCCATAGATCCTAAAGAAAGTGCATGTGTGCAAGATACAAACAAGCCGTGCATTCAGAGAAAGCACGGCTTGCTTTAATTTTTATTCTGGGTCTTAAGCGAGTTTAGAGCGAACTAAACCACTTACTTTACCCATATCTGCGCGCCCTTGAATTTGGGGTTTGAGAACGCCCATTACTTTACCCATGTCTTGCATGCCCGCAGCTTCAGTTTCGGTAATTGCATTAGCAACTAATGCAGCAACTTCTTCTTCAGATAACGGTTGAGGCATAAATTCCTCAAGCACTGTAATTTCAGCTTTCTCAATATCAGCAAGATCTTGACGACCGGCAGATTCGTATTGAGCGACAGAATCGCGACGTTGTTTAACCATTTTAGTCATCACAGCGATGATATCGTCGTCGGTCAGAGTAATCCTCTCGTCGACTTCACGCTGTTTAATTGCTGACAAGGCTAAACGAATAGTGCCAAGGCGCGGTTTGTCCTTGGCTTTCATCGCAGATTTTTGCTCTTCTTTGAGATTATCAATAAGAGCCATTACTAATTCCTAATGTAATCGGGGATTAGTAAAGACGAACGCGACGTGCGTTTTCGCGAGCTAGCTTCTTAGCGTGACGCTTTTGAGCTGCTGCTTTAGCGCGTTTACGAACTGTGGTTGGTTTCTCATAGTGCTCACGACGACGCACTTCAGAAAGAATACCTGCTTTTTCGCAAGAGCGCTTAAAGCGACGTAGAGCTACGTCGAACGGTTCGTTTTCACGTACTTTAACTACTGGCATATGCCTTTCACCTCAGGGGTTATTCGTTAATACTGGATTCCACTTTCCGGGCAAATTCACTTGCAGGGGGAATAACCAGCTTGATCAAAAATGGTGCGGAATTTTAATCCGAACTGATAGTGTTTGTAAAGTACTTTATTGCGGAGAAAACGATCAATTATTTGTTTGAACAATTAGGAAAAGGTAAACTTGCCGCATATTAGAGAAGTCGCGAGAAATGTATGCGTATTTTAGGTATTGAAACCTCCTGTGATGAGACAGGCGTTGCTATTTATGATGATGAGAAAGGTTTGTTATCACATCAACTGTATAGCCAAGTAAAACTGCACGCCGATTACGGTGGTGTTGTGCCAGAGTTAGCCTCTCGCGATCATGTGAAAAAAACCATCCCACTGATTAAAGAAGCCTTGAAAGAAGCCCGTTTAACCTCAGACGACATTGACGGTATCGCTTACACCGCAGGGCCTGGGCTTGTGGGTGCCTTGTTAGTTGGGGCTACTATAGGTCGCAGTATTGCCTATGCATGGGATGTGCCTGCTGTCCCTGTTCATCACATGGAAGGGCACTTGTTGGCCCCTATGCTAGAGGATAATCCGCCTCCGTTTCCATTTATTGCCTTGTTAGTGTCCGGTGGGCACACCATGATTGTGGAAGTTAAAGGAATAGGTGATTACCAAATTCTAGGTGAATCCATTGATGATGCTGCAGGTGAAGCGTTTGATAAAACGGCGAAACTAATGGGGTTAGATTACCCAGGAGGGCCACTTTTATCTCGTTTAGCGGAAAAAGGCACGCCGGGACGTTTTAAATTTCCTCGCCCTATGACAGATAGACCGGGCCTTGATATGAGTTTCTCTGGTTTAAAAACATTTGCGGCAAATACCATCTCTTCAAATGATAACGATGATCAGACTCGCGCAGATATTGCTTACGCTTTCCAAGAAGCGGTATGTGCTACCTTAGCCATTAAATGCAAGCGCGCGTTAGTACAAACAGGTATGAAGCGTATCGTCATTGCCGGTGGCGTGAGTGCCAACAAGCAGTTGCGTGCTGAGCTTGAAGGGTTAGCGAAAAAAGTGGGTGGCGAAGTATTCTATCCACGTACTGAATTTTGTACCGATAACGGGGCGATGATCGCCTATGCTGGGATGCAACGTTTGAAAAACGGTGAAAACTCCGATCTTAGCGTAAAAGCTCAACCTCGTTGGCCTATTGATCAACTCGATCCTATTGCTTGATATTGAGTGACACCTTGAAAAGCTGGCCTTTGTTTGGTCAGCTTTTTTTATTGCTATGGCTTCTTTGAGCCTACTTTAGGCTCGTCTCCCGCAATCAAACGCTTAATGTTGTCTTGATGTCGCCAGATAATTAAACAGCACAGCATGGCTACAGGGAGTGTATATTGGGGCTTAATCATCCAAGTGAAAAATGGGGCAAGTAGCGCAGTTACAAGGGCCGCTAAAGATGAGTATCTTGAGATAATAGCGGTGATCAACCAAGTGCCCATCAACATTCCGGTAAGATCAAAGCCGATAGGGGCAATGGCTCCAACAGCTGTCGCCACCCCTTTTCCCCCTTTAAAGTGGAAAAAAATAGGATAGATGTGGCCAATACAGGCTGCGATACCAATTAAACCTAACATGACTGGGGTTAAATCCAGATAGTAGGCTGACCAAACAGGGATGGTGCCTTTTGCCATGTCGCAAATTAAAACCAAAGCCGCGGGGAGCTTACCACCGATACGCATGACATTAGTGGCGCCTGGGTTCTTGGAACCTGCCGTTCTCGGATCGGGAAGCTTGAAAACGCGACAAATTAAAACGGCACTCGACACTGAACCTAATAAATAGGCCAAGATGATCATTAGTAGAGCCGTTGCAGACATAGGTATCCTTTACACTTTGTAGCTATTATCGCTTTTATCAGGATGATAGTTAGGTCTTTGATGTAGTATATTACGTTTTTTTATACTTTTGGCTTATCCGACCTCAATCTTTGTATTTGAACTTGTTTTAGCAACATTTGCTATAGAAAGAGGCAATTAAAGGAGATAAATAATGAATAAGGACAGAGTCTTCATTGAGCAACTCGAGGTAATTACTACCATAGGTGTGTACGATTGGGAGCAGGAAATCAAGCAGAAGCTCGTGCTTGATATTGAAATGGCTCACAATAACCAAGCCGCCGGAGAGAGTGATGATGTGGCAGATGCATTGGACTATTTCTCTGTAAGCCAAGCGGTGATCACGCACATTACAGAGGGGCGCTTTTTATTGGTAGAGCGTGTTGCTGAAGAAATTGCTTCGCTGATCATGACTCAATTTAACGTACCTTGGTTACGAATTAAATTGCGCAAGCCTGGGGCAGTGCCACAAGCGGCAAGTGTTGGCGTTGTTATTGAGCGAGGCGCATTGTGACCCGAGCCTATTTAGGCATAGGAACCAATATAGAACGAGATAAGCATGCTCAGGTTGCGATCACTCAATTGCAACGTTTAGGCAGTCATCTTCAGGTCTCGACGATATATCGTTGTCCCGCGGCAGGATTTAATGGCGCGGAGTTTTATAACTTCGTCATTGGCCTTGAAACAGACTTAACACTGTCGCAGTTTGCCGCTCAATTACGTGCGCTTGAGTTGGCCTATGGTCGCCCAGAAAATGCCCAAAAACAACAAGATCGCACTTTAGATATCGATATCCTTCTCTTTGGTGATGTCATTCGTCAGCAGTCGCCACAGCTACCGAGAGCCGATATTTTTAAGTTTAATTTTGTGTTGCAGCCACTTTATGAATTATGCCCTGAACTGCTGGTGCCAGGAGAGGGGCGAACGATTGAGCAAATTTGGCAACAACAGTTTTTATCCATCGGTGGTATGAGTAATCTTACCGCTATATCTTTACCTTTAAGTGATGATTATTAATGAGTTATTTTGAAGCGTTTGCATTAGCCCTTATCCAAGGGCTAACGGAGTTTTTACCAATATCGAGCTCTGCTCACCTTATTTTACCCTCAGCCGTTTTAGGCTGGGCAGACCAAGGCTTAGCCTTTGATGTTGCGGTACACGTTGGCACCTTGTTGGCTGTTGTGATTTATTTTAGACACGAAGTTGTGACCCTTTTACGCGCATTTTTCGGCTCTGTGTTTAAACAACAACACAATAAAGAATCGACGTTGGCATGGATGATTATTCTCGCCACAATCCCAGCAGGCTTAGCGGGATTGTTTTTAAATGATCTGATTGAGCTGTATTTGCGCAGTGCCTGGGTGATAGCTTGTACCACTATTATTTTTGGTTTATTGCTCTGGCATGCAGATAAAGTTTCCACCTTATCTAAAGATGAGTATCAGACCACTTGGAAAAAAACCTTAATTATCGGTATCGCACAAGCGATGGCGATGATTCCCGGTACTTCCCGTTCTGGGGCCACAATTACTGCCGCGCTATACCTTGGCTTTACTCGTGAAGCGGCCGCGCGATTCTCTTTCCTAATGTCGATTCCCATTATTACTTTAGCGGGGGGATACCTAGGAACCAAATTGGCCCTGAGCCCAGAACCTATGCATTTAGGCGTACTGGGAACCGGTATTTTGGTGTCCTTTATTAGTGCGTATATCTGTATTCATTACTTTTTGAAGCTAATTTCTCGCATGGGGATGACGCCATTTGTTATCTACCGACTCATTTTGGGTGCAGGCTTATTTGCCTTTTTGCTCACTCAATAAACCTATAACAACAACCTCCCAGTGAAAGTGGGAGGTTGTTTTAATCCCATAGCCAGTTTTGCTTAACCTTATCGATGGCTTCCACTCGGCGTTTGTTGAGTTCTTCACGTATGTGTTTGCCACTAAAGCCATCTTGGATAACTTGCTGCACATTGACCGCTAAGGCCTCTTGATAGACCGCCTCTACATAATCTCGCTGAGGGTAAGGGGTGCTGTCATGCCCAAGGCGTCCTTGGCTATCTGCCTGACAAGTGATTAATACTTGTTGCAGTATTTGCGGCTTGCGCCACACATCAAAACTATCAAGAACGCGCAGTAGGGTGGAGGCTTTCAGCTCTTTTGCTCGGTGAATATTAGAGTGTTGCTTACATACATGCAGTGCTAACTCTTTATATTGATTCGGTACGCGCAGGCGCTGACACAGCTTTTCTATGATATTAAGTCCGCTATGACAGTGCATTTTATGGCTTGGCCACTCTTCCTCTGGGGTAACACCCTTGCCGACATCGTGCAGTTGCGCAGCAAAGCGTATTGCGGGCTCTGTGGTGAGTTGAGCGGCGCGTTTAGCTACCATCAAGGTATGAATGCCAGTATCAATTTCTGGGTGCCATTTTTCCGTTTGTGGCACGCCAAACAAACGCTGCAACTCAGGAATAATGACGCTTAATGCCGAGCACTTGTGCAGTACATGGATAAAGATCTGTGGGTCTGCGGTTAACAGGGATTTTTGCCACTCTTGCCAAACTCGCTCTGCGGTTAACGTTTCGAGCTCGCCAGAGTCGACAATGTTTGTCATTAACTGTTGGGTCTCTTTGGCTACCGTAAACTGTAAGTGGTGCAGTTTGGCGGCAAAACGGGCAACGCGAAGCACTCGTAAGGGATCTTCTACAAAGGCATCGGAGACGTGGCGCAACAGTTTATTTTTGATGTCCTCTTGGCCACCGTAGGGGTCATAAAGTTTGCCTGATGGATCTTCGGCCATTGCATTTATGGTGAGATCTCGACGAATGAGATCTTCTTCTAAAGTAACATCTTGGGCGAAATAACAATCAAAACCTGTGTAACCACTGCCAGATTTTCTCTCAGTACGAGCTAAAGCGTACTCTTGGTGAGTGGTGGGGTGTAAAAATACGGGGAAGTCTTTGCCTACCGCTTGATAGCCGAGTTTGATGAGCGCCTGTGGTGTAGAACCCACGACCACCCAGTCTTGATCATAGCTCTGGATATTGAGCAGTTTATCGCGCACTGCGCCACCCACTAAATAGGTTTGCAAATTAAGTCCTCACTTATACCTGTATTTGTCACGCCACTATTGAGAGATATTGTATCAATAGTCGTGCTTTATTGCAGTTCAGAGTTACAAGTATCACCTGCAGGCAAAGGATCGCTTTACTTTCTTTGTTTCAGTGGTAGCGTGACTTAATCAGAAAAATAAGTGTATACAGAAGTGCTAAATGTATAAGGATTTTTTCGGCTTTGTCGATGAGCCATTTTCAATTGTTCCGAGTTCTAAATATCTATTTTTGAGCGCCCGTCACCGAGAGGCGCTGTCGCATCTACAAATTGGTATTAATAGTGGTGGCGGTCTCGCCATGTTAACCGGAGAAGTCGGTACGGGTAAAACGACCGTTTCCAAAGCCATGTTGGCAAACCTAGAAGGAAACTGGGTGACAGGGTTGATATTGAACCCTACCTTTTCCGAAGTGGAATTATTGGAAGCCATTTGTGATGAGTTTTCACTTTCTTACCAGCAACCCTCCAGTCTAAAACAGTTATCTCAAACCCTTTATAAATACCTGCTTGATAACCATAAGCAAGCCAAGCAAACCTTATTGTTGATCGATGAAGCTCAGCACTTATCGGCTAAGGTTTTAGAGCAACTGCGTTTGTTGACTAACTTAGAAACGGACAGTCATAAACTGTTAAAAGTGTTGCTGGTGGGGCAACCTGAATTGCAACACAAATTGCAGACGGTGGAACTGCGACAACTGGCACAAAGAATTACCGGGCGCTACCATTTATTGCCTTTGGTTGAGAAAGACGTTGCCGATTACATTGCCTTTCGTTTACGAGTTTCTGGCGGCGATGAAACCCTGTTTTCTGCGCGTGCGATTCAGCATATTGCATCGCACTCTCAAGGTATTCCTCGTTTAATTAACCTGATTTGTGACAAAGCGTTGTATTACGCGATGTTGAGTCAGCAAAGCAGTGTGGACTATGCGCTGGCAAAAAAAGCCAGCAGTGATGTTTTATCCTATCAAGCCCCTAGCATTAAGGCGGCAAACACCCGTCGTTCAAGCTCATCTGGTTGGTTATCACCCTCAATATTGGCCCTGTTGATTGCTAGTGCAACCTTTGTGGGATTGGCGTCTTGGCAGCAGTGGCAACAATTGCAAGAGCAACAGCAAAGCCAAGCGATTCAATATCAACAATGGCAGGAGCAACAAACGCAACTGCAACAGGTGGAAAATGAGCAACAGCAACACCTCGATCAATTAATTGAACAAAGTCGCTCTCCTATGGGGGCCATGCAGGCTCTGTATCGTATGTGGGGCTTTGATGCGTCCATTGTTGACTCCGACTGTGAAAGTGGCACAACACCGCCATTTCATTGCTTTCAGAGCGTTGCACAGCTAGAAGTTATAATTGCTTCTAATCGTCCTGTGGTTCTGACGCTGTACGATGGTGATAAACCGTATTTTGCGATTTTGCAGGGAGTGGAACACGATACCGTGACCCTTCAACTCGCCACTCAGCGAGTACAGTTACCTATCACCTGGCTAGAGCAACACTGGCAGGGGCAGTTTAGGTATCTTTGGTACAGTGAAATAGGGCATACCTTGAAACTGAATAACAGTGGAGAGCAGGTTAAAGTGCTGGATAAACTGTTAGCTAAGGTGCTTAACGCTAAGCCTTTAGATACCGAGGTATTTAATCAAGAGTTGCAACAGCGAGTGTCGACCTTTCAATCTTGGCAAGGCTTAGATGCAGACGGGGTTGCGGGTAAACAGACGTTACGTCAATTAGATAGGCTTACCAGTGACAATGCGCCTAAACTGCTTGACCATAGCAAGGAGGTGATGTGATGTCACAGGTACTTAAAGCCCTTGAGCAGTCGCAAAAACAGTTTGAACAAACCTTACCCTCTCAACCTAGCGTGACTCGGCCTCAGCACAGTGCTGGTAATGGCAAAACTAAGGTGATGCTAGCGGTGGCGTTAGGCTTGCTAGTGGGCGGTGGTGGATATATGGCATTTCCTGATTCGTCATTGACTCACTCTGTGGAAGCTCTGGTCGCACCGGCGCTAAGTCATTTTGTAGTGAGCCAGTCAATACCAAGTGATCAGCCAGCAGAAAGCAGTAATATTGAGATGGCTTTTTTGCCTATTGAGCCAAGTAAAGGTCTATTACCTTTACCTCAGTTAGATCCTGCGTTAAGGGATAAACCCAGCACCATTACAGTGAACAATGAAAAACCGCTACCGCAGACTCAGCCTAATGTGCAACACAGTAGTCATCAGTCGGTAAGCAAAACCACCACTAAAGCTTCAACAACACATAAAGCCTCTCATACAACGAAAACCGCATCTACGGCGAAACACACATCTCCTAGTGGCAGTGATGATGGTGAGTGGAATCTATCTAAGTTAGATTTATCGAAATTATCCCCTGAACTCGCAGGGCGTATTTCAAATGTGCTAGATAACCCATCTGAATATAAAGTGGATGAGGTTGATGAAAGTAAATTGAGCAATGTTAAGTTGATTAAGTTAGACCAAGACGGTGACCGTTTTAAAGGCCATTTGCCGGCGCTTAATTTGCAAACGCACATGTATGCCAGTAACCCTAAACATCGCTGGGTAAAAGTTAACGGTAAAGAGTTACAGCAAGGGCAAGCGATCAACAAGGATACCAAGCTGGTGGAAATTGCCCCTCGCTATATCGTTATTGAATATTTGGGAGAGAAGATTCAAATCCCAGCTTTATATGATTGGAAAGGGTAATAAAAAAAGCTGCCATTGGCAGCTTTTTTTATCGATGCAGTTTATGCCCAGCCGTTAGGGGATTTTTTACGACGTGGGATAACGTGTGGTAGTAACAAACCAAACAGTAGGCCAAGTCCGGCAACACCACCGCCGTACATGAAGTACTTCAATAGTAGGTCTTCTTTTTGCGTATCCAGACGAGCTCTTAGCTCGCGAACCTCTGTTTGAGCAGAGAGAAGTTGGTCACTGACTTTCTTGTAGTTCGTTTCCATCTCAGCAATTTGAGAGTTACGCGTTTCTAAAGAGTGAACTAGGCCTTCTTGCTCTTTGCTCGCTTTGTCATTAAATCCAGCTAACTCTGCTTTTACTTGCGCCAGTTCTTTTTCTAGACGAGGCATGCGAGTGACCATGCCTTCCCTGTGAGTGACGTATTTAGATTCGACCCAGCCTTTACGGCCACGTTGGTCTACGACTTCGGTATAGCCACTCTTTTTATTCGTTTGCACTAAAGTGACTTTTGCACCAGCATCAACACTACCGATAATTCGGTACTGAGCACTAGGACCTGAGTGCATGTAAGTAAATAGGTTATCGGAGATGTAGATCGTTTTCGCCCACGCAGCAGGTGTTGCTATCACAGCCACAAAAGCGATCAAAAAAAGTTTTTTCACTGTAAGTCCTTCAAAAAATCAGATTTAGGTGAGGAAAGCAATTCCTTCGTTGCCTAAATAGTAAGTAGATTATAGGTTGCCTGCAACTAAAAGAGGGGGCAATGCCCCCTCTATAACGTTAGTTTGTCAAAATATGACAGATATTTGACATTATGCTTAGGTGAAAACCACCAACATGATCTCATAGAATATGATTGCAAGCAGTGCACCAGCAGGCAGAGTGACCACCCAAGATACAACGATGTTGCGCACAACACCCAAGTTAAGAGCCGCAATACCACGAGCAAAGCCAACCCCGAGTACAGCACCAACTAAGGTTTGCGTTGTTGAAATCGGTAAGCCAGTGCCTGATGCTAATACAACCGTACTTGCTGTAGCCAACTGCGCGGCAAAGCCACGGCTTGGGGTCAGTTCTGTAATACCCGTACCTACGGTAGACATTACTTTGTGACCCATGGTCGCCAGACCCACAACAATACCTACACCACCAAGTGGTAGAATCCACCATGCAATTTCAGTCTTCTCTGCAATCTCACCCATGTTTTGCACTGTAGCAACAATCGCCGATAGGGGGCCGATAGCATTCGCCACGTCATTGGAACCATGAGCAAAGGCCATGGCACAAGCAGTAATAACCATCAAGGTGCTAAAGACTTGTTCTACGCCAGTGAAACTGTGTTCGTGGTTATCTTGATCGAGCTTAAAGCGTTTTTGGATATAGATATAACCAATGAACATGACCAATAGTGATACCGCAATAGCCCAAAACCAAGCTTCGCCAGTAGTTAAATGTAAACCAACATGCTTTAACCCTTTTTTGATGGTCACAAGGGCAATCACTATGGTGGTGATGAACATGTAAACCGGTACATATCGCTTAGCATTTTCTAAGGGAGTTCGGGTGTTAAATATGAACTTTTGCGCGCTGACAAAAATAAAATAGGCAAATAACCCTGAAATAAAGGGGGTTATGACCCAACTACCGACAATGCTTTGTACCGAACTCCAGTCAACCGCTTGAGAGCCAACAGATACGGTAGCAAAACCTATGATAGCGCCGATGATGGAGTGAGTAGTAGATACCGGCCACCCCATATAAGAGGCAAGCAGTAACCAAGTACCTGCTGCAAGTAGCGCAGACATCATACCGAACACTAATAGATCGGGAGAGTTTACAAACAGCGTAGTATCGATAACCCCTTTACGGATGGTATCGGTTACTTCACCACCCGCAAGGTACGCCCCTGCAAATTCGAAAATCATGGCGATAATGATCGCCTGTTTAACCGTCAATGCTTTAGAACCTACCGAGGTCCCCATAGCATTTGCAACGTCATTGGCACCGATACCGATAGCCATCATAAAACCGAATACGGCAGCACATATCAGAAGTACAGTGCCGTAGTTAGCTAGAACATCCATTGAATATCCTTTGATATTAATAAATTGAACAGGTGTGGAGATTATTAGCTACGCGCTATCATCAACTCTAAACGGGCACAAACACGCAATGCTTGGTCCGCAATACCACCAACCCATTCGAGGATTTTGTATAAGAACATCATATCTATAGGACTGTATTGATCTTCAATCTTTCTTAGGCTTCGACGTAAATCAATTTGCATTTGGTCAGTATCGTCTTCAATTCGATCAAGTTCATCGATCATAGACTCAACTAATTTTGCTTCACGTCCTTTAAAACCCGTTTCTAGCAATTCATCTAGCCCGTTGATGACCAAGTACATCTGGCCAACGGCATCCAAACAACGTTTTACGTATATTAGGAAGTCGTCATGCAATACTTCAGGTATAAGAAGGTTACGACCTAACACTCGGCCGCAAACATCTTTAGCTATGTTGGCTACTTTATCTTGCTGAGTAAGCAAGTCCAGTAGATCGCCTCTATCAAAAGCCATAAATAGGCCCGTAGGTAGATGCAAGCGAATCTGGCGTTTTAATACGTCAGCTTCTTTCTCTAGAGAGGAAATTTGCTGACGGAATTCCGCCGCCTTTTCCCAATCGTTAGCGTTCGAGGCAGCAAAGAAGTCTGGTAAAAGTGCAGCACACTCTTGGACCTTCGCTCCATGTTGTTGCAAGGGTTTTATTGGCGATTTTGCGAATAAACCAATTATGGTATTGACTGGCATATTTGTCTTGTCATGTGATTGTCATGCTGGGGTGTAACTATAATAGGTTTTTTTCGTAATAAAAGGGGGTATGTGATTTAAAATTGCACAAAAACGGTTTTTTTCGTGATTTGGATCAGTTGAATGGCACTTGCTGATAATCAAATTTAGATTTAATCTGCAATAGACAGTCGATTATGAGTGAATTATGGAAACTGAAATAGAGCTTAAATTTTTTGTTTCACCACAGTTCTCAGAAGTTTTGAGAAAGAAAATTCCGCACAATAAAATCCTACAACATAATAGCAGGGATTTGGGGAACATCTATTTTGATACTCCAGATAACTGGTTACGCAACCACGATATTGGAATGCGTATTCGTCGTTTTGACGATGTGTATGTGCAAACAGTAAAAACATCTGGACGCGTTGTAGCCGGTTTGCATCAGCGACCAGAGTATAATGCCGAACATACTTGCGATGATCCTGATATTTCTTTGCACCCTAGCGAAATTTGGCCAGAAGGGCGCAGTGTTGCCGATCTAGCCGCAGAGTTACAACCACTTTTTGCTACCAACTTCACTCGTGAGTTGTGGCTGGTGGGTATGCCTGACGGGAGCCAAGTTGAGGTTGCCTTTGATCAGGGGGAAGTGGTGGCTGGAGAGTTGCGTTCGACCATTTGTGAGGTGGAACTTGAGCTGAAATCGGGCCAAACAGATGCGTTATTTACTCTAGCAAGACAACTGTGTGAAGACGGAGGCATGCGCCTTGGTAATTTGAGTAAAGCGGCGAGAGGTTATCGTTTAGCGCAAGGGTTTAGTGGCAGTAAGCCAAAACAGCTTGGTTTAGTTGAGGTGTCAACTCAAGATAATGTCGAAAGCTGCTTTATTAAATCGTTAGAGCACGCTCTGGCTCACTGGCTATATCATGAGCAAGCGTATGTTGAATCTCCGAGCATGGCTTGCCTACATGAAATTTGCTTTTCTCTGCGCTTTGTTAGACAGACGTTGGCGGTGTTTGGTGGCATAGTCCCTCGTCGTGCCAGCGCTATATTAAGGCAAGAGTTAAAATGGCTAGAGCAAGAACTCGATTGGGTGCAAACGGCGGATTACCTCGATGACCTAACCGAAGATAAAGGACATGCGTTACGTAAGCTCGATGCACAAAAAGTGTTGGTCAAACAGCTTAAAGTAGCGCGAAAAAATTTAGCATCCGAAGCGGATATTCTACAGTTGCTTGAATCTGCCCGTTATACAGGGGTGATTTTAGATTTGAGTCGTTGGGTGCTCACGAAAGGTTGGCAGCCATTCTTAGATGAAAAATCCAGTAAAGCGATGTCGAGTGATTTGATGAAATTCTCTCAAAATCAACTGGATCGCACTTGGGCGGAGCTGGTTAGCGCTTTTCCTGTAGAGCAAACATTGACGGCCCAAGACTATATAGAAGAGCATTATCACTTAAATCGAAGCCTCTTTTCCGGGATCTGCTTTGCCGCATTGTTCGATCAAGAAATGCGTCAAGCGTTTCGTTTGCCGTGGGCGGATCTCTCTCAGGGTATTGATGATCTGTTAACGTTAGCTCCCGTTCGCCAACTTGTGGATCAATTGCAAGGGGAAGAGCAGGAACAACTACAGCGTTGGCTAGATCGTCAGCAAGCATCCATATTGCACGCAATGGAGCAAACCCGAGCAATGTGTATTGAAGCTCAGCCGTATTGGAAAGGATAGTTTTCGCTTTTGTCGCTGATTAACGCATTTCAGAAACAGAGCGCTTGCCCTTGGGTAAGCGCTTTTTTATTCTTAACCCTATTTCCCCCCTTTTGCTTTGACGCACCATGGAGCGCTTATGCACCGCACAACAACAAATAGATATCAACAGCTTACGGATAAGTTCTCTTGTATTGCTGAGCTGTGGCCGCAACATAGGCGAGCAGAATTAGAGAAAGTGATTAACTTTAGTTCATTTATCTTTAATCGGTTACTGTGCGATGAGCCTTTGTTATTAAAACTGCCTGAAATGCTCGATCAGGCTGAGCGCAGTGCTCACTATCGAACGGATCTACATGCACAATTAGCCGAATACAGTGATGAAAATGCGGTGATGAAACAGCTACGAACGTTTCGTAATCATGAAATTATTGCCATTGCTTGGCGTGATATTGTGGCGAGTTGGCCGGTAGAGCAGAGTTTATCGCATGTTTCAAAGCTTGCCGAAGCAATGATCTTTGAGAGCTATGCTTGGCATTATGCCGATTGTGTTAAGGCGTGGGGTACACCGAAAAATGCCGATGGCAAAGAGCAGCCCATGCTGATCATTGGCATGGGTAAACTGGGGGGAGGGGAGCTGAACTTTTCTTCTGATATTGATTTGATCTTTACTTACCCTGAAGTCGGCGAAACAGAAGGTGCAAGACGCTCGATTGCCAATGCGCAGTTTTTTACTCGCCTAGGACAGCGCTTGATTAAATCTTTAGATCAAGTGACCGTAGATGGTTTTTGCTACCGAGTGGATATGCGATTGCGTCCTTTTGGCGAGAGTGGTCCCTTAGTGATGAGTTTTGCCGCTTTAGAGGATTACTACCAAGAGCAAGGAAGAGACTGGGAGCGTTATGCCATGGTCAAAGCTCGGGTCATGGGGCGAGAGATGTACCCTCAATATCAAGAGCTACGCCAGATGTTACGCCCCTTTGTATTCCGTCGCTATATTGACTTTAGTGCGATTCAATCCTTACGACGTATGAAGGCGATGATCCGCAGTGAAGTGCGCCGTCGAGGGTTGAACAATAATATCAAGTTGGGCCCTGGCGGTATTCGTGAAATAGAATTTATTGCCCAAGTGTTCCAGTTAATTCGTGGCGGTCGAGAACCCAGCCTTCGAGGCCGAGGTCTATTGGAAACGCTACAAGCGATAAAACAGCAGCAGTTATTAGATGCGCCAGATGTGGATGGCATGATGTCGGCTTATCGTTTTTTGCGTCGCTTGGAAAACCTGTTGCAAGCCATGGAAGATAAGCAAACCCAAACCTTACCAGAGGGAAGTGGTGACCAACAACAATTGGCTGAGGTGATGGGGTTTGACAATTACAACAAGCTACAAGATGAATTGAACCAGCATATGTCTAATGTGCACCAAGTCTTTGAAGATCTTATTGGAGATGAGGAAGATCATGGGCAGGCCATAGACGCTAGGTATGTAGAGTTGTGGAGTTTAGCCAATGATCCTGAACAGACAGCGAACATCTTCAATGAATTAGCATTAGATATAAAAGAGAAATCATTATCAGATTTATCCGCGGCTTTAGGTTCTTTTAAAGCTGAGCTAGCCAAAAAAACCTTGGGACCAAGAGGGCGTGAAGTGGTGAGGCATTTGATGCCTAAGCTCATTTCTACAGTACTGGCTCACCCTGAAGGAGAGTTTGGTTTAGAAAGAGTATTAATGGTGCTGGCTAAGATAGTGACCCGCACCACTTATTTAGAGCTTCTTGATGAACACCCCGCCGCTTTAGAGCAACTGGTAAAACTGTGTACAGCAAGCCCGATGATAACCGAGTTGTTAGGGCGCTACCCAATATTGCTCGATGAGCTTCTTGATCCGCAACAGTTGTATAAGCCGGTAGAGTTAAGTAGCTATAAATCTGAATTAAGCGATTATCTGACGCGCATACCTGAAGAGGATATGGAGCAGCAGATGGAAGCATTACGCCAATTTAAACAGACTTGTATTTTACGCATTGCTGCCGCCGATATTGCTGGAGTATTGCCTGTCATGCAGGTCAGCGATCATTTAACGTATCTAGCGGAAGCCATTGTTGAGCAGGTCATTAATCAAGCTTGGCGACAAATGGCAGCCAAATACGGAGAGCCTAATCATTTGCTCAACAGAGAGGGGCGAGGCTTTGCCGTGCTAGGTTACGGCAAAGTTGGTGGCTGGGAGTTAGGTTATAACTCGGATTTAGACATAGTGTTCATACACGACTGCCCGCTTTCTTCTTATACCGATGGTGATAAAAGCATTGATGGTAGGCAGTTCTACCTTCGTCTTGCACAACGAATTACCCATCTTTTCTCGACACGAACCCCTTCTGGAATTCTTTATGAAATTGATACTCGACTAAGGCCGTCGGGTGCTTCTGGCTTGATGGTCAGCCCTATTGAATCTTATGAAGAGTATCAATTGCAAGAGGCGTGGACATGGGAGCATCAGGCTTTGGTGCGTGCGCGTCCTATTTATGGTGATGATATTTTAGTGGATGCCTTTTCTAAGGTCAGAAAAAAAGTGTTGTGCTTACCGAGAGAGCAATCAGAGTTACGTGATGAAGTCGTCAAAATGCGTGAGAAAATGCGTGAGCATTTAGGAAGCAAAAAGAAACATCGCTTTATGCTCAAACAAGATCAGGGAGGGATCACGGATATTGAGTTCTTAACTCAGTACTGGGTGCTAAATTATAGCCATAGTGATTCAAACCTGAGCTATTGGTCCGACAATGTGCGTATTTTGCAAAGTTTAGTGGCAGCAGATGTGCTGACCCGAGAACAGGCTAAACAATTAGTAGAAGCCTATACAACAATGCGAAATGAAATCCATAGACGGAATTTACTCAATTTGGATGCAGACGTAGCAGAGGATAAGTTCACGCAACATCGGCAATTTGTCAGTGAAATGTGGTGTAACTGGATGAAAAAAGAGCAACAAAGTTAAATTGCTCAAAAGCTTAGCCTAACTTTGATGTATCCTTAGCTATGCTAGAATTGTTATTAGAAATTATGCTTGTGGAGTCGTTATGAAACCAATCTTGCCCAACTATAACGAGGCAGATGTCCTTATTGTTGGAGATGTGATGCTTGACCGTTATTGGTATGGTCCTACTGGGCGTATTTCGCCAGAGGCACCCGTACCTGTAGTGAAGGTTGAAAATAACGAAGAGCGCCCTGGTGGGGCTGCGAACGTCGCGATGAACATAGCGGCTTTAGGTGGCGCTTCGCATTTGATCGGTTTGACGGGAGAAGATGAACCGGCTCGCATACTGAAAGAAAAACTGAGTGCATTAAACGTTAAATGCAACTTTGTTGAACTGGCGGATTACCCAACCATTACTAAATTAAGAGTGATGAGCCGCGGCCAGCAATTAATTCGTCTTGATTTTGAAGATAAATTTGAAAGTGTCGAACCTGAGAATGTGCTTTCTCGATTGCAGCAGGCTATTCCACACAGTAAAGCGATTATCTTATCGGATTACGCCAAAGGTGCATTAGAGCATTCAAAGGCGATGATTGAACAAGCCAAAATCGCTGGGGTTCCCGTATTTGTGGACCCTAAAGGCGCTGATTTTGAACGTTATAGAGGGGCGACATTATTGACCCCCAATATGTCGGAGTTTGAGTGTGTTGTAGGACCGGTGAAAGATGAACAGCAATTGGCTGAGAAAGGCTTACAACTGATAGAGCAATTTGATCTGCAAGCGTTATTAGTGACGCGCAGTGAAAATGGCATGACGCTATTGCGTCGTGGCTTAAAACCTTTCCACCTACCGACTCAAGCGCAGGAAGTCTACGATGTGACTGGTGCTGGAGATACGGTGATTTCAGTGTTAGCCGCTTCTGTTGCTGCGGGAAAACCTTTAGATGAAGCCTGTGCACTGGCTAATGCCGCCGCAGGTGTTGTGGTGGGTAAGTTAGGCACTTCAACACTGTCGCCAATTGAATTGGCGGAGGCTATACACGGTGCCCAAGACAGTGATTTTGGAGTGATAGGCGAGCAAGCCTTAATTGCATCTGTGAAAAAAATGCAAGCAAAAGGTGAGCGAGTGGTTATGACCAACGGTTGCTTTGATATTTTGCATGCCGGTCATGTTTCCTATTTAAATCATGCCGCAGGGTTGGGGGATCGCCTCATCGTTGCCGTCAATACAGATGACTCTGTGAAGCGTTTAAAAGGCCCAGCAAGACCGGTTAACCCTACGGATCGCCGTATGGCAGTACTTGCAGGTTTAGGCGCCGTAGATTGGGTTGTACCGTTCTCTGAAGATACTCCTCAGCGTCTTATTTCTCAGGTGCTACCGGATCTCTTAGTTAAAGGTGGAGACTATAAACCTGAAGAGATTGCTGGTGGTAAAGAGGTGATTGCCGCAGGTGGACGTGTTGAAGTACTTAACTTTGAAGATGGCTGCTCAACGACTGAAATAATCGAAGCCATTAAAGGTGGCAAAGAGTAATACTAATTGTACTAAATAATGGGTCATTCTAGTTTGTTAAAATACTCGATAACTGCGTTAGAATTTTTGATGGTAGAATAACGACTTATCGAAAAATTCCGCCTTGTTTTCGAGTGTTTTTCCTGCGTTATATCTGATCACTTACTTAGTGTGATTGGTATAACCGGTTAGGTGATACAGTCTTATTTCTCTAAATAAAAAAGCGGGTCATTTTAAAATGACCCGCTTTTTTAATGTGTCATGTTTATTTTAGATTAAGACGCTTTGCTGTCCGTTTTTTTGGCAGGTTGTAGGCCATCATTAATATCTAAAATATCTTGTTCACTCAATGTACCTACTGCTTCTTTTAGCTGTAGAACACTGATGACGTAGTTATAGCGAGCATCAGAGAGGTTACGTTTGGCTTCAAATACACGACGAGTAAAGTCGAGTACATCGACGACAGTACGTGAACCGACTTCGTAGCCTGTTTCAACAGCTGCTAATGCAGATTCTGCTGAAATAAGTGATTGTTCAAAGGCGCGGATAGAACCAATAGTGGCATCAATATTGTTATTTGATGCACGAACGGTTTTAACCACAGAGCGATAAGATGCTTCTAGATCTTCACTGACGGCAACGTAGTTGTATTCCGCTTGTTTTACTTGAGAGCTCACACTGCCACCGCTATAAAGAGGCACTGAAAGATTAATACCTAAATTATAGTTAGTGTCATCAACATCAGCACCGCTGATTTTACCGTTGCCATAACCGGCATCAGCATTAAAGGTTAAAGAAGGTAAGTGACCTGAACTGGCTAGACGAATATCGTCCCGTGCAATATCTTGGTTAATACGAGCGGCAAGTAAGCTTAAGTTTTCTTGTTGCGCTTGTTCTACTAAGGCGTCAGTTGTTTTTTCACTTTTCGCTACCGAGAAACGTTCAATATCAAGAACATCTAAATCTTGATGGCCTGCGCCTGTGATTTCACGTAAAGATTCATAGCTGTTCACTAGGTTGTTTTTAGCGATAACTTCTTCAGCTAATACGCTATCAAACTCAGCTTGTGCTTCATGTACGTTAGTGATTGCCGATAGGCCAACATCAAAACGTTGTTTTTCTTGGTCAAGCTGGCGTGCAACCGCGCTTTTCTCTGCTTGCACAAATTCTAAGCTATCTTGTGCGCGTAAGACTTCAAAGTAAGCGGTAGCCACACGTAGGATAAGATCTTGCTGTTTAGCCGCATAAGCAGAATCGGCTTGGCGCGCTTTTTTCTCGGTTGTTTCAAGAGTTACCCAGCTTGAGCGCTGATAAAGTTCTTGGCTTAAGCCAATACCTGCGGTAAATGCATTAGTTTTAGCTGATGCATAATTCTCACCGTAGTTATATCCTGCTGTTAAGTTAATCTGAGGTAGCAGGGTACTGCGCGATGAATTGATGCTCTCAAAGGCAGCATCACGTTGAGCCGCTGAACGTAATAGTTGAGGGTCACTATTTTTCGCTTGATTATAAACATCCGCTAAGTTTTCTGCGTTGGCTGATAGAGATAGGCCACACAGGGAAGCTGAAATAAAAATGGACAGCACTTTTTTCATTGTCGTAACTCTTCCTGCTACTAAAATTGAGACTCAATAACTAGATTATAGGTATTTTATCGAATTTGAACTGATTTTGCATAGTCTTACATAGAGTACTACAAAAACTAGCAAAAACTCTATGTTTATGGTGGTTTAGTTTTAAATTATTAACTTACAGGATAGGTTGCAGTACCATTGCCAAGAGATCATCTATTGCTCTGTGTTGCCAACGTAATAGTTTGAATATGACTTTAATCTAAGAGAGTAACCATGCCTAACTCTAGCATTTACCCTACGTTTGATCGTAGTGATGTCGATATTATTGAGACGAAAACGGTGTACAAGGGCTTTTTTAGCCTTGCTGAAGTAAAGTTTCGCCATCGATTGTTTGCGGGTGGATGGAGCGAGATCATTAGTCGAGAGTTGTTTGAGCGTGGTGATGCCGTGGCAATGTTGCCATATGATCCCGTCAGTGATCAGGTTGTTTTAGTGGAGCAGATCCGAGTGGGGGCATTGCTGGGAGAGCAGCCTTGGCAATTGGAAATCGTGGCTGGCATGCAAGACAAAAGTGCTGAAAATGCCATTGATGTGGTGAAGCGCGAAAGTGTCGAAGAGGCGGGCTTGAGCGTGGATAATGTAGAGCCTATTTGTAGCTATTACCCGTCTGCGGGTGGTTGCTCTGAGCGATTACAATTGTTTATTGGTAAGGTGAACGCGCCAGAATCAGGCGGTGTTTTTGGGCTAGAGTCTGAAGGTGAAGATATTCTTGTCCATATTTTAACAAGAGAAGAAGCCTATAAATTGGTTGAAAATGGTATAATTGAAAATGCAGCTTCGATTATAACCATTCAATGGTTGATGTTGCATCATCAGCAATTGAGGGAAAGATGGTTAAGTTACGGCAAGTAGATTCAAGTTATCATGTTGATTTTGCAGGTCTCATGCGTCTGTATGAAACAAATTATGCTAAATTAAACTCACTACTGCCCAGTCAAGCCGAGGTGGGGGATAAGCGAACCTATCAAGTTCAAGATCAGGTATATCAGATCAATATTCTTGAAATCACGCGTTATACAACCTTAGTTGATCTTTTTCAGTGTGATCAAACGCCCAATTTCCCACTTCCAAACATGACGGTGCGTCTATATCACGATGCAAGGGTTGCAGAAGTGTGTGCAAGTGAAAAGATGAGAGTTATACATGCTCGTTATGATTACCCCAATAAAAAAATGATGCAAAAAGATGAAAAGCACCAACTTAACCAATTTCTTGGGGACTGGTTAACATTTTGTCTTAAAATGGGTATAAGTAGAGAACCTCTGTTGTAAGTATTGGCAATAAATAAGATTGGAAAAATTGATAGTGGAACCGCAAATGGTTGTGATGGAAGAGACCGTCCAATTAGTACAGATTACAGATACGCACTTATTCGCGAAAGACGAAGGATGCTTGTTGAGCGTTAACACGGCACAGAGCTTTCTTGCAGTTGTGGATGATGTGGTTGTGCGAAATGTCGCTTTTGATGCCATTGTCGCCACGGGCGATATTTCACAAGATCATTCATTAGAATCTTACTCTCGATTTGCGCAAGGTATTGAGTGCCTAGAGAAGCCATGTTACTGGCTACCGGGTAACCATGACCGGAAAAAAAACATGAGCCAATTACTTCCGTCTAAGCAAATTCGAGAGATGGAGCATGTACTTGCCGGTGACTACTGGCAATTGATTATGCTAAACAGCCAGGTTGAAGGTTTACCACACGGTTATCTCGATGAGTCGCAGTTAGATTTACTTGAAGAAAAACTGAATCAATACCCACAGCGTCATACTTTAATCTTGTTCCATCACAACTCATTGCCAATTGGTAGCGCTTGGTTAGACCAACATAAATTACAAAAAGCCCCGCAATTCTGGGAGCGCATAGCCGGGTACGATAATGTCCGTGCGGTGCTGGGCGGGCATGTGCATCAGAAAGTCGATAAAGAACACAATGGTGTACGCGTTATGGCAACGCCATCCACTTGTATTCAATTTAAGGCAAATAGTGATGAGTTTGCGTTAGATACGCTACCACCAGGTTGGCGTCATTTACAGTTGCATAAAGATGGCAGCATAGAATCACAAGTATACCGCCTATCTGAAGGGCGTTTTATTCCTGACTTTGAATCTGAAGGTTACTAAGGTGTCATTAACATCGAAACCTTCTTTACTCCTTTATCTGCACGGTTTTAATAGTTCGCCAAAGTCATTAAAGGCGCAGGTGATGGGTGACTTTTGCACCAAACATCGACCTGATATTCACTTCCTTGCCCCGCAATTACCCGTATACCCAAAAGCGTGTAGCGATTTTTTACAGAGCTTATGTGACGATCTCGTTGAGCAATATCAGGTGGGTGTCGTGGGCAGTTCGATGGGGGGATACTTATCGACATGGCTGAATCAACAGTACGGCTTTAAAGCGGTACTAATAAACCCAGCGGTTAAGCCTTTTGAGCTATTGCAGAACTTGCTCGGCCCACAACTCAATCCTTATACCCAAGAAGAATATCGACTAGAGCCTATTCATGTGCAGCAACTCAAAGCACTAGATGTGCCTAGTATAGAGAATGGATCGGATTTTTTGTTACTGACACAACAAGGGGATGAAGTGTTGGATTATCGGCAAGGGGTAAAAAAATACCAGCATTGCCAACAGATCATAGAACAAGAGGGCAATCATAGTTTTGTTGGGTTTGAGCGTTATCCCAGCGTGATTGTAGAGTTCCTGCAGCTTTAATTCTCACCACCCCCTTCAACCTATTGCACTATGATTGCCTGATTAGCGCACGATTATCATGCTTTTTAATCAGGAATCCGGTGCAAACTTGACATAACAGTCACTGCGCCAGACTATGTAATATAGCTAAATGGTCGCGTGGCTTATGGGAAATCGATTAACGACGTCAACTTACGCGTTTTATCATTCAAGTTAAACGTTCTGATGCTCCAAACGAGAGAGCCTATGATTGATTGACCCTGTGTAATACGCAAACCAGCCAACCATAGAGGTTGCACTTTTCTCAATAATGAGAAGCGATGTTTAACAACGCCAAGAGTAAAATTTCAAATTATGACTGAACAATATAACGCTGGGGCGATAGAGGTTTTAAACGGTCTAGAGCCCGTTCGCCGTCGTCCTGGCATGTATACAGACACTGTGCGCCCCAATCACCTTGGGCAAGAAGTAATTGATAACAGTGTCGATGAAGCATTAGCCGGCCATGCATCTAAGATACAAGTCATTTTACACGCCGATCAGTCACTAGAAGTGGTTGATGATGGGCGTGGTATGCCTGTAGATATTCACCCTGAAGAAGGGGTTTCTGGTGTCGAGCTGATTCTCTGTAAATTGCACGCTGGTGGTAAATTTTCTAATAAGAACTATCAGTTCTCCGGCGGCTTGCATGGCGTTGGTATTTCGGTAGTAAATGCCTTATCAAAACGCGTGGAAGTGAATGTTCGTCGTGATGGTCAGGTCTATCAAATTGCTTTTGAGCATGGGGATAAGGTTCAAGATCTCACGGTCGTGGGTACTTGCGGAAAGCGTAACAGTGGTACCAGTGTTCATTTCTGGCCGGAAAGCAAATATTTTGATTCGGCTAACTTCTCTGTTTCGCGATTGATTAACAATTTGCGAGCTAAAGCCGTATTGTGTCCAGGGCTTGAAATTACCTTCACTGACAAGGTGAATAGTAAAGAGCATAAGTGGTACTACGAGAGCGGCTTGCAAGACTACCTCATGGAAGGTGTGAAAGGGTATACCTTACTTCCAGAAACACCATTTACAGGACAGTTTGCTACTGAAATTGAAGCGGCAGATTGGGCTATTATTTGGCAGCCTGAAGGTGGTGAACTCATCACTGAAAGCTACGTTAACTTAATTCCTACCTCTCAAGGAGGAACGCATGTTAACGGTTTACGCCAAGGTTTGCTGGATGCGATGCGTGAATTTTGTGAATTTCGCAACTTGTTACCGCGTGGGGTGAAATTGACTGGCGATGATGTGTTTGATCGCTGTTCTTATGTGTTATCGATTAAAATGCAAGACCCTCAATTTGCCGGGCAAACCAAAGAGCGCCTCTCTTCACGTCAATGTGCCGCTTTTGTTTCTGGTGTAGTGAAAGATAGCTTTAGCCTATGGTTAAACGAAACCCCTCATATTGCTGAGCAGTTGGCCGAAGCGTGTATTGCTAATGCGCATCGCCGTATGCGTGCGAGCAAAAAGGTAGTACGTAAGAAGGTGGCTTCAGGGCCTGCACTTCCCGGTAAACTGACCGATTGCTCAGTGCAAGATTTGGCGCGCACGGAACTTTTCTTAGTGGAAGGTGACTCTGCGGGTGGTTCAGCCAAGCAAGCGCGAGATCGTGAGTTTCAAGCCATTATGCCTTTGCGCGGTAAGATTCTAAACACTTGGGAGGTGAGCGCGGATCAAGTGTTGGCTTCTCAGGAAGTGCACGATATTTCAGTGGCATTGGGGATAGACCCAGACTCGCCGAATCTCGATGGTTTGCGTTACGGTAAAATCTGTATTTTAGCGGATGCGGATTCCGATGGTTTACATATTGCCACTCTGTTGTGCGCGTTATTTACTCGTCACTTCCGCTCTTTAGTAGGGGCAGGCCATGTCTATGTTGCTATGCCACCACTGTTTAGGATTGATTGCGGAAAAGAAGTGTTTTACGCCCTAGATGAAGATGAAAAAGATGCGGTTATGGAGCGTTTGAGCAGCAAGCGCGCCAAGATTAATGTGCAACGATTTAAAGGATTGGGTGAAATGAACCCATTGCAACTTCGTGAGACAACCATGGACCCTAATACTCGTCGTTTAGTGCAATTGACCATAGATGATGATGAACAGACGATGGAAATGATGGATATGCTTCTAGGTAAGAAGCGCGCGGATGATCGCCGTCATTGGCTGCAAAATAACGGCGATATGGCCGAGGTATAAGAATGTCGAACGAGATTACATATGATGGCGTAGAACAATTACCAATGCGTAAGTTCACCGAAGACGCCTATTTGAATTATTCAATGTACGTCATTATGGATCGTGCATTGCCTTACATTGGTGATGGCTTAAAGCCCGTACAGCGTCGCATTATTTATGCCATGTCAGAGCTTGGTTTATCGGCATCATCAAAATATAAAAAATCGGCTCGTACCGTCGGTGATGTATTGGGTAAATACCACCCACACGGTGACTCAGCTTGTTATGAAGCCATGGTATTAATGGCTCAGCCATTTACTTATCGTTATCCATTGGTGGATGGACAGGGGAACTGGGGTGCACCAGACGATCCTAAGTCTTTTGCCGCCATGCGTTATACCGAGTCAAAGCTATCTAAATTTGCTGAAGTTTTACTTGGCGAGCTCGGTCAAGGCACTGTTGAGTGGCAGCCAAACTTTGATGGTTCAATGAAAGAACCTCAGATGCTTCCTGCACGCCTACCGCACATTTTACTTAATGGCATTACCGGTATCGCCGTTGGGATGGCCACCGATATTCCGCCACATAATGTGCGTGAAGTGACGAATGCCACTATGGAGTTGATTGATAACCCTAAGGCTGAATTGCCAGATATCATGCAATTTGTGCAAGGGCCTGATTACCCAACTGAAGCTGAGATTATCTCGCCTAAAACGGATATTGAAAAAATTTATCGCACAGGCCGAGGCAGCATTAAAATGCGTGCGGTTTGGCATAAAGAAGCCAGTGATATTGTGATTACTGCATTGCCTCATCAGGTGTCAGGTTCTAAGTTACTAGAGCAAATTGCCAATCAAATGCGCGCGAAAAAGCTGCCAATGGTGGACGATTTGCGTGATGAGTCGGATCATGAAAACCCGACCCGAATTGTTATCGTACCGCGCTCAAGTCGAGTGGATTGCGATCAATTAATGAACCACCTGTTTGCTTCAACGGACCTTGAGAAGAACTATCGCGTTAACTTAAACATGATAGGTTTAGATAAGCGTCCACAAGTGAAAGGTTTAGTACAAATTCTCAAAGAGTGGATTGAGTTTCGTCGCACGACAGTGCGTCGTCGCTTGCAGTATCGCTTAGATAAAATCTTAGCGCGCTTACATATCCTCGAAGGCTTGTTGGTCGCTTACCTTAACCTTGATGAAGTCATTGAAATCATCCGTACAGAAGATGAGCCTAAAGTGGTATTGATGGCGCGCTTTGAGTTGTCGGGTATTCAAGCGGATGCGATTTTAGATACCAAGTTACGCCAGTTAGCCAAACTTGAAGAGTTTAAGATCCGCGGTGAACAAGAAGCGTTGGAAAAAGAGCGTAAACAACTGGAGTTGTTATTGGGCTCAGAACGCCGTTTGAACACTTTACTTAAGAAAGAGTTAAAAGCAGATTCAGAAAAATATGGTGATGATCGCCGTTCACCTATAGTCGAGCGTGCAGAAGCCAAAGCCTTAACCGAAAAAGACTTATTGCCGAGCGAACCTATTACGGTCGTGTTGTCGGAGAAAGGTTGGATTCGCCATGCTAAAGGGCATGAGGTGGACGCTTCAACATTGAATTATAAATCCGGTGATAGTTTCCTTGCTTCGGCCAGAGGAAAGAGCAACCAGCAAGCGATATTCTTAGGCTCAGATGGGCGAAGTTACTCTTTAGAGTCTCATTCTTTACCGTCAGCAAGAAGCCAAGGGGAACCTATTACGGGGCGTCTAAATATTTCTACCGGCACTCATATTCGTCAAGTGTTGATGGGGGATGAAGAGCAACTTTGGTTAGTTGGCTCAGATGCCGGTTATGGGTTTGTTTGTCGTGGTAGTGATTTACTATCGAAAAACCGCAGCGGTAAGGCGTTGGTGAATCTTCCACAAAGTGCTGAGATTTTAACACCGAGTGCCATCTCTCAATTAGATAGCGATGAAATATTAGCTATAACGAACTTAGGCAGGATGTTGCTGTTTTCGATTAAGGACTTGCCACAATTAAGTAAAGGTAAAGGGAATAAGATCATCAATATTCCTTCTGCTAAAGCTAAGAGTCGTGAAGAGTTTGTCACACAACTGATTGCTATTCCTGCCAATGCGACGGTGACCTTGTATGCAGGTAAACGTAAACTTGGTCTAAAACCTAGTGACCTTGAGAACTTTAGAGGTGAAAGAGGACGTCGCGGCGCTATGCTACCGCGCGGCTTGCAACGTGTCACCGCTATAGAAGTACAGTCATAGCGGCTATCAACAAAAAAACCGCCGATAGGCGGTTTTTTTCGATAAGTCGTTATTCTACAATCAAAAATTCTAACGCAGTTATCGAGTGTGTTAACAAGCTAGAATGACCCGTTATGGTATTACTTACTACGATTAGTATTAGGTGTTAATAGCCGGTTATCTTCGCCAATTTTAACGGTCAGCTGTTTTTGTTTACCGTTTCTAATAACGACGATTTTGACTTCGCTACCTGGGCGGGCGTCTGTGATGGCGTCCATTACGCTTTGACGATTGTCAGCGACCATATCACCGATTTTAACGATAATATCTTGCGCCTTAATCCCCCCTTCATCCGCAGGACCTCCGGGTTCAACGCCTAACACAATGATGCCACCAGTAAAGTTTCCTGCCAGTAAACGATTGGTCATTGAGCTGATATCTTGGCCGTCAACGCCAATGTAACCACGAATCACACGACCGTCCGCAATGATTTTATTCATGATTTTCCAAGCTAATTTTTGTGGGATGGCAAATGAAATACCATAAGTCTCAAGCTCGGTGGCTTGTTGAAATGAAGCGGTATTAATGCCCACTAGCTCACCTTGAGAGTTGACTAACGCCCCCCCTGAGTTTCCTTCATTAATTGCAGCATCGGTTTGAATAAAGGCTTGTCTGCCATCGGCACTAATTGAAGAACGCCCGGTGGCTGAAATGATCCCTAAGGTGGTGGTTTGCCCTAGGTTATAAGGGTTACCTATAGCGAGGACAATATCACCCACTTTAGCGGAGTATTCAGAGTTAAGTGGGATCACAGGCAGGTTTGACATGGATATCTGTAACACAGCAATGTCAGTGCGGCGGTCTTGCCCTATGAGTTGTGCACTGGCAACGCGTCCATCTTGTAGAGCCACAATGACTTGGTCTGCACTGGCAACAACATGATAGTTGGTAATGATATAGCCTTTAGCACTAACAATAACCCCAGAGCCTAGCCCTTGGGTTTTCAGTTTGCTTCTATCTTCTTCTGAATATTGGCGACTATAAATATTGACCACAGCCGGCGCGGCTCGTTGAACGGCATTATTGAAAGACATGGGTGACGAAGAGGCTGTCACGGTATTAGATTGGGATTGCGCGGGGATGATTTTATGACGCAGTTCAGGTATCAGCGCGATGACGATAGCAGCAGCGATCAGTCCAAATAAAATAGAGCGCAAAAAAGATCTCAGCATGATTCTCTCAACAAACCTTGTATTGATTTAAGCATAACACTCATTTTTAGCGAAAGAAAAGGGAAGCGCTAGGCTTCCCTTATCCATTTCATCGTTTATTCTAGCGGACGACAACAACGACTCTTCTATCGCCACGTTGAATATTTAGTGCTAGTACACCGTCTTGTTTTTCTAGGTATTTCGACAGTTCTTTTAGGTTAGATACTCGATGGCGGTTTACCCCAATAATGATATCCCCTTGCTCGATCTCGTAGGATTCGGCTGGAGAACCTTTGGTTACAGAGGTCACTTTCACCCCTTGTTGTGCATCCGATTTTTGCGTATTACTCAAAGAGGCGCCAGTTAAACCAGGGTGCAGTTGTTCTGCTTTCGTTTGTTGAGACTGGGACTCACCTAAAGTTACGTCAAACTGTTTATTTTTGCCATCGCGGATAACGCCAATTTTTATTTTTTTACCGGCACCTAAAGTGGCGACTTTCGCGCGAAGTTCGCTAAAGGTACTGATCTTTTTGCCGTTAAGAGAGACGATGACATCACCCGCTTGTAGACCGGCTTTATCTGCAGCACTGTCTGGTAATACTTGGTTGACGAAAGCGCCGCGACTTGACTCATAACCTAAAGCTTGCGCCAGTTCTGCGGTGATTTCTCCACCTTGTACTCCGAGCATGCCACGTTTCACTTCGCCATAATTAATGATTTGCTCGGTGAGGTTATGGATCATATTTGATGGAATCGCAAAACCGATCCCCACATTACCGCCATTAGGGCCTAAGATAGCGGTGTTAATACCAATTAATTTACCATTAAGGTCAACGAGAGCTCCCCCTGAGTTACCTGAATTAATGGCAGCATCGGTTTGGATGAAGTTTTCAAAATTCTCAAGATTCAAACCACTTCGACCAAGGGCTGATACTATGCCTGAAGTGACGGTTTTTCCTAGGCCAAACGGGTTGCCTATGGCGACAGTAAAATCACCGACGCGCAGTTTATCTGAGTCAGCGAACTCCATTTGAGTTAGCCCTTTCGCTTTTTTCTTTAGTTTTAATAGCGCAATGTCTGACATCTTATCGCCACCGACGAGTTCGGCGTCAAACTCACGGCCATCGCTCAATTGGACTTTTATGGAGTCGGCTCCATTAATCACATGGTAGTTGGTGATGATGTGTCCTTTCTCTGAGTCAATAATAACCCCAGAGCCTAGACCTCGAAATGGGCGTTCTTGAGACTGTTCTGCAGGGAGTTCATCACCAAAGAAAAAGCGGAAACTTTCAGGAATTTGTTGCTTGGAAACCATTGTTCCTTCAACTGAAATATTGACAACTGCAGGTGATACTCGCTCAAGCATAGGGGCAAGGCTTGGCAGTTCATTGCCGTCCACCTGCAAAGGTAAGGCAGCGCTGGCGTGCAATGGCGTCATTATCGAGCCTAAACTTAAGGCTACAACAGATAAGGCAAGCAAAGGTTTTTTCATTATTGGCTCCTATAGGTACTTTCAATGTTGAGACAGGGAAAATTCGTTCCGGTTCCTTTGCTAGGAAAAAATTCAGAATTTATCGTGTCTCAACATTTTCGAGAGTAGCGTTATGATGCTTTTATGGCTTCTGGAGCATCTAAGATTTCTTTCTTTACCTCTTTTAACATCCCAGTAGCGCCATTGGCGTAATCTTTAGGTGGCTCACTTGTGGACGTCGCTTGGTCATTATCTTCTTCATCAGAGGTAATGCGCTTAGCGAATGGGTTGTCCTGAGCGGGAAGATTAGGCAATAAATCGTTTGATGTATTTGCCATGTGCTCATATAGCTTGCGATATTCCTTACCTATATTATCGAGAATCTGAGCAGACTCTGAAAAATGGTCGTTAATATCTTGACGTTGCTGTTCTAGTTGGAACTTTGAAGATTCTAAATCTTTTTGTAACTGTTTTTGCTTTTTATATTGTGGGGTAGTGATTCGAGAAATAATCACTCCAATTATGATCCCCACGAATAGGCCGACTATCGCATAAATCCAAGGCATAGTATTTCCTTTTGTTAATCTGTTAACAATCTAGTTACTGCGTTCTTACACCGCAACATACCTCATGTTACTATGAGAACCTTATCCAATAAAGAATCTAATTGAGTTGATCAACAAAAATGACGCCGTTAGAAAAATATCAACACGATATCGACCTGCATGGTTTCCAGTTTGATGCACAGCAACACAAAGCCGTTCAAGCATTTGAAGAGTTATACGTCAGACTAGAAGACAATGCGCAACCATCTATCACCACTCAACCAAAAGGATGGCAACGTTGGTTTAGTAAGCCTAAAAAGGTGGCGTCACCGAAAGGGTTATATGTTTGGGGCGGGGTAGGTCGAGGCAAAACCTACTTGATGGATAGCTTTTTTGAGCTGTATCCCAGTGAGCGAAAAATGCGTATGCACTTTCATCGCTTTATGTATCGAGTGCATCATGAGCTTAAGCAACTGCACAATCAAAGTGATCCGCTATCATTGGTTGCGGATAAATTTAAAAGTGAAGCGGATGTCATTTGCTTTGATGAGTTCTTCGTCTCTGACATTACCGATGCCATGATCTTAGCCACTTTATTTCAGGCTCTATTTGAGCGAAATATAGTATTAGTGGCCACCTCGAATATTCCTCCCCACCTTTTATATAGAAATGGCTTACAACGAGCGCGTTTCTTGCCAACCATTGACCTAATAGAACAGCATTGCCATGTGTTTGAATTGGACAGTGAAACGGATTTTAGAATGCGAACCTTACAACAGGCTGAGCTGTATCATCATCCTTTAGATGCTGATGCCCAGCGCAACCTTGATGGTTATTTTGAATCATTGAGTGCATTGACTGTTGAAAATGGGCAAGCGTTAACTCAGATTGATATTAATCAGCGACACATAGACGTTATTAAAGGGTACAACGGTGTGCTAATGGCGAGTTTTGCTCAGTTGTGTGAAACGGCACGTAGTCAAAACGACTATATCGAGCTCTCTCGTGAGTATCACACTGTGCTGTTGTCGGATATGCCTCAGTTAGGAGGGCAAAACGACGATGCAGCGCGGCGCTTTATTGCCTTAGTGGATGAGTTTTATGACCGGAAGGTGTGCCTGATTATTGCAGCTGCAGTGCCGTTGCATCAATTGTATGCCGGAGGGCAGTTGCAATTTGAGTTTCAGCGCTGTGAATCGCGTTTGACCGAAATGCAAAGCAACAGTTATCTCAGCCAAGAACATTTGGCTTAATGGGAGAAGTTGCGTTTGTGCGTTACTGTGGCCGTTAGGTTATGCATTTAACTAAATAAAATGCTCAACAAATAAGCCAAATGGGATTGCGTTTTTTGTTGGCTTAGGTATAATCCTGCGACCCACCGTTACTGCAGGTGATTTTCTTTATAGAAACTTACCAAAGAGTGCCACCACTCGAAGGGGTGATGACTGGGCTCTTAGACAGTGGGAGCAAACGCTCCTTATTAGTTTAATTTCAAATTAACGGGTTATTATTAGCATGAAAACATTCGTTGCTAAACCAGAAACTGTAAAACGTGACTGGTATGTTGTAGACGCAGAAGGTAAAACTCTTGGTCGTCTTGCAAGTGAAATCGCTTCTCGCCTACGCGGTAAGCACAAAGCTGAATACACTCCTCATTGTGACGCTGGTGATTACATCATCGTTGTTAACGCTGAGAAAATTACCGTAACTGGTAACAAGGCTAAAGGTAAAGTGTATTACCGTCACTCTGAATTCCCAGGTGGTCTAAAATCTATCACTTTTGAAAAGTTGATCGATAAGAAACCAGAAATGGTTATCGAACTAGCTGTTAAAGGTATGTTACCACGTGGTCCTCTAGGCCGCGCAATGTACCGTAAGCTAAAAGTATACGCTGGCGCTGAGCACAACCATGCTGCTCAACAACCACAAGTACTAGACATCTAATCGGGGATATTGGAAATGGCAGAGAATCAATACTACGGCACTGGTCGCCGCAAAAGCTCAGCTGCTCGTGTTTTCATCAAACCGGGTGCTGGTAACATCGTAATCAACAAGCGTAGCCTTGATGTTTACTTTGGTCGTGAAACTTCTCGTATGGTTGTTCGTCAACCACTTGAGCTAGTTGAAATGTTAGACAAGCTAGACCTTTACATCACTGTTTCTGGTGGTGGTATTTCTGGTCAAGCTGGCGCTATCCGTCACGGCATTACTCGTGCTCTTATGGAATACGATGAAACTCTACGTCCTGCTCTACGCGCTGCTGGATACGTTACACGTGACGCACGTCAAGTTGAACGTAAGAAAGTTGGTCTACGTAAAGCACGTCGTAAACCACAGTTCTCTAAGCGTTAATCTTTCTTATTCAGAAAGAGCAATGCTCTGGCTTTCGGGCTGGAATTGTGTCAAAAAAGCTCGGTATTATACCGGGCTTTTTGTTTTTTTATCATTTCAAAAAATCCTTTCTTGTTAGTATCTTCCATCATAAATGTTTCACTTTCACCTCTTTTGTGACCTATGCTCTGATTTGCTTCAGATATGTTGTAAAAAAGTAGCTTTATCTTGTCTTAAAGTGGCGTTTTCTTTATCATTTGCCCACAAAAATAGAAACAAAGTTTGAGTTTTTAAGCCGTGCTCTGTGAAGGAGTGATTCTATCCAAAGGAGCAAATGGGAGAATGTTGGATGAGCAATGCGCCACTAAATAATGGACGTCGCAAGTTTCTAACCGCTACCACAGCCGTGGTCGGAGGGTTAGGAGCCGCAGCTGTCGCTGTACCCTTTATCAAATCTTGGAATCCAAGTGCTAGAGCTAAATCAGCTGGCGCTCCAGTTGAATTCGATATCAGTAAACTAGAAGAAGGGCAAATGGCCCGAGTGATCTGGCGTGGTCAGCCTGTTTGGGTTGTAAAGCGTGGTCAAGCAACCTTAGACGAGCTTGATCAAATTGCAGGGCAATTACGAGATCCTGATTCTGTTGAGGAACAACAACCATCTTATGCACAAAACCTTTATCGTTCCTTAAAGCCTGAAATCTTCATTGCTGTTGGTTTATGTACTCACTTAGGGTGCTCACCCACTTACCTTCCAAATAGTTTTAATGAACAAGTGAGCGGAGTTAAATCGGGTTTCTTCTGTCCGTGTCATGGTTCTAAATTTGATATGGCAGGCCGTGTTTTCCAAGGTGTTCCAGCACCTTATAACCTAGCGGTTCCGCCACATATGTATTTGGACGATAACCTAATTGTCATCGGCGAAGACCAAGGAGAGGCGTAATGGAGGCTTTACTCGGCTGGATTGAAAAACGCATGCCGGCAATGAATACTTACCGTAAGCATATGTCGGAGTATCCACAACCAAAGAATTCTAACTTCTGGTACATTTTTGGTGCACTTGCCATGTTGGTGTTGGTAAACCAGATTGTCACCGGTATCTGGCTAACCATGAACTACGTACCATCTGCGGAAGGGGCGTTTGCTTCTGTTGAATACATTATGCGTGATGTGGAATACGGTTGGCTTCTTCGTTACATGCACTCTACAGGAGCCTCGTTCTTCTTTATTGTTGTGTACCTGCACATGTACCGCGGCCTAATTTATGGCTCCTATCAAAAACCACGTGAACTGGTGTGGCTGTTTGGTATGTTGCTGTTTGTCGTACTCATGGCCGAAGCGTTTATGGGCTACATGCTGCCTTGGGGGCAAATGTCTTACTGGGGTGCTCAGGTAATTATTGGCTTGTTTGGCGCAATCCCAGTTATTGGTGATGATTTAACCCTATGGATTCGCGGTGATTATGTTATCTCCGGTGCGACTCTAAACCGTTTCTTTGCTTTGCACGTTGTTGCCTTGCCTATCGTATTGTTATTGCTGGTTGCTTTACACATTTTGGCACTACATGAAGTGGGTTCGAATAACCCTGATGGTATTGATACTAAGTTGCCTAAAGGCACTATGGGCGACGATTACCAGTCAGAATTTAAGTTTCACGAAGATTACAGCAAAAAATACGACATCATTGATTCAATGCCGTTCCACCCCTATGGCACAGTGAAAGATCTCTTTTATGTTGGCGTGTTCTTGTTGTTCTTTAGTTATGTATTGTTCTATGCGCCAGCGATGGGAGGCTTCTTCCTCGAGCCACCTAACTTTGAAGTGGCTAACCCGCTGAAAACACCAGAGCATATTGCGCCTGTTTGGTACTTCTCTCCAAACTACGCCATATTGCGTGCGATTCCTGATAAGTTGATAGGTTTTGTGTTCTTTGGTGGTTCCATCGTGGTGCTGTTCTTACTGCCATGGATTGACCGTTGTAATGTGCGCTCGTTCCGTTACAGAAGCAAACTGCATTTGATTAACTTGATTCAATTTACGGTTTCGTTTGTGGGCCTAGGTGTGCTTGGTACGCTTCCAGCAACAGAACTGTATACCAATCTGTCTCGTCTGTTCAGTTTGGGCTATTTCATGTTCTTCGTCGTGTTGTTTATCTACAGCAAGAATGAAAAGACTAAGACACTACCGACAAGGATCACCAAATAATGAAAAAGTTATTCGTATTATTATTTGCCCTAGTGCCTGCTCTTGGATTCGCTGCGGGTGGAAACTTCGCTCTGGATAAAGCAAACAATGATATTCGTGACAAAGCGTCTTTACAGCGTGGTGCTCAGACGTTTATGAATTACTGTTTTGCTTGTCACTCTACTCAGTATCAACGCTATGAACGTGTGGCAACTGACCTTGATATCCCTATTGACCTAATGCGTGAGAATCTCATGTTTGATTCTGAAGCAGTAGTGGGGGATCTCATGGTAAACAATATGCCAGCAGAGGATGCGGCTAAATGGTTTGGTGTTGCACCACCGGATCTAACGCTCACGGCTCGCGTGCGAGGCGTTGATTGGTTGTACACTTACCTGCGATCTTTCTATGAAGATCCAAGTCGCCCATTTGGCGTGAATAATGTGATCTTCCCAAGTGTGGGTATGCCACATGTGTTGCAAGAGTTGCAAGGGGTACCGCAACCGGTTTTTGAAACTCATGTAATTGATGGGCAAGAGCAACAAGTGGTAGTGGGTGTCAAGGCGGACACAACCGGTGAGCTCAGTCATAGTGAGTATGACGATGCCGTTCGTGATCTTGTGAACTTCCTTGAGTATGCAGGTGATCCGGTACAGGTTGAGCGTGAAAGCTTAGGTGTGTGGGTATTGCTATTTTTAGTGATTTTCACAGGTGTTGGTTATCTTCTCTACAAAGAGTATTGGCGTGATATTCACTAATTGTGATATCATACAATGCTGATTTCTGTAATGGAGGCGTGTTGCCTCCATTCTTTTATTTAAACTTAATATACCGGAGGGCTCATGGCTGTAGCTGCCAATAAACGTTCTGTGATGACTCTATTCTCAAGTGCTACTGATATGGCTAGCCATCAGGTACGTATCGTTTTGGCTGAGAAAGGGGTAGCTGTCGAAGTAGAACTCGTCGATGAGGCGAACCTACCTGCTGAACTTGCAGAGTTGAACCCATACAAATCTGTTCCTACTTTAGTCGATCGCGAACTTACTCTTTATGATTCAAAAATCATCATGGAATATCTGGATGAGCGTTTTCCTCACCCACCATTGATGCCAGTGTATCCGGTTGACCGCGGTAAGAATCGTCTAATGATGTATCGTATTCAGCGTAACTGGTACAGCGTAGCTGAGAAAATCATCTCTACAACAGGTGAAGAGCAAGAGAAAGCTCGTCAAAAATTGCGTAATGATCTACTGATGCTTGGTCCACTGTTCGCAGAAAGCGATTACTTTATGAGTGAAGACTTTAGCTTGATCGATTGCTACCTTGCTCCACTATTGTGGCGCTTGCCTACTTTCGGTATTGAATTGACAGGTCCTGGCTCAAAAGAGCTTAAGATCTACATGAGTCGTGTATTTGAGCGTGATTCATTCCTAGCTTCTTTGACCGAAGCTGAGCGTGAGATGCGTTTGGTTCGTTAATGGATATTTCAGAAATGACACCTCGCCGTCCATATTTGCTTCGTGCATTTTATGATTGGTTGGCAGAGAACGAACTTACACCTCACTTAGTGGTTGATGCCACTATGCCCGGTGTCCGCGTACCCGAAGAGTATGTTCAAGATGGCCAAATTATTTTGAACGTCGCACCTCGTGCGGTAGGTAACCTAGAGATTGGTAATGAGGCGTTAACGTTTCATGCTCGTTTTGGTGGTCGTCCACATTCGGTGATTGTTCCTATTTATGCTGTGCAGGCTATTTATGCCCGTGAAAATGGCGCAGGGACAATGTTTGAGCCTGAAGAGGCTTATGACAATAACATGGAAATGGAAGACGAAAATTATTTAGCGTCGGCGGATTCACTCACCATAGTAGAAGAAAATCTCGATGCTGTGATTGATGAAACACCTACCGACCCTGATGATGAACCGCCAAGACCAAAAGGTCGTCCAAGTCTTCGTGTCGTGAAATAATAGCGATAAATTAGCTAAGTTGTTTTAATGAAAAAGAGGAGCTTTTAGCTCCTCTTTTTTTGTTGGCTTAATGTGATAGCAATCGTACTAAGTGACGGGTCATTCTAGCTTGTTAAAATACTCGATAACTGCGTTAGAATGTTTGATTGTAGAATAACGACTTATCGAAAAACTCTCCCTTGTTTTCGAGCATTTTTCCTGCGCTATTTCTGACCACTTACTTAGTATGATTGTTCTTCAATATCTTGATAATGCTCCACAACGACATCACCGGCAACCACAGTATCATCGTCAGTTGTATTGCCAGCAGTTACAGTATTAGCTGTGCTAGGTGGATTCGCCGGCGTAGCTGTTGTTTGAGCCTGTTGGGTCTCAGTTGAGGCGATTGGAGCGCTAGGCACACTGTGTGTGGCATTAGACGTGTCAGCAACATCAGCAATTTCGAAACCTCGAACCACTAATTTTACGCCACTAACATTGCGCGCTGTCTCTGTGGCGATATCGGCATATTTGGGTGTGATGTAGCCAAATAAAAACACTTCACTGTTTTCGGTGATAACCTTAACCGATACCCCTTTTAGTGCTTTTTCGGCGAGGAAGGCGGACTTTACTTTTGTTGTGATCCAACTGTCCTCACTCATTTGAGGGAAAGTTAACATAGGCTGGATACGCATCTGATTATAGACTTTTTTAACCCCAGGAATACGCTGAACCCGTTGGGTTATTTGTTGGTTTAGTTGTGCGTCAGGCGCCTGGCCTATCAGTACAACTTTGCCTTTAAATGAGTTGGCAGTAATACGAACTTTGCCAGCAAAGGGTGATTTATTACTTAAGGCTGCCGCTTCAAACTCGATATTATTATCATTCCAAACTTGTCGCGCAGTGCGACTGTCGGTAACTATATCCGATGAATTGCTGACAAATGGATTAGCACAGCCTGAAAGAAACAGGCTTAGTAATGTTATGTTTATATATAAAAAGAGCCCACGAGTGTACAACATGGATAAAAATCCTCACTAGTCGTGAATGTTATTCAACATGTTCAGGAAACAGCACTTGATCAATCAAGTCACACAAACAATGCAGTGTCAGCATGTGAACTTCATGGATACGTGCAGTCCGATTTGAAGGAATGCGAATTTCAACGTCATGCTCTCCGAGTAACCCCGCCATTTCACCCCCGTCTTTACCGGTTAGGGCGATAATGGTCATATCCCGTGTTACTGCCGCTTCCATCGCTTTGATAATATTTTGACTGTTTCCACTTGTCGAAAAGGCGAGCAAAATATCCCCTTGTTGACCAATGGCTCTAACCTGTTTAGAAAACACCTCTTGATAGTGGTAGTCGTTAGCGACGGCTGTCAATGTGGTGATATCTGAGGTTAAGCTCATTGCTGGTAGGCTAGGTCTTTCCGTTTCAAAACGATTGAGCAGACAAGAGGCAAACTGCTGGGCGTTTGCACTGGAACCACCATTACCACAACAAAGAATTTTTTTGCCATTCAATAATGTGCTTACCATGGCTTGAGCGGCATGTGTAATAGCATCGGGTAACGCTTCAGCGGCGGCTATTTGAATTTGTATGCTCTCGGTAAAGCTCGCTTTTATGCTCTCGTGCATTTCTATCCTTCGACAATTGCGTTTTGTATCCATTCAACTTGCGTGGGGTTACTACTAATAGAAACCACATCAAATCGAAAATAAGTGTGATTAAGGGGTAAGTTGTTTTTACTTAGCCACAACATCGCGGTTTTCTTCAATTTTGCTTGTTTGCTTTTGGTGACGGCATAGGTACCACCACCAAAATAGTGTTGCTTTCGATATTTTACTTCAATGAAGATAATATCTTGGTTATCGCGCATTATAAGGTCTATTTCACCAAATTTTACCCGAAAATTACTTTCAATAAATACGAGGCCTTGCTGTTCAAGGTAGCGTCGAGCTTCAGCCTCGTATTGGTGCCCTATGGCAAGCTTACTTAATGGACTCATACTCAGCCCAGCTAAGCTGGCGTTGAATGACACACTGGTCATTAATGCTAAGTACCCCAGTTTGCCCTTTAATAGAGTGCTCCGGACTGATTTTCATATTTGGTAACGCATTAATCAAGCTGTATGCATCCATACCGAGTGCGCGTAAGCGTTTTTGTTGATTATTGGATTTCCCCCAAACTTCTAACATTTGAGAATCAAGCTCTTCGTTTGGTTCAACCAACATAGGTATATCACTATAGATTACGCCAGACAAATCCTGAGAAGGTCGTTTAATGCCGGTATTGCTTAGTGAGTTTGCGTATAGCTTAGGTGGTGTCGCTTCAGGGTTAATCGCCACATTAATAAATGGTTTAATGAGGTTTAACTCAGCGTCACCTGCAACAATATAGACAGCGTCGATGTCTCTACGAGAACGCTCTTCGGACTCCATCTCCATATGCATTAGACTGTTCATTTGAGTGATGCGTCGTTGACTCGCTCGCAGTCCAAACACATTATTTACGGCATATTGTAATTGGCTTTTTGAGGTAAAGTAGGAGACAGAGCTCTTAGTTTCGTTATTTTCTTCCCATGCTTTTTTGAACGCTGCGGTCATACGCTTACCGTAACTGCCCCTAGGAGCAATAATCAGTGGATACTTAGCACCTGACTCTGCAAGGTGTTGAGCCGCTTCTGCTGCCTCTTGCTCCGGAGAAAGAGTGACGTAGCAGAAATCGGTATCTTCCAATATATCTTTAGGGAAGTTAAGCGCTAGCATTGGGATTGGACTAGAACTTTGTTGCTGAATATCTTGCAGTTGCTCAATAGTATTACGCATGAGTGGGCCAACAATAAAGTCCACATCCTGCTCTTGTAATTGTTGTTGAATCTGTTGTGGATTGTTCTTGTTACTATCGATAATAAGATAATCCGTATCTGGAAGGCGGTTTTCATCTTGCATCATAGCAAAGACAAAACCGTCTCTAATTACCGAGGCTTGTTTGGCAAATTTGCCACTTAGAGGCAGCACCAGTGCTGTTTTCTCTGGTTGGACAATCTCTAAGGCAAGAATATCTAAAATTTCTTTAGGGGTGTAGAGTGCTGCTGGATGATGAATGTTGGCATCAATCCACGCCTGCAGAGATTTTTGTAACTTAGGAACATTGTGGCTGTATGACTGATGTAAAATGGCCAGTTTTCGCCAACCTTGCAGCTCCTGTTCATTTTCAGCCACCACCATGGCTTTAAGCTCATCAGCGGTAGCGCTGGTCAATAACGCCCAAATTTGCTCAACATTGGCTTGCTGTTGATCTTCGGCAATAAAGTCCGCTTTAAGTACTTGCTCACGAGCCGCTTTTAGTGGTTGGTAGAGGGCTTGATAAATGGTTGAACGAAGCTCATAGTATCGTTGCCATTGAGAAGACTCGAGACGCCACTCGTTACGGAAGTTAAGTTGCTTCAACGCATCGGTAGGTTGCTCCTCGTTTAACAGCAATTGAGCTCGGGCTAGTTGCCACTCAGCTTGCTGTCCTTCACTCATGTTTTGCTTTGCAAGTCGCTGAATAATGCGATTGGCTAAGTCAATGTTATTCTCTTTTACTGCTGCTTTTAACGAGAGAATGAGCCAATCTATTTGCAATTCGCCATCAGCGGAATCCGCCTTGATCAAGTAGTACTCTGAAGTTTGAGTCGGTTGATTGAGGATATTGGATTGCTGTGCAAGCTCTGGGTCAGAGGATGGACTTGAACAAGCCGCAAGAAGCACGGACAATGCAATGGGAGTAAGAATGCGTGATACACTGTATCCAGATCGATTTTTTTGCGCCATGAGTTCTTTAATAATTATGGATTAATTACCTCTATATTAATCCCTACAGTGACGGTAAACAAATGACAGATAACAATTCTTTTGATTCTTCGCCTGCAACCCTCTATATCGTCCCAACTCCAATAGGAAATTTAGGGGATATAACGCAGCGTGCAATCGATGTTTTAAAGGGCGTAGACCTTATAGCCGCTGAAGATACGCGTCACACTGGGCGACTGCTTTCACACTTAAATATTGCGACGCGCACTTTTGCTTTGCATGATCATAATGAACAACAAAAAGCTCAGTTATTAGTTGAAAAACTGCAACAAGGGCAGACCATCGCCCTAGTTTCTGATGCAGGAACGCCATTAATTAGTGATCCTGGCTATCATTTAGTCAACCAGTGCCGACATGCCGGTATTCGTGTTGTGCCTCTACCGGGAGCATGTGCAGTCATTACCGCATTGAGTGCTTCAGGTTTGCCATCGGACCGTTTCAGCTTTGAAGGTTTTTTACCACCGAAGAGCAAAGGGCGTAAAGACCGATTCTTAGAGCTGATTAAGGTTGAGCGCACTTGTATCTTTTATGAGTCCCCTCATAGAATCATGGACTCATTAGCCGATATGTTGCAGGTGTTTGGTCCTGAGCGACAAGTGGTTTTGGCAAGAGAGCTGACAAAAACCTTTGAGACGATTCAAGGTTTGCCATTGGGAGAGTTGATTCCTTGGCTTGAGGAAGATGCCAACCGTATTCGTGGTGAAATGGTGTTGCTAGTGCATGGTTATCGTGAGCAAAGCAGTGATGAACTTCCAGAAGAAGCGCGTCGTACCTTGGCTATTTTGACCAAAGAGTTACCTCTTAAAAAAGCAGCGGCACTGACTGCTGAAATTTATAGCCTGAAAAAGAACGCCTTGTATAAGTGGGGATTGGAGCATTTAGATTAGCCTATAAAGCTTAAGGCTTTATTTGATTAGACATCTGCACTCTTTGTCAGTACAATCCGTCCCGGAGCTAACCAGATAGTCGCTGCTTCGTTGATGTCCTTAGGGAGACTGACGGAGGGGAGGAAAGTCCGGGCTTCATAGAGCAGGGTGCCAGGTAACGCCTGGGGGGCGCAAGCCCACGACAAGTGCAGCAGAGAGAAAACCGCCGATGGCCCTTATTTTCGAATAGTGGGCACAGGTAAGGGTGAAAGGGTGCGGTAAGAGCGCACCGTGCGACTGGCAACAGTTCGTAGCAGGGTAAACTCCACCCGAAGCAAGACCAAATAGGCTCCCACATTGCGTTGCTCGCGTAAGGGAGCGGGTAGGTTGCTTGAGCCAGTGAGCGATTGCTGGCCTAGACGAATGGCTATCACCGCGCAAGCGGATACAGAACCCGGCTTATAGGTATGCTCCACCTCATTCGTAAGTGTTTGTTTACGTTGAAGTTTGTTACTCATGTATTTCTCTGTCACACAGAAAGGTACACAATGAAATACATTCAACAGCGTAAGCAAACGTATTACTTTCGCTTAAAACTCCCTCAGTATCTCCAGTTTAAATTCAAAAATAGTGAAATAGTTCGCTCATTAAATACAGACTCATACAGTATGGCATGCTATAAGGTGACTAAGAAATTACCTGCCATAAATAGCTTCCTAAATATGCCATTAGACCTCACAAACGAACTAGAAGAGCTTTTCAAAGAGCTTACTGATTTCTCTACTATAGACCAGTGGACGGTAAGCGTACCACTACAAACTATAAAACGACGTACAAAGAAAATTCAGACTTGAAAGCTATGCAATCAGACTCTTCGTGGCAGGTTGATGAAACCTACGTCAAGGTAAAAGGGAAATGGCATTATCTGTACCGGGCTATCAACAAGCAAGGCGAGACACTAGACTTTTATTTCTCCCATAAACGCAATAAATTATCAGTTCCTGAAGCGGTGCCTGTGTCACTATCCAAAAGAGTTACAGCTTCAAACATTAAACACCGACAAGCATTCCTCATATGCAAATGCAATTACCCGCTTGAAGAAGGAGGGACGACTTCGATTGGACGTCGAGCAACGACAAGTAAAGTACCTCAATAATGGGGTTGAATCCGATCACGCCCCCATTAAGACGCTTTTTGTAGGTTCAGGCAGATTTATAATACGAAAGAGAGCCTGGTCAACCGTAAAGGTAACGCAATGAGGTTATCACTTAACTCAAGTCGAGTTCTGACTCGCCAGATTTCCTCTAGTCTAAATGGCTTTTTGACACCTGTATATCTACCTTTTTTAGTAATTTACTGAGGCTGACGTTTCATATCGTCATGAACCATGGGATTGTCCAGTTCATGTATAGTACCGATACGCACACGTTTATCCGGTGCCAGCTTTTCGTATTCAGTGAGATAGATATCGCTGTGAATATGCTCGGCAATCATTTTCACCAACAGACGATTGTTGGTATATAAGCCTACAGTCTCTTCTCGATGAGAGAACATTAAGCCCTGTTTCATATCGGCAACAATCATAAAGCGGTGGGAAGGATACGCGGTCTCTTCATTATCTGAGCGAGTGTAGAGCTCAATTTTGGGATGAGGTACCGCGATGCGATTAAATGAGAAGGTGATAATTCGCACTCCACGCTCAGCCGCCTCAATCAATTCTGCTGAGAATCTCGGGTCAAGTTGAAAGTCGGTGTTGAGGTAAATTTCTACCTGAGCTAACTCGATCACCTCTTGGGCTTTCTGGACTAAGTTGTCGATACCAGTGACGTTGTACACAAACTCTTTTTCCTCAGTGATCATCATTCGTGACAACTCTTTCTTAAGGATATGGATGTTTTCTACGGTACTCTTTTCGATTTGGTTAAAGATAAGCTCTGGAGATTTGGCTTCGTACTCTTTCGTGTCTCCATCGGACATAAAGATATAACCATTTTTGTATAGGTTATCGATGGAAGAGTAGACAGAAGAACGCGATAGAGAGATATCTTTCGCGATTTTGTAGCCACTGGCACAACCGTTTTTTAGAAGGTTGATATAGACCAAGGAATCCGTCTTCGTAAAACCAAAATTCATCAACTTAGTAACCAAGTCTGACACGGTTTGTCCTCTAAAATTATTCAATATTGTGTTCCACTTTGGTTAGATTATCACTGGTTAAGCTCAGAGCCTAACTTGAGGTGCAAGTAGCTGCGCTTTTGTTTGAACTGCTCCGCGAGCAAGAGAAAAATCGTCATAGGGCAAACTTAACGCTTCCGGTAATGACACATTGTTACCACAACGACTGAGTGTGACCTTAAGGTCACTTGTAAGAGTGGAGTAGCGCGACACGCTGCCAAGTATTAGCAAACTTCTGGGCAAGCTATTTTCGATATGAGGCTTGAACGCTAGCCTCATATCGATGTTGCGTTGATAGGTACGTGCGGTAATAGGGTCTCCTGATTCTAATGCGCAGAATATCTCTTTTACATTGGGGCGTTTAAGCAGGATTTGCTCATACTGTCGCTCCAATCCTGAAACCGAAACAAACTGTTCAGTACACGCTTCATTCGCACAACTGCAGCTAGTAACGAGACCATCAAGGACAAAGTCGTAGTCCGGAAGATCGACATATGCGCAGGGAATCGCTCGTATGGTACGTTGAGAAATACTTCGACGAGTTCTACTGCAAGAGTAGAGCTCGCACTCGTTATCGAGTACAACGCACAACTCTTCTCTGAGTTTTATCTGCGATAAGACATCAGGTGAACTCTGTAAACCAGCTTCGATAAAGTTACTTTTGCTGCAAGGGATTCGATAGTGCTGTTCAATCAGGGTGGATAACGCCAATTGATGACGCTCAAGCCAGATTTGAACTTCCTCTGTTATCGCTAACCCAATCGAACAGAATGTACTGTATGCCCATTGAAAGTTTTCGACTAGCTGAAACACCAGCTGTTTAACTTTCAGCGCGGTCTGATTGAGGCCTTGCTGACTCAAATATACAGTATTGAGATGCTCATCAAGCATCGTCGCCTTTAGTTGAACTTTATCTATTGAGATCTCCAGATGCATACTTTCTCCTTGCTTAGTCGTACCAGTAACCGTAAGCAGATAAACTGATGCCACGATTATCTAGCGTTACGCTAGCCGGAGAATCGCTATTGTTGATCAGGAAGCGTCTTGAGCCGCGTTGATAGCCGACAACGCTAGGATGATGAGTCTCTATCCAGTCGATGTATGGTTGATTAAAGCTGTCATCGCTTTTTCTTAACTCGATCATTTGTTCAATGAAGATTTTGAAATCGAGTTCAGTCTGGTTTGGAGACCAGTTCATACAGCGGCGATTATCTTCAAGTCCCATGCCTTTTCTCCCTTCCATCGCGACTTCGCCGCCATAGTAAATACAGGGAGCGCCAGATTGAGTGAACATAAACAGATACGCTAGCTTCGCCCGACGAAGATCGTTACCGCAAAGACTAATCAGGCGGGTGGTATCGTGGCTTTCAAGTAAATTAAACATCGCTTCATTAACGTTGCGTGGATAAGCCAGATAAGCGCTGGTGACTGTCTCCATAAACTGCTGTTTGTTATGAGCATCAAGGGCAAAGTAATCGGTAATGGCCTGAGTCATAGGGTAGTTCATTAACGAATCGAACTGATCACCACGCAACCATGGCATACCTTCGTGCCAAATCTCCCCCAGAATGTAGCAGTCTGGTTTTACCTGCTTAACTACGTTGCGAAACTCACGCCAGAACTGGTGGTCAACTTCATTGGCGACATCCAGTCTCCAGCCGTCGATGTCGAACTCTTCTACCCAGTAGCGAGCGACATCTAACAGGTATTCACGACATGGCTGATGTTCAGTGTTGAGTTTTGGCATCTCAAGTACGTTGCCAAACGTTTCGTAGTTGAAGTTCCAGCAGTCCCACTTCGATTTGTCAGTGTCGGGATAAACGGGGAACTGATTGATCCAGAACCAGTCTGCGTATTGAGATTTTTCGCCGTTTTTAACCACGTCTAACCAGAACGGGTGTTGATCGCCGATGTGATTGAACACCGCGTCGAGCATAACTTTCATGCCTCGATCATGCGCCTCTTTAATCAGAGCTCTGAATGCTTCATTACCGCCAAAGTGAGGATCGACATTGAAGTAATCAACCGTGTCGTACTTATGGCTGGTATTGGCAGTAAAAACTGGGCACAGATAGAGTCCGTTGACCCCCAAATTTTTCAGATAATCGATATGTTCGATTACGCCCCATAAGTCACCGCCCATAAAGTTACTTGAGGTTGGTACGCTTCCCCATGGCTCAGCATTTTTCGGACTTATTTCTGGTCTGCCGTTGGCAAATCGTTCAGGGAAGATCTGATACCAAACGGTTGACTTGGCCCATTGTGGAGTGACCAGAACATCTTTTGGGTTGATATAAGGGAAGCAGAAGAAATTACTCAGATTGCTAAGCTCAATTTCTTCCGCTGCCTTGCTGTCTAAATCAACGGTACGTTTCTCGCCAAACAGTATTTTTTCACCATCTTTTCCGTAGAGAATAAAACCGTAACGACTGCGGCGTTTAGGCGGTATAAATTGCGCAAACCAGTGGTCGTGATGTTCGGTGACACCTTCTCGTTCCATTACAACTTCGTTGCCACCGACCCAGCCATGAGCATCGCTGCCGCCGAGGTTACCACCGTCTAAGCCTCCTTCTGCCCAGTGATAAGGGTCACCTATCCATAAGCTAACGCGCTCAACTTCGTCTTTGGCACATTTAAGTCTCAGGTGCAGAGTCTGCTCATCGTAAGCGTAGCTGTCGGCACTTTTCAGTGTATGTGTTAGTGAGCTTCGGGTAATCATAAATTCGATCCTGTTGTTATTCTTTTACTGCACCACTCACTAAGCCTGTGGTGATGTGTTTTTGAGTCGCGACAAAAAGCAGAGTGATCGGTATTGCTACCAGCAGAGAGCCGGCGGCAAACAGAGTAAAGTTTTCGGCCGAGTTAGAGGTGATCCAACTGAAAATACCAATAGCCAGAGTCATTTTTTCTTCACTGCGTAAGATCAGAGTTGGCAGAATGAAGTCCATCCACGGGCCAGTAAATGACACGAGAGCGACAAATACCAAGATCGGCCTCGCCAGAGGTAAGATGATCTCGATAAAAATAGTCATATGCCCTGCACCGTCGATTTTTGCTGCCTCATCGAGCGAAGTCGGAATCGCGTCAAAGTAGCCCTTCACTAGCCAAGTCATAAACGGTAACGAGCCAGCGACGTAGACAAACAACAAACCGGCATAGGTATCGATCAGGTTGAGTTTCGATAGCAGGATATAAATCGCTGTCATCGATAAGAAAGCAGGGAACATCTGCAATACCAGCACCCCCATCAAGACATTGCGTTTGCCTTTAAATCGATAGCGTGAGAACACGTAAGCAGTCATGGTGACCACCACCAGAGAAATCAGCATATTCGCCGTTGCCAGAGCGAAGGTGTTGAGATACCACTGCAGGTAAGGGGTATCCTGAAACAGCGCCACATAATGCTCTAGTGAAAAGCTCCAGCCAGAAAACGAAGAGCTGAACATATTGCTACCCGGTTTGAAGGACGCCAATACTGTCCAGATAACCGGTCCTAAAACCAGTAATGCATTGGTTAACAGGAACAGATAGACCAAACCTGTGGCTAATTTTTGCAACAGAAACTTCATTACTTCATCCCCACATCATCGTTAAACGAAGACATCCGTCGGAACTGCCAGATCGCAATCACTGACAAGAACAAGAAAATAATTATCGAAATCACAGAGGCGATTTGGTACTGCTGGAAGTCGAGTGTGAGTTTGTAAATCCAGGTAATTAAGATGTCGGTATGCCCTGCAAATCGGTACTCTGGATTGATCGGTCCGCCTGCGGTTAACAGGAAAATTGCGCCAAAGTTATTGAAGTTATGGGCAAACGTCATCACCAGAGAAGGAGCGACCTGATGCAACACCATCGGGAGGGTGATTTCCCTGAACTGCTGGAACTTGTTGGCGCCATCGACCTCACTAGCCTCATAAAGGTCTTGAGGAATGTTGGTTAAGGCTCCTGAAATAAGCAGCATGAAGTAGGGAGCACCGACCCAGACGCTGACCGCTATCACCGTGACTTTCGCCATCCATGGATCGGAGAGAAAAGCAACGGAATCAAAGCCCCAGCTATTCAGGGTCGTATTGACCGGACCGACACCATTTAATAGCAGTCGGAACATCAGCAGAGTAACGAAAGCGGGAATCGCATAAGGCAAGATAAAAACGAAGCGCCACGCTTTTTTTGCTTTGATGTTCTTGTTGGACAACGCCAGTGCCAGCACAAAACCAAAACCACAGGTACAGATAGTCGCCAGAATGGCCCACATCACTGTCCAGGTTGCTACGCCAATAAAGGTATTCGACCAAATTCGCAATTCAAACAGGGCGATAAAGTTCTTAAACCCGACCCAGTCAACCAAGTTCCGTGGCGGAATATGATAAGGCGCTGAGTAGTTGGTAAATGAGACCAGTACGGTGATGACAATCGGCATAATGATAAAGGCGATACTGGTTAACATTGCCGGAGAAAGAACCAGCAAAGCAAACTGTCGGTCATATATCGCTTTGATCTGCTCGGACGCTGAAACCTGACAAGGCTGGCAGGACTTGGCATCATTGATGTTAAGTGCGTAAAGGCAAAGAAAAACAAACACCGCGATCAGAGCAATCACACCTTCAACCAACAGGAAGACAGAGTGATCGCCCTGAATGATGGTGAAGCCTTCGCGTGTCTGAGCCACATCGCCGAGAGTAATGAGCTGCTTTAACGCTAGGCTAAGCTCTGGAATGTTAAAGATAAAAAGTAGCTGAATGAACAACCAGACCAAGCCTTTTACCCAATGGCCCTGACGCATTTGCGTCAGGCCCATGATAAGAACTGAAGCGTTGATCATTGGTTGCATTCGAGTTTGAGACAACAACATCTCTTACTCCTGTAAACTGATCTGTTCTTTGATCACTGACACGGCACGCTTTAACACCTTCTCTGGTGACTTGTCATTGACCCATAATGAAGTCATGGCACTTGCCATTGGTGACCACAAGTAACCCATTTCAGGAATTGACGGCATAGCGTCGGCGAAGTAACCCTGACCGATGATCGCATAAGTAGCTTCATCAGCATCGTCGATGATTTCCTCCATAACAGCCTGAACTGGTGGGATCGATTTCGTCATCTCGTAGCGTTTTTTAAGCATCTTATCGCTACTTAGGTAGCTGGCAAAAAGTTGAGCGGCTTTAGGATAGTTGGTGAAAGAAGAAACGACCGCCAGACGAACTGTTGAGAAGGTTCGTGGTTTCTTGCCATCTAGAGTTGGAATTGGAATGACGCCATAGTTCACTCCGGAAGCCTCGTAGCCTTGAATTGCCCACGGACCATCGATGATTGCTGCGACCTTACCTTCACTGAACAAACCTCGTCTTACCTGAGGGTTACGCATATCCATTGGGTTAGCACTGTTTGCGGCCTGTAGCTTTTTCATCGCTTCTAAGCCTTGCTGTGCTTGCTCCGAGGCGATGCCGATATCTTTGGCATTGGTGCCGTTATCGCCAAATTCGTAAGCTCCATATAGGGTCAGGAACATGCGTGATTCATAGTAATTCTGCACGTCCCAAAGCAGGGCATATTTGTGCTCTTTGGTGTCATTAAATGACTTAGAGAACTCAATGATCTGTTCAAAAGACTCAGGAGCCTGTGGCAGAAGATCCTTGTTGTAGAACAGAGCGATAGTGGCAAAACTTACCGGGAAGCCGTAGCTTTTACCCTCAGAATTTGCTGCGTTGACCGCACTTTGTAAGAAGTGGGCGTTGATGTGGTCAGCAGAGACCAGATTTTCCATCGCACCACCGGCTACGACTAAGCGACCAAGCAGGTCATGCTCAATTTCAGCCACATCAGCGACTCGAGCTGAGCCTCCATCCTGAATTAATCGTGAAGCGGCATCAATCGGTGCCAGTCCACGGAAAGTGAACGCCACCTCATAGCCCGAATCCTGATTGAACTGGTTGGCGGCGTACTTCATGTAATCGACGGTTGTGTGATCGGTCCAGACTAACAGATTTGCGCCTGGTTCCGGTTCAATCGGCTGTGCCATGGCAGTGGCGCCAACAAGAGTGGTGAGCAGTATTTGACTGGTCAATAACTTGGTTTTCATTGCTGCATCCAATTTAGTAGTTCACGATATACTACTAAATTGAGGCGGATAGAGATTTTAGTCAATTGAAAACTGCTTAAAATAGCGTCTAAGTGTGATCTGAGTCGACTAAAGTGCTTGTTTTACAACGGGTTGAAGCCGGTTTTGTCTTGCTTGTATTCTTATTGTTAGTTTTGTTTTTAATGGCTATCAACTCGAATTGATCACTGTTTTTAGTGACTAACTTCAAATTATTGTCCGGATTCGAGTGACCGACATCTCATTTAAATCCCATTCAGCGAGCAAATAATACTCAGATGCAGAACAATGGCTAGGCGTTCAGGCTGAACTACTACTTTAAATCCGATTAATATCAATAGAATCCACCTCTATGAGGTTAAGGAAACACTGTGAATAGGACTGTACTCTCGCTCAGTATTGCTTGCGCTCTGAGCTCTGCACCTGCTGCTTTTGCTGTGGAACATGGACCTGCTCCCCAACAAATGGGCGGTAATATTCTAACTCAAGCCTTAGATTTTGGCGGCCATGTTGGAACGTCGATTGAAATTGAAGACAAAGATATTACCAACTTCAAAACCTGGGGGGGGCAGACAGAAAATGAACGCACTACCACCCATGAAGTGATGGGACTGTTTTATAAAAACGCCCACTGGAACTTCTCGTCTTTGTACGCTTTTAAGCTGACTGACCGTGTTAAACGCAGTCAGGATCGCTCGTACACGGAAACGGAAGATGGTTATAAGCACCTGATTTCGATTAATAAAAAGTTCTCATTACCGAACGGTTTTGAAACTGGCGTTATCTATGACCTTGAATACTCACTGGGTACTATTGCGACCACTGCTGGCGTGAGCAACCTGCGTACTACCAATGCAGAACACAGCATTCGCCCTTATTTCAACTTTTACAGCAATAAGTACGATGGAGGCTTCCAGTCCAACCTTGAATACCTCTACAACGATGAAGATAAATCGGCGTGGGGTACTCGAGTTGAAGAAGGTTACTCGGTGTTAGTTAGGCCCTATAAACGTTTTGGTAACTGGGAGTTGGGTGTAGAGTTCTACTACCAGGTTAAAGACAACAAAGCGCATAACAGTGATGGCTCAATTAACGAAATGAGTGACTTTACTGAAAAGTATGTTGAGCCAATCGTGCAGTACAGCTTTGAAGATGCTGGCACCTTATACGTTCGTGCTCGTTACGGTGAAAACGAAACCAAACATACACAAGGTTGGGCTTCAGGAGAGGAGTACTTTAAAGATATTCGTAAAGCCACTATTGGTTACGAACAGTCTGTCGGTGATAACTGGTTGCTGAAAGGTGAGTACGAGTGGGCCAAAGATACTGAAACCTTCACTCAGCTTGCTGGAGAGGAGAAGGTCGTTGAGCAGAACACCTTCTTTCTCCAGGCTATTTATCGTTTGTAAAAATCGTTTATTTGCTTAAGGAAATCCTATGATCACAGTTTTAGAAATTGCCCAGTTAATTGGCGGCCAGATAGATGGTGACCCGAGTTTAACTGTGGATACGGTTGTGCCGCTGAATAGCCTTGATGAAGGGGGATTAGCTATCGTATTTTCTAAAGCTGAACTCAAAATGATCGAAAGTTCAAAAGCGGACGTGATCATAGGACCTGCAAGCATTTTAACCAGCAACGCCAGATGTAAGATAGTGATTGAGTCGCTTAAAGCGCAAACACTGAATGCCCTGCTACGTTATTACAAAGTACATAAGTATCAACTGTTTGAGCAGGGTAATACCTCAGACAATCCCGATGTCTATATCGGCAAGCACTGCACTATTGGCAACAACTGCCACTTTATGCCTGGCGTAAAAATCATGAATGGTGTGACCATTGGCGACAATGTTGCTATTCATGCCAATACGGTGATTAAAGAGGGCACGGTGATTGGCAATAACGTTACTATCGACTCCAATAACGCCATCGGTAATTTCAGCTTCGAATATATGAATGGCCAACATGGCGAATTTGAACGAGTGGAAAGTGTCGGACGAGTTATCATCGAGGACGATGTTGAGATCGGCTGTAACAACACCATAGATCGCGGCACTCTGGGAAATACCGTGATTGGCAAAGGGACTAAGATAGATAACCTGGTCCAGATTGGTCATGACTGCAAAGTGGGCCAGCATTGTCTGCTGGTTTCTCAGGTAGGTTTAGCCGGACACACAGTTCTTGGTCATCATGTCATTGTCCACGGACAGGCAGGCACCGCTGGCCATATCACTATCGGTGACCACTCAGTCATTAAAGCTAAATCAGGCGTCAGCCAGTCATTTCCTGCTCATAGCGATCTATTTGGGTACCCAGCCAAAGATGCTCGTGCTTATTACAAAAACCTGGCGGTGCTGAACAAGCTTACCCGCCAGTTTGATAGCAAAAAACAATCTAAAACTACGCCAAAATCTGACCAGCCTAGCCACTGGCTTAAACGCTTATTCACTGGCTATAAGGCCTAATTCAATTGTTAAGGATTTATGATGAAAAAAGTTATTCTACCTCTGTTACTCAGTGTTTTTGCTGCTGGCTGTTCCAGCACCAGTGAAAATACCAACCAAGTTATCTCGACGAATACGGATAGTCTGCTGGCGAAATGTGATTTGCCAACGGTTGAGGATCGCGGTCCGATTCGTCCGTCACTGTTTGTAGTCGGAACCTTTGATCAAGGTCATTGGATTCACCTGGAAGATCGCGAAATGAGCCATAAGGGCAATGGCATCTATCAGGTTGTTCATCAAGAGAAAGCCGGTGTGGTTAATGTCCAGTTTGCAACCATGAACTGGAACCCGCAATTCACAGTGTCGGGACGCGAAATGGGCGTCAATCAGGAAATCGCTTTGAAGCGCGGTGGTTTTGCTAAAAACACCCGGGTCGAAATCCCTGCTGATGGCGAGTATGTCTGGTCAATTCAAATTGGCGAAGATAAAAAGCCAATTCGTGCCATGATTGCCACTTGTCAGTAATACCGTGCCGCTAGAGTTATTCTGGCGGCTTTAAGTTCATCGCTTAATGCACAAAGGTTGTGCCGTAAGTTATGAGTTTATAAAACTTTATTTGGAGTACCCATGGCAACAGTTAGCCTAAAACAAGTAGAAAAACAGTATGACAACGGCTTCAAGGCGGTACACGGGATTGATCTCGAGATCAATGAAGGTGAATTCATGGTGTTTGTCGGCCCATCAGGCTGCGCTAAATCGACCACATTAAGAATGATTGCTGGTCTTGAATCGATTTCATCTGGTGATGTTCATATAGGTGATCGCAGAGTCAATGATTTACCACCGAAAGATCGCGGAATCGCGATGGTGTTTCAAAATTACGCTCTTTACCCGCACAAGACAGTTTTCGACAACATGGCTTTCGGTCTAAAGATGGCGAAGAAGCCTAAAGATGAAATTAAGAGAATGGTTGAAGAAGCGGCAGAGAAATTAGAAATCACTGATCTGCTCTATCGTAAACCAAAAGAGATGTCTGGTGGTCAGCGTCAGCGTGTGGCGGTTGGTCGCGCTATTGTTCGTAAACCGGATGTATTTCTATTCGATGAGCCCCTATCGAATCTGGATGCCAAGCTGCGTGTGTCTATGCGGGTGAAAATCGCCCAGCTTCATCAGTCTCTTAAGGATGAAGGCAATCCGGCAACCATGATTTATGTGACCCACGATCAGACCGAAGCGTTGACGCTCGGTGACCGTATTTGTGTTCTGAATCAGGGCAAAATCATGCAGGTTGATACGCCAGTGAACCTTTACAACTACCCAGCTAATCGCTTTGTCGCAAGCTTTATCGGCTCTCCGGCAATGAACCTGGTCGATACAGCGCTGCGTCGTAATGGCGAGAATCTTATCGTCGAAATTGCACCGTCTGCCCGCATTCTTATCCCGAAAGCAATACAAGCAGAGCTTGAACAGTACGTCGATAACCCAGTCTGCTTTGGTATCCGTCCGGAGCATATCTCACTGGCACAAGAGAATGAAACACTGAATACCTTCGAAGGCAAGCTGTCGGTCGTTGAGAATCTGGGTAATGAAAAATACCTCTACTTCACTGTTGGTGGTAACGAGTTGATTGCTCGCGTGCAAGATCAGTCGATCACGACAGCAGACATTGGGCGAACTTTCCTATTCAACCTCAACACTGAATTCTGCCATATCTTCGATTTTAACAATGAAAAAAACCTAATTCACAGCCGACCCTACTCGGCTTAGTTAATGACAATAACGGGGAACCTCTAATGACAACACGGATACTGATTTGCAGCGTTCTGCTTGCGACGCTGGCCATAGGCGGCGGATTTTAGGCACCAGCAATAAGTGCAGAAACCGCGGCTGACAGCAGCGACGATTTCAGGCTGGAAACTATCTATTTCGTCTTCTTAGATCGATTTAGTGATGGCGATGCGACAAACAACAGTGGTAATAACCCATTGACGTACGACCCTAACAACCTCAAGAAGTATGTGGGTGGTGACACTAGAGGTTTGATCAACAAGCTGCCGTATCTCAAATCTCTCGGTATCACTGCGATATGGATTACTCCGACGGTAGATAATGCCGACAACCTTGATGTTAGTGGTGGGCTGGCGGGAGTCCATTTGCCCATCTAACTTATTGATTTGTAATAGCTTAAGTGTCCTGATGATTGTTTGGGTATAAATTGTGTAATAATCAATTTTTCATACCTACTCGTGAGGTTGATCACTTAATTTAAGGTGTTATGCACCGATGAAAGCCCGTTTAGTTCCTTATTTGTCAGTTAAACTCCGTTAATTCTGTGTCCAGGTTTTTTGGTGTGGCTCATACTTCCCTGCTTATAGGTATGCTCCACCTCTTAAAAAAGCCCCGCCTTAAAGCGGGGCTTTTTGCTATTGGTCAAATTTTCTTGTGCACTCCTTTCTTTAAATGCAATCCTTTGCATTGTTTAAGTAATAATTTGGTGAATTTAGTGACTAACGCTGACTAAATCAGACTATTTCAGTACACTAAGCTCATAGTTCTCTAATTAACCCGAGCTTTTGTAATGAGCGATACCTTTAAACACGTCTCCGTTTTACTGGAAGAATCCATTGATGGTTTAAACATCAAGCCTGATGGCACTTATATTGATGGCACTTTTGGTCGAGGCGGTCATAGCCGAACCATATTGTCTAAATTGGGTGAAAACGGTCGATTGTTTAGTATTGATAGGGATCCTCAAGCCATTGCCGAAGCCGCTAAAATTGAAGATCCTAGGTTCACCATCATCCATGGTCCGTTTTCTGGTATGAAAGAATACGCTGAAGAACGATCTTTGGTGGGACAAGTGGACGGTGTGTTATTGGATCTCGGGGTATCTTCACCGCAATTAGATGATGCGGAACGTGGCTTTAGCTTTATGAAAGACGGCCCGCTAGATATGCGTATGGACCCAACGTCGGGCATTCCAGTGTCGCAGTGGTTAATGGACGCGGATGTAGAAGATATTACTTGGGTCATTCGTGAGTTTGGTGAAGATAAGCATGCATGGCGAATAGCCAAAGCCATTGTCGCGTATCGTGAAAATGAAGAAAACGAGCCGCTACTTCGCACCGGTCAACTTGCCAAGCTGATCTCCGAAGCTGCCCCTAAAAGTTTTAAAGAGAAGAAGCACCCAGCAACGCGCTCTTTCCAAGCCTTTCGTATTTACATCAACAGTGAATTAGATGAGATTGCCACCGCGTTAAATGGCGCTAAAGATATTTTAGCCCCAGAAGGGCGTTTGTCTGTGATTAGCTTCCACTCTTTAGAAGACCGCATGGTGAAGCAATTTATTCGTAAAGAAAGCCGTGGCCCACAAGTCCCTCATGGCATACCGATGACAGAAGAGCAGATTCGAGCTCTAGGTAGTGCGGCGATGAAAGCGGTAAGCAAGGCCATTAAACCCTCCACTACAGAATTGGATGTAAATATTAGAGCAAGAAGCTCAGTACTGAGAATTGCGGAAAAACTATGAGCAAACCAGAAACCTTGATTCAAACTAATGTACCGCCATTAGGGAAAATCATTTTACGCGACATGCTGACAGCAGGTCGCGTTCCTCTACTGTTGTTAATCGTGCTATTTTTTAGTGCGATAACGGTAGTGCTAACCACACAGATGACGCGCCAAGTTATTTCAAAAAAAGAACAGGCACTGGAACAGCGTGAAACACTGGATGATGAGTGGCGAAACCTCATCCTTGAAGAAAATGCACTTTCAGAACACAGTCGTGTGCAAAAAATAGCTATCTCAGATCTCGACATGAAACGTCCTGACTCTGATAAGGAAGTCCTAGTTAAACTGCAATGAAATCTCCTAAGAAAAAAGCCACCAAAAGCAGCAAAAAGCCGGTTCGTAAAAAAGTGGCTGCGAAACGGTTAGAACCTGCAGACACCAGTATTATTAAATGGCGCTATCAAATGGTGATCGCCTTCATTTTGTTCATGCTTGGGGCATTATTAGTTCGCGTGGCGTATATCCAAGTTATTGAACCGGACTCTTTGATAAAGCAAGGGGACATGCGTTCGGTGCGTGTGAAAGCTCTGCCTTCTGCACGCGGCATTATTTCCGACCGTAATGGTGAACAAATTGCGGTGAGTGTTCCTGTTGAGGCGGTTTATGCCGATCCTCATACTGTCTTTACTAAAGGTGATGCCTTGCAGGATGTTGCCCGTTGGCATGCGCTAGCTGATGTTCTTCACTTAGACAGAGAAAGCTTGATCCATCAAATCGACAAAAATAAAAACCGTCGCTTTATTTACTTGCAACGCCAAGTGAGCCCGGCGATGGCGAAATACATTAAAGAGCTCAAGCTTCGTGGTGTCGGTTTAAGAGATGAGTCCCGTCGCTACTATCCAACAGGTGAGGTCAGTGCACACGTGGTTGGCGTAACTGGGATTGATAGTCACGGCTTGGAAGGGGTAGAGAAGAGCTACGATAAATGGTTATCAGGCCATGCCGGTTCACGCAAAGTGCGCAAAGATAGAGATGGACGCGTAGTAGAGAACATTTCTATGAAGGAGAGTAAGCAGGGTAGTCCTCTACAACTCACCATAGATCAACGCTTGCAAGCAATCTCTTATCGCGCGATTAAACAAGCAGTGGCTGACCATAGAGCAACCTCTGGTAGTGTGGTGCTCATTGATGTGAAGACCGGTGGGATATTAGCAATGGTGAACTCACCGTCTTATAACCCAAATACTCGCGATCAATTGCAGACATTTAGAATGCGTAATCGCTCTATTACCGATGCATTGGAGCCGGGATCTTCCGTTAAACCGTTTGTGGTATTAGCCGCTTTAGATAATGGCACTGCGGATCTCAATACCATTATTGATACGGGTAATGGGATCATGCGCATTGGTGGCAGTCGTGTTCGCGATAGTGTCAAAGTGGGCAAGGCGGATCTAAAAACGATCCTTAAAAAGTCCAGTAACATTGGTGTGACTCACTTAGCATTAGGTATGCCATTAGATTCGTTATTAGGCATGTATCAATCGGTTGGATTTGGTTCGGCATCGGGGATTAACCTTGTTGGGGAAACCACAGGTTTATTCCCTAATCGACGTCGCTGGTCGAAGTTTGAAATAGCCACTTTAGCCTTTGGTTACGGGTTAACCGTATCGCCATTACAATTGGCTCACGCCTATGCCACTTTGGGAAGTTACGGCAGTTTTAAACCACTTCACATAGTGAAGGATGGCAAAAAACTAGAAGCCAAACAGATAGCCGATCCGCAACATGTTCGAGAAGTTCTCGAAATGCTTGAGGGGGTGACTCACAAAGGCGGTACTGCAACGCGAGCGGCGGTACCGGGTTATCGAGTTGGGGCTAAAACCGGTACCTCTCGAAAAGCCAAAGCGGGTGGCTATAGTGATGAATATGTAACCATCACCGCAGGCGTCGCTCCTATCAGTAATCCAAGGGTGGCGTTGGTAGTGGTAGTGAATGAACCTCAAGGTGATGATTATTACGGCGGTTCTGTGGCTGCGCCAGTATTCTCCGAAGTTTTAAAGGGGGCATTACAAATTTTGAATGTGCCGCCTGACGCAAATAAAAGTTAATAAATAATATGAATATGCAATGTACCCTACAGCACTTGCTCCAGCCTTGGTTGGTTGATTTGAGTGACAATTTGGCGAATATCACGGTCTCTAATTTAGAGTTAGATAGCCGAAATATCACAGCAGGCTCAACATTTGTGGCTATCAATGGTCACCAAGTGGATGGGCGAAGGTTTATCGCCAGCGCTATACAGTCAGGGGCAAACCTAGTGATTGCCGAAAGTGATGAGCACTCTCCTCACGGCCATGTTGTATGGCAAGAGCAAACGCCAATTGTTTATATTAACGAGCTGAGTCAGAATTTATCTGCATTAGCTAATCGTTTATATGCCTTTGAAGGTATGGATTTAATTGCTGTAACTGGGACCAATGGGAAAACCACGATTACCCAGATCATTGCGCAATGGTTAGAAAGTGTTGGTCAGCGTGCGGCTGTCATGGGCACGACAGGTAACGGGTTTCTGTCCTCTTTGAAAGAGGCAAAAAATACCACGGGTAGCGCCATTGAAATATGCAAAACTTTGGCGCAACTAAAGGGGTTAGGCGCGCAAATTACCGCCTTAGAAACCTCCTCGCATGGTTTAGTGCAACACAGGATTAAACATTTACCGTTTGCCGCTGGCGTATTTACCAATTTAAGCCGAGACCATTTGGATTACCACGGTAATATGGCGGAATATGCGAAAGCAAAATTGAGTCTATTTACTGAGCACTCTTGTCAACATAAGATCATCAATTCAGATGATGCTATTGGTCAAGAGTGGTTGCAGATCATCCCAGATGCCATTGCTGTCTCCTTGTTAAGCAAGCCACAAACTCAGCAATATATGTATGCCAGTCACATCCGTTATTCAGAGCAAGGGATCGATATCGTTTTTGAAAGCTCATGGGGCGCGGGCACGTTACATGCCCCTCTCATTGGCGAATTTAATGCGAGTAATTTATTGTTAGCACTGACTACCTTGCTGAGTTTAGGTATAGATATTAAAGCCTTACAGCAAGCAGCCAAGAAATTACAACCTGTTATTGGCCGAATGGAACTCTTTCAAACGGCTGACAAAGCTAAAGTAGTAGTGGATTATGCTCATACTCCTGACGCGCTAGAGAAAGCGCTACGTGCATTAAGAGTGCATTGCGTGGGACAACTTTGGGTGATTTGTGGTTGTGGTGGTGATAGGGATAAAGGCAAGCGCCCTATGATGGCTGCAATAGGGGAGCAGTTTGCGGATCGTGTGATCTTAGCCGACGATAACCCTCGTAGTGAGTGCCCCGCACAAATTATTCAAGATATGTTAGCGGGTGTCACGGACCCAAAATGGGTCATTATTGAGCACGATAGATTTAAAGCATTGTCTTATGCCATTGCCAATGCGCATTCACAAGACATTATATTACTTGCAGGAAAAGGGCATGAGGATTATCAAGTGTTAGGAGATAACACCATTCACTACTCTGATCGTGAATCAGCAATGACTCTGTTGGAGATCACTCAATGATACACACCCAATTATCCGAAATGGCAATGACCGTAAACGGTCGCTTATTTGGTGATGACTTATCTATTAAGTCTCTATCGACCGATAGCCGCAATATTGCTGAGGATGGTTTGTTTGTCGCGTTAGTCGGTGAACGTTTCGATGCCCATGACTTTTGTGAGCAAGCTGTCGCTCAAGGGGCGGTTGCCTTAATGGTTGATAGACAATTGCCTTTAGCATTACCGCAGTTAGTGGTGAGTGATACTAAGCTTGCTTTGGCTCAGTTGGGAGCGAGCAATTTGGCGAAAACCCAGATCCCTAAAGTGGCGATCACCGGCAGTTGCGGTAAAACGACAGTGAAAGAAATGTTAGCGTCGATTTTATCATTGAAAGGCTCTGTTTTGGCGACAGCGGGTAACTTTAACAATGATATTGGTGCACCTTTGACTTTGTTGCGAGCAACAGAGCAACACGATTTTGCTGTGATTGAACTTGGGGCGAATCATCAACATGAAATTGAGTTCACGGTTAACTTAGTTCAGCCCGACATCGCGTTAGTTAATAATGTAGCCGCTGCCCACCTAGAGGGCTTTGGTTCCATGCAAGGGGTGATGAAAGCGAAAGGCGAAATTTTTTCATCCCTGAATGACAAAGGATTAGCTCTTTATAATTTGGATAGCCAAGGCGGCGAGCTATGGCAGCCTTTATTGCAAGATAAACGTGTTCAAACCTTCTCTTTAGATAATCCCTTAGCGGAGTATTACGCAACCCATATCCATGTTGACCATCATGGTATAGCCAGTTTTAGTCTGCATTCCCCTTTTGGTATGGCTGCGGTGACGCTGAGCATTGTTGGACGACATAACGTAGCCAATGCGGTTGCCGCTGCATCGGTAGCATTAAACTTAGGTATCCCTATGGCTACAGTGGTCGCGGGATTAGAAGCAGTTGCTCCGGTTAAGGGTCGAGTAGCTGTAGAGCAGTTAACAGAACACATACGATTGATCGATGATAGTTATAACGCCAGTGTACCGGCGATGAAGGCGGCGGCCGACTTGCTGAGTTCCTTTGAAGGCTGTCGTTGGTTGATCTTAGGCTTTATGGCGGAGTTGGGCAAAGAAAGTCTTGAACTTCATCGGCAAGTCGGAGAATATGCAACACAATTTGGATTTGAGCATGTGCTTACTTATGGCGACGATACTAAGGTTATTAGTGATGTCACCAAAGGGCGTCACTTTGCTGATCATCAGAGCCTACTAGATTTTATTGATCAGCAACTCAACAATCACCCACACACCCAACACACTTTGCTTGTCAAAGGTGCACATAGTGCCCAGATGAGCCATGTGGCCGCTTCTTTGAAGGAGAAGTTTCAATGATTATCTGGCTTGCAGACTTATTACAGCCTTATTTTTCGTTCTTCCGTCTGTTTGATTATCTTTCTTTCCGTTCGATATTCAGTATTTTAACCGCTTTAGGGCTCTCATTATGGATGGGCCCTAAGTTGATTCGACACCTGCAGTTGCTGCAAATAGGCCAAGTTGTGCGTCACGATGGTCCAGAATCTCACCTTAGTAAGCATGGCACTCCAACTATGGGTGGTGTGATGATATTGGCTGCGATTAGCGTTACTGTACTGCTGTGGGCCAATTTATCTAACCCATATGTATGGGCAGTATTAGCGGTACTTCTGGGCTATGGTGCGGTCGGTTTTGTGGATGATTACCGTAAGGTAGTACGTAAAAATACCGATGGTTTGATCGCTCGTTGGAAGTACTTTTGGCAATCAGCAATTGCGATTATTGTTGCTTTTGCATTGTATGCTCATGGCAAAGACACGGCTGCGACTCAGTTAGTGGTGCCTTTCTTTAAAGATGTTATGCCTCAGTTAGGGCTATTTTATATTGTGCTTACTTACTTTGTTATTGTGGGCACCAGTAACGCTGTGAACCTTACTGATGGCTTGGATGGCCTAGCCATTATGCCAACCGTATTGGTTGCAGCAGGGTTTGCGGTGATAGCTTATGCCACGGGTAATGTAAACTTCTCTCAATACTTACACATACCTTATATCCCTTACACCAGTGAGTTAGTTATCGTCTGTACTGCGATTGTCGGGGCAGGTTTGGGCTTCTTATGGTTTAACACCTATCCAGCGCAAGTGTTTATGGGCGATGTTGGCTCTCTTGCTTTAGGTGGTGCACTGGGCACTATTGCTGTGCTGGTACGCCAAGAGTTTGTCTTGGTTATCATGGGGGGGGTGTTTGTCATGGAAACATTATCCGTCATCTTGCAAGTGGGCTCCTATAAACTGCGCGGCCAGCGTGTGTTCCGTATGGCACCTATTCACCATCACTATGAGCTGAAAGGTTGGCCGGAACCTCGCGTTATTGTACGTTTCTGGATTATTTCTATTGTGCTAGTGCTTATTGGGCTGGCGACCTTAAAGGTGCGTTAATTCATGTCTCATTGGCAAGGTATACAAAATGTGGTGGTGGTTGGACTCGGTCTAACGGGTTTGTCTGTAGTTAAGCATTTGCAAAAAGTCTCTTTGCAGCTTGAAACGCCACTCACCATTGGTGTCATTGACACACGAAATGCGCCTCCTGGTGAGGATAAACTCAGTGATGATGTTTCGTTATTTAGTGGCGGGTGGAACCAAGAGTGGCTCAATGCTGCGGATCTTATTGTAGCCAGTCCTGGTATTGCGTTAGCGACCCCCGAACTAAAACAAGCAAAATCGGCAGGGGTCACTATAGTTGGCGACATTGAACTGTTTGCTTGGGCGGTCAATAAACCCGTGCTGGCGATTACAGGCTCAAATGGTAAAAGCACAGTTACCGATCTGACGGGAATTATGGCCAATGCTGCAGGCATAAAAACGGCCGTCGGTGGCAATATAGGTGTTCCTGCATTGGAGCTTTTAGATGCGGATGCGGATTTATTTGTGCTCGAATTATCCAGTTTTCAGCTAGAAACAACGTCCAGTTTGCGATTACAAGCGGCCGCTTTTCTTAATCTATCTGAAGATCATATGGATAGATATGAAGGTATGCACGATTATCGAGAAGCGAAGCTGCGTATTTTTGCCAATGCCAAATATAAAATTGTTAATGGTGATGATCAGGCGACTTATCCTGCTAATACGCAAGGACTTATCGAGTTTGCGGTTAATAAAGGGCAGTACAAATTGTCTGATATTGCAGGAGAGTCTTGGTTAACCTGCCATGACAAGCCAGTACTTGCCAGTAATGAATTGTCGATTGTTGGTCAGCACAATATGCTAAATGCCTTAGTGGCAATGGCCCTGCTTGAAGCGGCAGACATTCCTGTGGCGTCAGCGTTAGAAGCATTGAAATCTTATCGAGGATTAGATCATCGTTGTCAGGTTGTGAGTCGCCGTCATGGCATCACTTGGGTGAACGATTCTAAAGCCACCAATGTTGCTAGCACATTAGCCGCTCTTAAAGGGTTGCGTATCGCCGGACGTTTACATTTACTCGTAGGGGGCAACGGTAAAGGCGCAGACTTTAGTGAGTTAGCCCCAGCATTAGCATTATTAGACGTAGATCTTTACTGTTTTGGTGCAGATGGTAAACAATTGATTCCATTGACTGCAAACAGCGTTTACTTTGATACCATGCAACAAGCTATATCAGTGATTCGACAGAAAGCTAAATCTGGTGATATGGTGATGCTTTCACCTGCTTGTGCGAGCCTGGATCAGTTTGCTAATTTTATGCAGCGTGGAGAGGTATTTACTCAGTTGGCTCTAGACAGTAATGAGTAACTGGGAACCCATTCAAATAGAGAACAGGAAAAAGTGATAAATATACGTTGGCTTTCTCGGTTTCACGGCAAGGAATCGACACCTACATCAAGTGCTGAACAAATTGATTCTACTAATGACTTAGCACCGCAGCCGATGAGCATGCCTGTTCTGTATGATCGTCAATTGGTTTGGTTGGCATTATCTCTGATGTTGGTCGGCCTCATTATGGTGACATCGGCTTCTTTGCCAGTCAGCTACGCTCATTTTGACACTCCTTTTCATTTTGCGATTCGTCATGCTTTCTATTTATGCTTAGCCATCGCCGTGATGGCGTGTGTGGTGCATATACCAACCACGACATGGTTAAAGTACAGTACTTGGTTGCTCTGTATCTGTATGTTCTTATTGCTGGTTGTGCTATTTGGCGGTAAGTCGGTTAATGGGGCATCTCGTTGGATCCCTTTAGGGCCCATTAACTTCCAGCCTGCAGAGTTAGCTAAACTATCGTTATTTATCTTTATGAGCAGTTATCTGTTCCGTAAGCAAAAAGAAGTACGCACCAGCTTTTTTGGCGGTTTCATCAAACCCTTCTTAGTGTTTCTTTGCTTAGCTGTACTGTTACTTTGCCAGCCAGATCTCGGTACTGTCATTGTTATGTTGGTGACGATTTTTGTCATGCTGTTCATTGCTGGTGCTAAGTTATGGCAATTTATAGCATTAGCCTTTGCTGGGATTATGGGGATTGTATTTCTGATCCTTATCGAACCGTATCGAATGAAGCGTGTCACCTCATTCTTAGACCCGTGGGAAGACCCATTTGGTAGTGGCTATCAGCTCACTCAATCTTTAATGGCTTTTGGACGCGGAGAGTGGTTTGGTCAAGGCTTAGGTAACTCCATTCAAAAATTGGCTTATCTTCCGGAAGCGCATACCGATTTTGTGTTTGCGGTTATGGGAGAAGAGCTTGGTTTTATTGGTGTGACTTGCATACTATTATTGATTTTTGCTTTGGTATTGAAAGCGGTATTTATAGGTAAGCGCGCATTTGATTCTGGCGATGTGTTTAGTGGCTACTTATCTTTAAGCTTTGGTATTTGGTTTGCGTTTCAGACTCTGGTTAACGTGGGTGCAGCTGCAGGTATGGTGCCAACCAAAGGTTTAACGCTACCACTGATTAGCTACGGTGGTTCTAGTTTGATTATTATGTCCGTTGCTGTGGGTATAATAATACGTATTGATCATGAGTATCGACTTCGAGAATACACGGAGTCCTTAACCCAAGATGATGATAAACAAGGTAAGACGCAAAATGACAAATAAAAATAAGCGCCTCTTGGTTATGGCTGGTGGCACTGGTGGACATGTTTTTCCTGGGTTAGCTGTTGCGAAATATTTGCAGCAACAAGGTTGGGAGATCCGTTGGCTCGGTACGGAAGATCGTATGGAAGCGCAGCTCGTTCCTAAGCATGGCATCGACATTGATTTTATTAAGGTAAAAGGGCTTAGAGGCCAAGGCATTGGCAAACTCATCCAAGCGCCGTTGCAAATCTTAAATGCGATTCGTCAAGCTAAGGCGCATATTAAACGCTACAACCCTGATGTTGTGTTAGGTATGGGCGGTTATGTGAGTGGTCCAGGTGGCATTGCGGCTCGCCAGTGCGGCATACCTTTGGTTTTACACGAACAAAATGCGGTGGCGGGTTTAACCAATGGTTGGTTGGCGAAGGTCGCTAGCAAAGTGTTCCAAGCCTTTCCCGGTGCATTTCCCCATGCCGACGTGGTCGGTAATCCGGTACGAACTGATGTGGTTGCTCTTGAATCACCAGAGGCGAGACTGGCCTCTCGTGAAGGGGATATTCGTATTTTGGTTATGGGTGGAAGCCAAGGTGCGCGCATTTTGAATCACACCTTACCTGAAACAATAGCCGAACTGGGTGACGGTTATACCGTTTGGCACCAGGTAGGAAAAGACAATCAAAGTGATGTTGAAGACCGCTATCAAGACGCGGGTGTCAACAACGCTAAAGTAAGCGAATTTATAGATGATGTGGCCGCCGCTTATCAATGGGCTGATCTTATTGTGTGTCGCTCTGGGGCGTTGACGGTATCCGAAATATCGGCAGCAGGACTGGCAGCAGTCTTTATTCCCTACCCACACAAAGATCGTCAACAAGCATTAAATGGTGACTATCTCGTCGATGCGGGAGCGGCAAAAATGATTGAACAACAACAGTTGTCCACCAGTAAGCTAACCCACACGATTCAGAGTCTAAACAGAACTTCATTACTTGAGATGGCCATTAAGGCGCGTCATGCCGCTAAACTCGACGCAGACAAAGTCGTAGCAGAAGCGATTATCTCATTAAGCGAACGTAGTTAATCTCAACAAGTATTGAGCAAGAGAACATTATGGTAATTGAACACAAACAAAATTTGGCACATATCCGAGCAATGATCCCTGAAATGCGTCGCGTAAAAAGCATCCACTTTGTTGGTATTGGCGGTGCGGGTATGAGTGGTATTGCGGAGGTGTTGCTAAACGAAGGTTATGCCATCTCTGGCTCTGATATTAACAAAAATGCGGTAACGGAACGTCTGCAAAGTAAAGGTGCTACCATCTTTATGGGGCACGCACAAAGCAATGTAGAGAACGCCAGTGTTGTGGTCGTTTCTACGGCTATCGATAAGAGCAACCCAGAAATAGTCGCCGCTCAATCATTACGAATTCCTATTGTACGCCGTGCAGAAATGCTGGCAGAAATTATGCGCTATCGCCATGGTATTGCCGTTGCGGGAACGCATGGCAAAACCACGACAACAGCCTTAGTTACGCAAATTTATTCAGAAGCTGGATTAGATCCTACATTTGTTAATGGTGGCTTGGTTAAAAGTGCGGGTACTAATGCTCGTTTAGGCTCTAGTCGTATTTTGATTGCAGAAGCCGATGAAAGCGATGCGTCATTCTTACATTTACAGCCAATGGTTGCCATTGTGACTAACATCGAAGCTGACCATATGGATACTTATGGTGGTGACTTTGAGGTTCTTAAACAAACTTTTCGCGACTTTTTGCATAAATTGCCGTTCTACGGTCAAGCCATTATGTGCATTGACGATCCTGTGATTCGTGAAATGCTACCAAGCATCAGTCGTCAGGTTATTACCTATGGTTTTGCTGATGACGCCGACGTTAAGATCGTTAATTATCGTCAACAAGGGCAACAGAGTTTGTTTACGGTTAAGCGTGAAGGTAAAGATGACCTAGACATTACGCTAAATATGCCCGGTAAACACAACGCCTTAAATGCTTCAGCCGCGATTGCTGTGGCAACGGAAGATAACATTTCAGACCAAGCAATTCTTACCGCGCTACTTGCTACTCAAGGTACGGGTCGCCGTTTTGAGCACCTAGGTGAGTTTGAAACCGGAAATGGTAAAGCGATGCTGGTGGATGATTATGGTCATCACCCTAGCGAAGTGGACGTTACCATTGATGCGGCTCGCGCTGGATGGCCTGAAAAACGCTTAGTTATGGTCTTTCAACCACATCGTTACAGCCGAACCCGAGACTTATTCGATGATTTTGCTAATGTACTAGATAAAGTCGATGTATTGCTTATGTTGGATGTTTATTCAGCGGGAGAACCACTCATTGCAGGAGCGGATAGTCGCTCTTTATGCAGAACGATTCGCAGTCGAGGTCGCATCGACCCAATTTTTGTTAAAGAGCAAAATGAACTGCCAAGCGTACTGGGTAACATCTTGCAAGAAGGTGATCTTGTTCTCACTCAAGGGGCTGGCGATGTAGGAAAGGTTGCTAAAAAGCTCGAAAAGTTAGAACTTAATATCAGAGCAATGCAAAAAGATTAGTTTCGTTATTGAAATTTTCTTTATTGCTATGGAAAGATCATCTTGGGTAAGTATAATCGGATGAGATATTTATTTGCCTGTAAAGGCATTCGTGCTGTTAATTAGGAAGTCGACGACATAATATTATGGAATCTATTTTAGACGTCGAAATCGAACATAAAGCGAATCAAAAATTTAAATTTTCTTGGGTTGACGCCAGTTTTTTATTGTTCGTGATCATTCTGATAGTTTTTGGCATTTATTCCACTGTGGCATGGATGCGAGACAGTGGACGATTGCCCCTTTCTCAGTTTGTCCTTGAAGGTGACTTAGTGTACGTACAAAACCAAGATGTCCAAAGTGTCTTGTCGCGTATTCAACCCTTTGGCACCTTTATGACGCAAGATGTGAATCAATTACAGCAAACGGTTGAAACACTCCCTTGGGTAGCTCATGCCTCTATTCGCAAGCAGTGGCCAAACACGATTCAAGTGTTTGTGAAAGAACACCATCCTGCAGCAATATGGAATGGCAATGCGTTACTCAACGATACTGGGCAAATATTCAATGCGGATGTAGGTCGACTACATCAGAAAGATCAAGATATTGTTAAGCTGTATGGGCCCGAATCAGAAAGTGAGAAGGTGCTGGATACGTGGCGAAACATTCAACCTAAATTTACAGATTTAGGGTTGCAAATTACTTCAGTTGTCTTAAATGACCGCCAAGCTTGGCAATTAATTTTAGATAATGGCATCCGCCTAGAGTTAGGCACAGATGCACTAGAAGAAAGAATTGAGAGGTTTGTCAATCTTTATCGTTACATGAATGAAAAAGTTAGACAAATCAGTTATATAGACTTGAGATATGACACCGGGGCCGCCATTGGTTGGCTGACGGAAGAGCAAAGGCAATAACGTGGTAATGACCAAGGGTGCGGACGACAATTTGATTGTTGGTTTGGATATCGGTACAGCGACTGTTTCAGCGCTTGTGGGTGAAATTCTTCCAGACGGACAGATCAACATAATTGGAGCTGGTAGTAGTCCATCCCGAGGAATGGATAAGGGCGGAGTCAATGATTTAGACTCTGTGATTAAATCTGTTGAGCGTGCGGTGAATCAAGCTGAATTGATGGCTGAACACAAGATCAGCAATGTGTATTTATCCATATCCGGTCAACACATTACGAGCCGTATTGAAAAAGGCATGGGCGCAATTTCTGATGAAGAAGTGTCACAAGAAGATATGGATCGTGCCATCCATACCGCTCGCTCCATCAAAATTGGTGAAGAAGAGCGAATTTTGCATGTCATTCCACAGGAATTTAAAATAGATCATCTTGGTGGAATTAAAAATCCATTAGGATTGTCTGGTGTGCGCATGGAAGTCAGCGTACATATGATTTCCTGCCATAATGATATGGCAAGAAATGTGATTAAAGCGGTTGAACGTTGCGGGTTGACGGTAGAGCAATTAGTTTTCTCCGGACTTGCCGCCAGTGATGCGGTGATCACCGAAGATGAAAAAGAGTTAGGTGTGTGCGTGGTGGACATTGGCGCAGGCACAATGGATGTTGCATTGTGGACCGGTGGGGCATTACGCCATACCCAAGTGTTCTCCTACGCAGGTAACTCGGTGACTAGCGACATTGCATACGCATTTGGTACGCCAATTAACGACGCCGAAGATATTAAGGTGAAGTACGGTTGTGCCATGAGTGAATTGGTGAGTAAAGATGACACAGTTAACGTTCCTAGTGTTGGCGGACGTCCATCTCGCAGTTTACAGCGACAAACTTTATCTGAAGTGATAGAACCGCGTTATACTGAACTTATCGGCTTAATAAATAAAGCTATTGAAAGTACACAGAGTAAAATGAGAGAAAGTGGTGTAAAACATCATCACATTGCCGCAGGTATTGTTCTTACTGGTGGCGCATCTCAAATTGAAGGTTTAGCTGAATGTGCCGAGCGCGTATTCGGCCATCAAGTTCGAATTGGTAGGCCGACGGAAGTCAAGGGCTTAACAGATTATGTAAAGGAGCCGTACCACTCTACGGCAGTTGGGTTATTGCATTATGGTAAAGACAGTAATTTTAATGATGATGGCGAGTATTCTGAGCCGAAACAGCAGTCATCATTTACTGGCTTTTTTAGTAAAATGCGTAATTGGATACAAAAAGAATTTTAACCTGAGTAGACAGGAAACGGAGAAAGCAAATGTTTGAACCGATGACGGAAATGAATGACGAAGCCGTAATTAAGGTCGTTGGTGTGGGCGGCGGCGGTGGTAATGCCGTTGAACATATGGTTCGTGAGTCCATCGAAGGCGTGGAATTCATCAGTGTTAACACCGATGCACAGGCGCTTCGCAAAACTAGCGTAAGCTCCGTAATTCAAATTGGTACAGATATTACTAAAGGTCTTGGTGCTGGGGCAAACCCTCAGGTTGGTCGCGATTCAGCTCTTGAAGATCGTGAAGCAATCAAAGAGGTGCTTGATGGCGCCGACATGGTATTTATTGCCGCTGGTATGGGTGGAGGCACTGGTACTGGTGCAGCCCCGGTTATTGCTGAAATAGCAAAAGAGCTTGGCGTACTAACGGTTGCCGTTGTGACTAAGCCATTTGGTTTTGAAGGCAAAAAGCGTTTAGCGTTTGCCGAACAAGGCATTGACGAGCTTTCAAAGCATGTTGATTCTCTTATTACTATTCCAAATGAAAAGCTACTTAAAGTATACGGCCGTAACGTCACATTGCTTGAAGCATTTGGTTACGCAAATGATGTATTAAAAGATGCGGTGCAAGGTATCGCTGAACTGATTACTCGCCCAGGCATGATCAACGTCGACTTTGCGGATGTTCGCACTGTAATGTCGGAAATGGGTCAAGCCATGATGGGTAGTGGCGTATCAACAGGTGAAGATCGTGCAGAAGAAGCAGCAGAAGCCGCTATTTCTCACTCTTTGCTGGAAGATATCGATTTGGCTGGCGCGCGTGGTGTGCTGGTTAATATTACTGCCGGCATGGACATGCGTCTTGATGAATTCGAGATTGTTGGTAATACAGTGAAAGCATTTGCTTCTGATAATGCTACTGTTGTAATTGGTACTTCTTTGGACCCTGATATGTCTGATGAGTTCCGAGTAACAGTCGTTGCAACAGGTATTGGTAACGAGAAAAAACCAGAAATTACTTTGGTTTCTACAAGTGCTGCATCTAAGCCTAAAGCGGTTGCAACTGAGCCTCGCGTATCCACTACAGTGAAAACTGAGCCAGAGATGAAAGTTCAAAAAGCGGCGGTTAAGCCTAAGAGTGAACCAGTAACATCTCGCCCTGCAACAGGCGCTCAGCAACAAGTAGAGAAAGCGGGACAAACAGAAAGCGCATACTTAGATATTCCTGCATTTTTACGCAACCAAGCGGATTAATTGTTCATTTTTTGACAATTATGAAAAAACTGGTAGGATGTGCGACCTAGTTGTTACCAACTATAACTTTTTTGCTTTAATGAGAGGTATTGCATGATTAGACAGCGTACTTTAAAAGAAATTGTCAAGACTACCGGAGTGGGTTTGCACTCTGGGCGGAAAGTGACATTAACGCTTCGTCCTGCAGCTGCAAATACAGGTGTTATTTATCGTCGAACAGATCTAGACCCTGCTGTGGATTTCCCAGCAGATGCTAACTCTGTACGCGATACGATGCTTTGTACTGCCCTCGTTAATGATGAAGGTGTACGGATTTCTACTGTAGAACATCTTAATGCGGCTCTTTCAGGTATGGGCATTGATAATATTATTATCGAAGTAGACGCTCCTGAAATTCCTATTATGGACGGCAGTGCTAGCCCATTTGTTTACTTGCTACAATCTGCAGGTATACAAGTGCAAAATGCGGCTAAGCGTTTTATCCGCATTAAAAAACCCGTTCGTGTAGAAGACGGCGATAAATGGGCAGAGCTTGTTCCTTATGACGGATTCCGCCTTGATTTTGAAATTGAATTTGAGCACCCAGCCATCGACTCAGATGAGCAACATATGCTGTTTGATTTCTCATCTAAGTCTTTTGTGAAAGATATTTCGCGCGCACGTACCTTTGGTTTTATGCGTGATATAGAGTATCTACAGTCACAAAACCTCTGTCTAGGTGGCAGCTTTGATTGTGCCATCGTATTGGATGAATACCGTATTCTTAATGAAGACGGCTTACGATTCGCCAATGAGTTTGTGACTCACAAAGTCCTTGATGCCATTGGTGATATGTATATGTGTGGTTCGCCTATCGTGGGTGAGTTGCGTGCATTCAAATCAGGCCATGGCCTAAACAACCAACTTCTTCGTGCAGTACTTGCTGACCAAGAAGCATGGGAATGGGCCACCTTCGAAGAAGCAGCAGGTTCACCTGTTGCGTTCGCTGAGCCTAATATGGTTCTTGCGTAATAGCAGAACAAACAGTTCTAATAAAAAAGCAGCCAATGGCTGCTTTTTTTGTGTCTTTTTATTGCCTAAAAATACTTAGATTATACCAATCACACTAAGTAAGTGATCAGAAATAGCGCAGGAAAAATGCTCGAAAACAAGGCAGAATTTTTCGATAAGTCGTTATTCTACAATCAAAAATTCTAACGCAGTTATCGAGTATTTTAACAAGCTAGAATGCCCCGTTATTTAGTACGATTGGTATTACTTTTGCGCCAGTTTGGCAATGTTTTGTAGGCGTCGTCGGATTTTCTCTGGTGCTATTTCGGCCAGCATAGTGAGGTTGTCTGCAGTTGCTTGAGATAGTGGTGGTCTTGAAGGTACCGACAGTTCGGCAACTAATAGCGGATCGTTTAGGTAAAGGTCGGGGCAAATCTTAATTTCGATACTCACTAAGCGCGCAAAACCTTGTTGTCTTAATTGTGATAGCAAATAGAGGCGATCGTAATTTAGCTTCTTTAATCGAGGCGTTAGCCACTTCTAGCACTAACTGGCTACCACGGCAATTTGCCACGCGGCAAAAGCGTTTAATTTTTTTGGTAGCAGAGTTAATACTGCGCTGTTCAATTTATTAATGGCGGCAGCGTGCTCTTGGATTGAACCAAGCTTAGTGTTTTTGATGACATCTTCAGTCAATGTAGGTCTATGGTCTCTCACAACTAAGCCTTTTTAAACGATAACGGCTCGATTTTACCACGCTTGAACCTTCGGTTCGCTTTATCTTTGTGCACTTCTTTATAAAAAACTTAAGTTTGCTCAAACAAATATAGTTTCTAATGGTTTGCTACTATAAAATTTCATACACTAGAGCGTATTAAATATAGCTTGAAGCTTGAAATTGCTTACTTCGGACTCAATATCAATAAACACTCGCTTAATAAAAAAACAAGCTGAACAAGTATTTTGGGTCAAGAGAACCCACAACAAGAGAAACGAAACAATGATAACTAAGCTACTGACAAAGGTAATTGGCAGTCGAAATGACCGTACTCTTCGCCGTATTCGTAAGATTGTAAAAGAGATCAATAGCTACGAACCAGACTATGAAAAGCTAAGTGATGAAGAGCTAAAAGGGAAAACTGTAGAGTTTCGTCAGCGTTTAGAGAATGGTGAGACGCTAGACCAATTGTTACCTCACGCTTTTGCTACAGTGCGCGAAGCGTCGAAACGTGTCTACGGCATGCGTCACTTCGATGTACAGCTTATCGGTGGTATGGTTTTAAACGATAGCCAAATCGCAGAAATGCGTACTGGTGAAGGTAAAACTCTTACTGCAACACTCCCTGCTTACTTGAATGCATTAACTGGTAAAGGTGTCCACATCGTCACCGTCAATGACTACTTGGCCAGTCGTGATGCTGAAACTAACCGACCACTTTTCGAATTTCTTGGTATGACGGTAGGGGTTAACGTTCCTAACACGCCACCACCTGCGAAAAAAGAAGCGTATAAAGCCGACATCCTGTACGGAACAAACAATGAGTTTGGTTTCGATTACCTACGTGACAACATGGCATTCCGCGCTGAAGACCGTGTACAACGTGAACGCTTCTTTGCTGTAGTGGATGAGGTGGATTCAATTCTGATTGATGAGGCTCGTACCCCTCTTATCATTTCAGGTCCTGCAGAAGATAGCTCAGAGCTTTACGCACGCATTGATAAACTGATTCCTAATCTTGAAAAACAAGATAAAGAAGACAGTGAAGAATATCGTGGCGACGGCCACTACACGGTTGATGAAAAATCTAAGCAGGTATTCTTAACCGAAACAGGCCAAGAGTTTGTTGAAGAGTTATTGGTGAAAAACAGTCTGATGGAAGAGGGGGATACTTTATATTCACCAACTAATATCAGCTTGTTACATCACGTTAATGCCGCACTTCGTGCGCATGTACTATTTGAACGCAACGTAGACTATATCGTTACCGATGAAGGTGAAGTGGTTATCGTTGATGAGCACACTGGACGTACAATGTCTGGTCGTCGTTGGTCTGAAGGTCTTCACCAAGCGGTAGAAGCAAAAGAAGGCGTTAAGATCCAAAACGAGAACCAAACTTTAGCCTCTATTACCTTCCAGAACTATTTCCGTCTCTACGATAAATTATCCGGTATGACAGGTACTGCGGATACAGAAGCATTTGAATTTCAATCTATCTATGGTTTAGATACGGTCGTGATCCCAACCAACAAACCTATGGTTCGTAACGATATGCCGGATGTGGTGTACCGTACAGAAAACGATAAGTTTGCGGCAATTATCGAAGATATCAAAGAGCGTGTGGCTGCAGGTCAACCATCATTGGTCGGTACGATTTCAATTGAGAAATCAGAGCTACTGTCTAATGCTCTAAAAGAAGCGAAAGTTAAACATAACGTTTTGAACGCTAAATTTCACGAACGTGAAGCTGAAATTGTTGCCCAAGCAGGTATGCCTGGAGCGGTAACTATTGCAACTAACATGGCCGGTCGTGGTACCGATATCGTGTTAGGTGGTAACTGGAAAGCTGAGGTGGAAGCGCTTGATAATCCAACTCAACAACAAATTGATACTATTAAGCAACAATGGAAGGAAGTTCATGAAGCTGTATTAGCCTCTGGTGGTTTGCACATCATAGGTACAGAGCGTCATGAATCTCGTCGTATTGATAACCAGTTACGTGGTCGTTCTGGTCGTCAAGGTGATGCGGGTTCTTCTCGTTTTTACCTATCAATGGAAGATTCGCTACTGCGTATCTTCACCTCTGATCGCATGGCTGGTTTGATTCAGTCAGGCATGGATGAAGGTGAAGCGATTGAGAGTAAGATGTTGTCACGCTCTATCGAAAAAGCACAACGTAAAGTTGAAGGGCGTAACTTTGATATTCGTAAACAATTGCTTGAATACGATGATGTTGCTAATGATCAACGTAAAGTGGTGTATGAGTTACGTGATGAACTAATGGACACTGATGACATTAGTGAAATGATTGAACTTAACCGCGTGGACGTAATTGAAAGCACGATTGATGAGTTTATTCCACCACAGTCTATTGAAGATATGTGGGATGTTGAAGGGTTAGAGAAACGTCTAAAAGCGGACTTTGATTTGACTCTAGGCATTCAATCTTGGCTGGATGAAGACGATAAACTTTACGAAGAAGCATTACGTGAAAAAATTCTTGCTTCTGCCATTGAAGTTTATAAGCAAAAAGAAGAAATGGTTGGCGAATCAGCGCTACGCAATTTCGAAAAATCCGTTATGTTGCAATCTCTTGATGGGCTTTGGAAAGAGCACTTGGCGGCGATGGATCATCTGCGTCAAGGTATCCACTTACGTGGCTACGCACAGAAGAACCCTAAACAAGAATACAAGCGTGAGTCTTTTGAGTTGTTTGAAGGTCTATTAGACACTTTGAAACACGATGTGATTTCTATTTTGAGTAAAGTTCGAGTTCAACAGCAAGAAGAAGTTGAACGTATGGAAGCTCAACGTCAAGCTCAAGCAGAAGCCGCAGCGCGACTTGCTAGAACTCAGCACCAAAAAGCTGAGAATCAACTCGCGGGTGAAGAGCCTCAATCTACCAATACCGCACCGACACCAGTACGTAATGAGAATAAGGTAGGTCGTAATGAACCTTGCCCTTGTGGTTCAGGCAAAAAGTACAAACAGTGTCATGGTAAAATTGCTTAACTATTCAATCGCATATTAGTTAATAAAATAAAAGAGTCGCTTTAGCGGCTCTTTTTTTGATTATGGAGAGTTCATATGAAACGAGTTCATATTGTCGCTGGAATCATCTTTAATTCAGATAAAAGCCAAGTTTATATAACAAAGCGCCCTGATAATGCCCATAAAGGAGGGCTATGGGAGTTTCCCGGTGGAAAAGTAGAAAAAAATGAATTGGCTTGCGATGCTATGGCAAGAGAGTTGTTTGAAGAGATCGGAATTAGCGAGCTAAGTTGTGAGATCTTGCAAAGCTTTGATTTTGACTATAGCGACAAGGCGTTGAGTTTTGATTTTTTTATGATCCATCAATTTACAGGAACTCCTTATGGTAAAGAGGGGCAACTAGGGGAGTGGGTCGCGATTGAACGGTTGAAAGAATATGCTTTTCCAGAGGCAAATGTCCCTATAATTGATGCGATTATTAACCACCTGAACTTTGATAATTAATTGGCTGGATTCCAAAGTGTGATTCAGATACATTACATAATCTAAGCTTTTTATAATGGAGACTGGCGTAGTGGTGCGAATAGCAGTTACTGGAGCGGCTGGCCGTATGGGTCGCAACTTAGTTAAAGCAACAAACCTAATGGACAAGGCCATTCTTGGCGCAGCCAATGAGCGTCCTCAATCTTCTTTAATTGGTGTGGATGTCGGAGAGTTAAGTGGCGAGGGTAAACTGGATGTTGCTATCGTCGATGACTTCGAAAAAGTGGTTAGTGAGTTTGATGTGATTATCGACTTTACTGCACCTGAAAATACGTTAGCAAATCTTGAATTGTGTAAAAAATACGGTAAATCTATCGTTATAGGCACTACAGGGTTTACGGAAGCGCAGAAAAAGCAACTGAATGAATACGCACAAGACGTCTCTATAGTAATGGCTCCTAACTTTAGTGTGGGCGTTAATCTAGTCTTTAAATTGCTAGAAAAAGCCGCCAAAGTAATGGGCGATTACTCAGACATCGAAATAGTAGAAGCCCACCATAGACATAAAGTGGATGCCCCATCGGGTACCGCTATTGGTATGGGTGAAGCCATTGCAGGCGCTATGGGTAATGAGTTATCTGACGTTGCGGTTTACGCTCGTGAAGGCATTACCGGTGAGCGTACTCGTGATGAGATTGGTTTTGCCACCATTCGCGCCGGCGATATAGTGGGTGAACATACGGCTATGTTTGCAGACATTGGTGAGCGTGTTGAAATTACACATAAGGCCACTGATAGAATGACATTTGCTAATGGTGCGGTGAGAGCCGCTCTCTGGTTAGATAGCAAGTCTGCTGGTTTGTATACCATGACCGATGTTCTTGATTTAAATAATATATAAAAAAACGCCAGCATTTGCTGGCGTTTTTTTATGCAAATTAATCAGGGCGTTTTCCGCCCAATAAGCATAAGTTAACTGTTACTTATGGTTACTAGTGCTTCATTTTAGTGTGAGGTGGTTATTTTTGATGGTTAAGTTTGTGAGTTAACGTTTGCTATTTACTGGATTTTATTTTTTTACGAAAAGAACCATGAGTTTGAACTATTCTCATGGATTCAGCGCCAAATAGCACTTGGAATGAACATTTAGCTTTAGTTTTAAAGGGTTCGCATACCAAACGGCCTATGTTTGGTAAAAAAACACTTTTAAATGGTCATTTATTTGACAATATTGTGCGGTGTCATTAGAATACCGCCAATTTGTCTGAGTTCAGCAAATGTGATCTGTCTCATGTTAGGCAGGTACTTGAAATTTAATTTATTAATTTCGCATATTTATTTGTTTGGAGGTTGTCTTGAATAAGCCAGCAATATTGGTCCTAGAAGATGGGACTGTGTTCCGCGGTGTTGCGATTGGAGCTGAAGGCTCTGCCGTTGGAGAAGTTGTTTTTAATACCTCGATGACGGGGTACCAAGAAATTCTTACTGATCCTTCCTATTCTCAACAAATCGTTACCCTTACTTACCCACACATAGGCAATACCGGAACCAATTCCGAAGATGAAGAGTCTACTTCTATTCATGCTCAAGGCCTTGTGATTCGCGATCTTCCTCTTATCGCTTCTAACTTCCGCAATGAACAAACGCTTTCTGATTACCTTAAATCTCAAAATATTGTCGGTATTGCTGACATTGATACACGTAAATTGACTCGTATTTTACGTGAGAAAGGTGCACAAAACGGTTGTATCTTTGCTGGTAACAGTCTTGATGAAGCACTGGCAATTGCTAAAGCAAAAGATTTCCCTGGCCTAAAAGGCATGGACTTAGCAAAAGAAGTGACGACTAAAGAAGTGTACCAATGGAAACAAGGTTCATGGACGCTTACTGGTGGTCTTCCTGAAGCTAAAGATGATTCAGAGCTTCCGTACCATGTTGTTGCTTACGACTTTGGTGCAAAACGTAACATCCTACGCATGCTTGTTGACCGTGGCTGTCGCCTGACGGTTGTACCTGCTGAAACATCAGCAGAAGAAGTATTAGCAATGAATCCTGATGGCGTGTTCCTATCAAATGGCCCTGGCGATCCAGCGCCTTGTACATACGCTATCGAAGCAACACAAACTTTCCTAGAGAAAGGCTTACCAATTTTTGGTATCTGTCTTGGCCACCAAATTCTAGCGCTAGCGTCTGGTGCAAAAACAGTGAAAATGAAGTTTGGTCACCACGGTGCTAACCACCCGGTTAAAGACTTAGATCGTAATGTAGTTATGATTACTTCTCAGAACCACGGTTTCGCAGCTGATGAAGAAACATTACCTGCTAACTTACGCGCAACACACAAATCGCTATTTGATGGTTCTTTGCAAGGTATTCACCGCACTGATAAACCAGCATTTAGCTTCCAAGGTCACCCAGAAGCAAGCCCTGGTCCGCACGATGCAGCACCGCTATTTGACCATTTCATTGACCTGATTAAAGAACATAAAGCGTAAGTTGGAGTAGAGAAAAATGCCAAAACGTAATGACATAAAAAGCATTCTAATTTTAGGTGCTGGCCCGATCGTAATCGGTCAGGCGTGTGAGTTTGACTACTCTGGCGCTCAAGCGTGTAAAGCACTTCGTGAAGAAGGCTACCGAGTAATTCTAGTTAACTCAAACCCAGCAACTATCATGACTGACCCTGAGATGGCCGATGCAACATACATCGAACCAATCCAATGGGAAGTTGTTCGTAACATCATTGCTAAAGAACGTCCTGATGCAGTCCTACCGACTATGGGTGGTCAGACTGCGCTTAACTGTGCTCTAGAACTTGAGAAACATGGCGTTCTTGAAGAGTTTAATGTTGAGATGATTGGCGCAACGGCTGATGCGATTGATAAAGCAGAAGACCGTTCACGTTTTGATAAAGCAATGAAAGACATCGGTCTTGAGTGTCCAACTGCGGACACGGCTAAGACAATGGAAGAAGCTTACAAAGTTTTAGAAATGGTTGGCTTCCCTTGTATCATCCGTCCATCATTCACTATGGGTGGTACTGGCGGTGGTATCGCATACAACAAAGAAGAATTTGAAGAGATCTGTCGCCGTGGTCTAGATCTTTCACCAACTAATGAGCTTCTAATTGATGAATCTTTAATTGGTTGGAAAGAGTATGAGATGGAAGTGGTTCGCGACAAAGCGGATAACTGCATCATCGTTTGTACTATTGAAAACTTTGATCCAATGGGTATTCATACTGGCGACTCAATCACAGTAGCACCAGCACAAACACTAACGGATAAAGAATACCAACTAATGCGTAATGCTTCTCTAGCAGTATTGCGTGAGATTGGTGTTGAGACGGGTGGTTCAAACGTACAGTTTGGTATTAACCCGAAAGATGGCCGTATGGTTATCATCGAGATGAACCCACGTGTATCTCGCTCTTCAGCTCTAGCTTCTAAAGCGACAGGTTTCCCAATCGCTAAGATTGCGGCAAAACTGGCTGTTGGCTTTACTCTTGATGAGCTAATGAACGACATCACAGGTGGCGCAACTCCAGCATCATTTGAACCAACAATTGACTACGTTGTGACTAAAATTCCTCGTTTTAACTTCGAGAAATTTGCTGGTGCCAACGATCGTCTAACTACACAGATGAAATCTGTGGGTGAAGTGATGGCGATTGGTCGTAACCAACAAGAGTCACTACAAAAAGCACTGCGCGGCCTAGAAGTTGGCGCAACAGGCTTTGACGAAATGGTTGATCTTGATGCTCCAGATGCATTAACTAAAATCCGTTACGAACTGAAATCTGCAGGCGCTGAGCGTATTTGGTACGTTGCTGATGCATTCCGTGCGGGCATGTCAATTGATGGCATCTTCAACTTAACGCAAATTGACCGTTGGTTCTTAGTGCAAATTGAAGAGATCGTTAAACTTGAGCAAGAAGTTAAAGCGAATGGCTTTGCTGGCTTAAATAAAGACGTACTCAATCAGCTAAAACGTAAAGGTTTCGCTGATGCTCGTCTATCTAAGATTCTTGGTGTTGCAGAAAACGAAATTCGTCGTCTGCGTGACCAATATGATATTCACCCTGTTTACAAGCGTGTTGATACTTGTGCAGCTGAATTCTCTTCAGATACCGCTTACATGTACTCATCTTATGACGAAGAGTGTGAAGCGAACCCAACAGATAAAGACAAGATCATGATCTTAGGTGGCGGTCCAAACCGCATCGGTCAAGGTATTGAATTTGACTACTGTTGTGTACACGCCTCTCTAGCACTACGTGAAGATGGCTACGAAACTATCATGGTTAACTGTAACCCTGAGACAGTTTCAACTGACTACGATACTTCTGACCGCTTGTACTTCGAACCAGTTACTCTGGAAGATGTACTAGCGATTGCTCGCGTTGAGAAGCCAAAAGGTGTTATCGTACAATACGGTGGTCAAACACCACTTAAATTGGCTCGTGCTCTTGAAGCAGCTGGCGTACCTATCATTGGTACTAGCCCTGATGCTATCGACCGTGCCGAAGACCGTGAGCGTTTCCAAGTTGCTGTTGACCGTCTAGGTCTTCTACAGCCTGAGAATGCGACAGTGACTACAATGGAACAGGCGATTGAAAAATCGCGTGAAATTGGTTTCCCATTAGTCGTTCGTCCTTCTTATGTTCTTGGTGGTCGTGCGATGGAAATCGTTTACGATGAGCAAGACTTACGTCGCTACTTCAACGAAGCAGTTAGCGTTTCAAATGAATCTCCAGTACTACTTGATAGCTTCCTAGATGACGCTGTAGAAGTTGATGTTGATGCAATTTGTGATGGTGAGCGTGTTGTTATTGCCGGCATCATGGAACACATTGAGCAAGCGGGCGTTCACTCTGGTGACTCTGCATGTTCATTACCGCCTTACACTCTAAGCCAAGAAATCCAAGATGTAATGCGTGAGCAAGTTGAAAAGCTAGCATTTGAGCTAGGTGTTCGTGGTCTAATGAATACTCAGTTTGCTGTGAAAAACAACGAAGTTTACTTAATCGAAGTGAACCCTCGTGCAGCACGTACCGTTCCATTTGTATCTAAAGCCACTGGTGCGCCAGTTGCTAAGATTGCAGCTCGTGTTATGGCTGGACAATCTCTAGAATCTCAAGGATTCACTAAAGAGATCATTCCACCGTACTACTCAGTAAAAGAAGTGGTACTTCCGTTTAACAAGTTCCCAGGTGTTGATCCACTGTTAGGCCCAGAAATGCGCTCTACTGGTGAAGTGATGGGTGTTGGCGCAACATTTGCTGAAGCTTATGCGAAAGCAGAGCTTGGTTGTGGTAGCGTTTACCCTGAAGGCGGCCGCGCACTACTTTCTGTTCGTGAAGGTGATAAAGAGCGTGTTGTTGATCTAGCTTCTAAGCTAATCAAACTGGGTTACCATTTAGATGCCACTCACGGTACAGCGGTTATTCTTGGCGAAGCGGGCATCAACCCTCGTCTAGTAAACAAAGTACATGAAGGTCGTCCTCATATTCTTGACCGTATCAAGAACAATGAATACACCTATATTGTGAATACTGCTGCAGGTCGTCAGGCTATTGAAGACTCTAAAGTATTGCGTCGTGGTGCGTTGGCTGAAAAAGTTAACTACACAACAACCCTTAACGCTGCATTTGCCACTTGTTTAGGTCATACCGCAGATGCGAAATCGAGTGTAATCTCGGTTCAAGAACTGCACGCTAAAGTGAAATCTAGCTTAGCGTAATTATTGAGATAAAAAACAATAAATAGACGGAGGTATAGCCTCCGTCAGACAACCTCATTTGCCCGCTTTTGCGGGCTTTTTTATGCCCTGAATTTATACCAATCGTACTAAATAACTGATCATTCTAGCTTGTTAAAATACTCGATAACTTCGTTAGAATTTTTGATTGTAGAATAACGACTTATCGAAAAATTCCGCCTTGTTTTCGAGCATTTTTCCTGCGCTATTTCTGATCACTTACTTAGTGTTATTAGTATTACCACTAAGCATTGATGTGTTAACCAACTAAGTGACTAGGATGGTATTCCTTGTGTGGAGAAATTTTCCTCTGTTGTGAACTGGGTCACAGTGATATTGTAGGGGCTGTTTTTATTAGTGGATTAGCATCACATGGATGTCAGCATTGAGATACTCACGTTTTTATTTTTTGTGGCTGGATTAGCCGGTTTTATTGATGCTATGGCGGGGGGCGGCGGTCTATTGACTCTGCCTGCTTTGTTAGCGGTGGGTGTGCCTCCAACACAGGCTCTTGCTACCAATAAATTACAAAGTTCTTTTGGCAGTTTTTCGGCAAGTTTTTATTTTGTTCGCAATGGATTAGTGAACCTTAAGCAGATGCGTTTGGCGATTGTCTGTACCTTTATTGGGGCGGCCATAGGCGCTGAATCAGTACAGTATGTTGATGCGAGTATTTTAACCAGCCTTATTCCTGTGCTACTCATTAGTATATCCATGTACTTCTTACTGGCTCCACAAGCTCAACAGTCATCGGGTAAGCAAACCATGTCAGAAGCGCTATTTGCTTTGATGATAGGGGGTGGCATCGGTTTTTATGATGGTTTTTTTGGGCCAGGTACCGGATCTATATTTACGGTTTGTTTTGTCGTTATTGGCCACTTTTCATTAGTAGAGGCAACTGCGAGAACCAAAGTGCTTAATTTCACTTCAAATATAGCAGCTCTGACTTTTTTTGTACTCGCAGGATTACCTGTATGGGAGTTAGGTTTAGTGATGGCTGTAGGGGGCTTTACTGGCGCGCGTTTAGGAGCCCGAGTGGTGGTGACTAAAGGGCAAAAATGGATACGCCCTTTAGTGATCTTTATGTCCATGACCATGGCTGCAAAATTGCTGTGGGAGCAACATCAGCAATGGTTTGTCTCGCTGTTTTCTCATCTATTTTAGAGCTGCAAAGAGCTCTAAAAGTCGCCGCGTGATGATCTTATTGTCTATTAATTAGAGCAAAAGTGGGCAGAGATAAGTGCCAACGAATGGATGCTAAGCGGATGAACAAAGTTACTGCGATCCCACCAAGTAAAGCGTGGGAGTTTGCCACGCCTAAATAGAGCAACCCAGTATGCACACACCCGCCAACAATACAGGCGGTAGCGTACACTTCGCTACGCAAAACCATAGGGATCTCGCGAGCTAAAATGTCGCGTAAGATCCCGCCACCACAGCCAGTTAACACGCCCATCATGACGGCAATCATATACGAATCTTGATAGGTCAGAGCTTTCTCTACGCCAATACCCACAAAGGCGGCTAAACCTATGGCATCACACACAGGTAGTAGATACCAAGCAATCCTTTTTGGGCGTCTTACAATCAGCATGGTCGCGAGACTGGTAATAATAATGACCCAAATATAACTGGTATTTCTGATCCAGAATACCGGCGTAGCTCCGAGCATCATATCTCGAATAGTGCCACCGCCTATAGCGGTCACTGCAGCCAGTACAATGACGCCAAATGGGTCCATTCTTAATCGACCTGCCAGTAAAACCCCTGAAATGGCAAAAATAGCAGTGCCAAACAAGTCGATAGAGTAGAGCAGATTCATTACGCAGTTTTCACCAATGACAGCATGTTAAGTACCATTTCAGATGAACTCTTCGCCGCTAAAGGCAAAAACTCTTCAAAGCTCATTGGAGATTCTTTATCGGCCACATCGGAGATAGCGCGCACAACCACAAACGGCACCTCAAATTGGTGGCAAGTTTGGGCAATGGCAGAGGCTTCCATTTCGACGGCGATGACGGAAGGGAAGTTGCTACGAATACGTTGTTGAGCTTCTGGGGTGCACACAAAAGTATCGCCGGTACAAATTAAGCCGTGTACCGCATGTGTCGTACTCATTTTATCCAACGCTGATTGCGCTAAGGCAATAAGTTTAGCATCCGCTTTGAAGGCAGCCGGTTGGCTAGCCATTTGCCCAATTTCGTAACCAAATGCAGTCACATCAGCATCATGATGACGAACTTCTGTTGAGATGATCACATCACCAAGGTTAAGGCTAGCGTCAAAACCACCCGCTGAACCTGTGTTGATAATGACATCTGGGGTGTAGTCGCTGATCAGCAATGTAGTACCGACGGATGCAGCCACTTTGCCAATACCTGATTGAAGGAGCGTGACTTCGACGCCATTAATGTCACCGGAGAAAAAAGTGCATCCGCCTTTTTTTGTTTCGGTGAGGTGGTTGATGGATTGTTTTAGGATGGCAACTTCTTGTTCCATCGCACCGATAATGCCGACTTTCATGAAAAATCTCGCTCTGATCAATATAGCAATTTAGATAGAGCGAGATTGTAGCATAGGAGTTTTATAGAGTTGAGTTCTAGATTAACCCTGCCTCTTTTAAGGCGCGTCTTAATGCGTCTGCTCTTTCCCTGTTAACCCCAAAATCAGAGTGGCCGGTACGAGACTCTGAACGAACAATAAGCTGATTCCCCTCGATACGCAGTTCCAGATCATCCACAAAGCGAAATACCTTGCTGGTGTATTCAACGCGTAAATAATTGGGTTGTTTTTCGGCTGTTTTAGCACGACCTAAACTCAAGGCCGCTATCTCTATGGCATCTAGAGTGGCGAGAGGGGTTAGGGTATATGGGGCTAGTGAAAATTTTTCTCGACTGTCTTGGGTGGAGACACAGTTGGGTTTGTTTGCGCAGGGCAGAGTGCTTCTATCTTGCATTGTCTGATCTCCGTTACTGCAACCGATAAGTAAGGTCACTGTGGTCACAGTGGTCAGTAGGGTCAATGGTTTGAGCATATGTCTCTCTAATTTGTTGATATTGAGTCGTGTCGAATCACTCAACCCCAATAACAAAAGGAGGAGTAAGTAACATGGAACGTTAAGGGAAAACCAGCCATGCAGTTCCAATCGTAGTAATTAACGGATCATTCTCGCTTGTTAAAACACTTGATAACGGCGTTGCGACTTTTAAATGTAGAACTTTTCAAAAATAGCGCCTTGTTCTCAAGTGTTTTTCCTGCGCTATTTCTGACCACTTAATTACTGTGATTAATATAAATTAGAGTTAATATAACAAAAAAGCAAGTTGTGAATAATTAGGGTAAGTATATGAATGATATGGGGAATAAAAAAGGCCAGCGTTGTAAGGCTGGCCAAAGATTGGAATTTTTCTAATCACTTATTTACAGTGATTGGTCTTACTCAGAAAGCATCAATGAATCCGCTTTTGCTTCTAAGTTGGAGCTTTGCATTAAGTATTGGTCAATGGCAATAGCACATTCACGACCTTCGTTGATACAGCGAACCACTAACGATTGACCGGTACGCATATCACCTGCGGCAAATATGCCTTTTTGGTTAGTCTCAAAGCCATTTGCTGCGACATTACCGCGCTCATCGAGGTGGATATCCAGTTGGGCTAGCACACCATTAGGTTCTGGGTGTAAAAAGCCCATTGCTAGGAATGCGTAATCACAATCAATGATGCGTTCACTGCCTGGGACTTCATTAAACGATGGACGCTCACCTGGCGCTGCATCTTGCCAAACGATGTCAGCAATGCGCAGACCGGTTACTTGGCCTTTATCGTTAGCAATGAACTCTTTAGTCAAAATATTCCAATGACGTTCACAACCTTCTTCGTGAGAAGTGGTTGTTTTCATGATCATTGGGTATTGAGGCCAAGGCATGTTTGCAGGGCGTTTCTCTGGTGGAATCGGCATGATTTCAACCTGAGTAATGCTGGCCGCTTTATGGCGGTTAGACGTACCCACACAGTCAGAGCCAGTATCACCGCCACCGATAACAACCACATGCTTACCTGCAACGTGAATCTCTTCCGTTTTTAGGTCCATATTGTTGGCACGGCGGTTGTTTTGACCAAGGAATTCCATAGCAAAATGAACCCCTTTTAGGTCACGGCCTGGAATAGGAAGATCCCGTGGCACAGTCGAGCCACCAGTCAATAACACCACATCAAAATCTTGGCGCAATTGCTGAGCATTGATATCCACGCCAATGTGCGCGTTAACTTCAAATTTAACCCCAGCTTCCGCCATTAGGTTAATTTTACGGTCAATGATGTCCATACCCAGTTTAAAGTCAGGAATACCAAAACGCAGTAGGCCACCGACTTTTTCATCACGCTCAAAAACAGTCACACAGTGCCCGGCACTATTGAGTTGCTCTGCCGCGGAAAGACCAGCAGGACCACTGCCGATGATAGCAATGCTTTTTCCTGAACGAGAGCGTGGTTTTTTAGGCTTGGCATAGCCTTCTTTATACGCTCGTTCAACGATAGTCTTCTCGATATTACAGATAGTAATAGGGTCTTGATTGATACCCAGTACACAAGCTGACTCACACGGAGAAGGGCATACGCGACCTGTAAACTCAGGGAAGTTGTTGGTGGAACTTAGAATGTTCCACGCTTCTTCCCAGCTGTCACGGTAAACCGCATCATTAAACTCAGGAATGATGTTGCCAATTGGGCAACCGCTGTGGCAGAAAGGAACGCCACAGTCCATACAGCGTGATGCTTGAGTATTGATTTTTTCACCAAACTCTTCGTTGAGGACAAACTCTTTGTTGTCTTCAATACGAACAGACGGGTCACGTTTTTGTGGTAGCTCGCGACCATGCTCCATAAATCCAGTAGGCTTACCCATGATTAAACTGCCTCCGCTTCGGTTTGTTGCTGTGCTTGTTCCTTATTCTTTTGTAGAACAGCTTTGTAGTCTCGTGGCATCACTTTCACCATCGACTGCAAGCTCACTTCAAAGTTATCAAGGAACGACTTAGCAACCTCACTTCCTGTGAATTGAACATGTTTAGTTAGCATTTCTTCCAGTAGAGCTTTATCTTCTGCTTCGATTGGATCGAGATCCACTAGCTCAGCATTGAGCTTGCTTTCAAAGTCACCATTTTTGTCCCATACATAAGCCACACCGCCACTCATGCCGGCGGCAAAGTTGCGACCTGTAGAGCCAAGGATAATAGCCGCACCACCAGTCATGTATTCACAACCGTGGTCACCGATACCTTCAACCACTACTTTGGCGCCAGAGTTACGAACACAGAAGCGCTCGCCCGCAAGGCCACGAATGAAAGACTCACCAGAGGTCGCACCATAGAAACAAACGTTACCAACAACGATGTTGTCTTCAGGCACAATATTAGAGTTAACATCTGGGTACAGTACTAAGGTACCGCCAGATAAGCCTTTACCCCAGTAATCGTTAGCATCACCTTCGACTTCAAACTTAACGCCTTTAGCAAGGAATGCACCAAAAGACTGACCTGCGCTACCGTTGAATTTAACGTTCATCGGCTGCGGAAGACCTTGGTCTTTATACACTTTCGAAATTTCGTTGGACAACATGGTGCCTACGCTTCGATCCGTGTTAATAATTGGGAACTCAGCCTCTACAGCAGTGCCTTTTTCAAGAGCAGGAATGGCAGCTTGAATAAGTTTGCGGTCAAGAACTTCTTCCAGATTATGGTTTTGCTCAATCTGATTATAAATGCCATCTTCTGCACGAGCAGGTTCTACATGTAGAACAGGTGTTAGATCGAGATTTTTGTATTTCCAGTGAGCAATATCTTCACGCACTTTTAGTTTGTGTGACTGACCGACCATCTCTTGGATAGTACGGAAGCCAAGCTCTGCCATGATTTCACGTAGACCTTCAGCCATGTATTGGAAGAAGGTAACAACGTCGTCTACGCGACCATCAAAACGTTCACGCAGAGTTTTGTTTTGCGTTGCGATACCAACAGGACAGGTGTTTTTATGACACTTACGCATCATGATACAACCTTCAACCACAAGTGCTGCGGTAGCTACGCCCCATTCTTCAGCACCCAATAACGTGGCTACTGCAAGGTCACGAGGTGTTTTCATCTGACCATCAGACTGAACAACGATACGGTTACGTAGACCGTTTTTCAGTAGTGTTTGGTGAGTTTCAGCAAGACCGAGTTCCCACGGCAAACCCGTATGGCGAATTGAAGACATAGGCGATGCCCCTGTACCGCCATCAAAGCCTGCAATAAGCACAACATCTGCTTTCGCTTTTGCTACGCCCGATGCGATAGTGCCGACGCCCGCTTCCGATACGAGTTTCACGTTAACGCGTCCAGCACGGTTGGCATTTTTCAAATCGTAGATCAACTGAGCCAAATCTTCGATTGAGTAAATATCGTGGTGAGGCGGTGGCGAAATTAGGCCAACTCCTGGAGTGGAGTGGCGAGTGGCACCGATCCAGTCATCCACTTTATCACCAGGTAACTGCCCACCTTCACCAGGCTTCGCACCTTGCGCCATCTTAATCTGAATCTCTTCAGAGTTCGTTAGGTAGTAAGAGGTAACACCGAAGCGTCCTGATGCAACCTGTTTGATTGCAGAACGTTCCCAGTCGCCATTTTCTTTGCGTTCAAAGCGAGTTGGATCTTCACCACCTTCACCTGAGTTTGATTTCGCGCCAATGCGGTTCATCGCAACAGCAAGTGTTGAGTGTGCCTCGTAAGAGATAGAACCAAATGACATAGCACCAGTAGCAAAACGCTTTAGGATGCTCTCGATAGGTTCTACTTCTTCTAGTGGAATAGAGCCTGCAGGATTTTTCACAAAGTCTAACTGGCTACGTAACGTTGCCGCATTATCACCTTGGCTATCTACTGCGCTGGTGTATTGCTTAAATTGGTCAAAGTCTTTGTTGCGTGTTGACTGTTGCAATAGGGAAATAGTTTCAGGGTTAAACAGGTGTTTTTCACCGCGTTGTTTCCACTGATAAACACCACCTACATCCAATAATTGAACTGGGATCTCGCGGGTTGGGTAACCAATACGGTGACGCACCATGACTTCTTTAGCGATATCATCAATGGTGAGGCCTTGAATACGAGAAACGGTCCCAGTGAAGTACTTATCAACCACTGACTTGCTAACACCGAGGGCTTCAAAGATTTGCGCACCATGGTATGACTGCAGTGTTGAAATGCCCATTTTTGAGAAGATCTTCAGTAGGCCGCCATTGACACCTTTACGGTAGTTTTCAAACAGCGCTTTGATGCTCGCTTCAGGGTCAAGCTTCTTAGTGCGTTGCAATTCCACCATAGTTTCGATAACTAGGTAAGGGTTGATTGCATTGGCACCATAGCCGATGAGAGTTGCAAAGTGGTGGGTTTCGCGAGCGTCACCAGTTTCAACCACAATGTCACACTTAGCACGTAACCCTTTACGGATTAAGTGGTGGTGTACCGCACCGACTGCAAGCATCGCAGGTATTGCTGCGTGGTTAGAGTTTACTGCACGGTCAGTAAGAAGAATGATGGAGTAACCATCTACGACGGCATCTTCGGCATATTGGCAGATACGCTTTAGTGCACGTTCTAGTTTTCCTTTGTCTTCACTGGCTTGGAATACAATATCAAGCGTCTTAGATTGTAAGTGCTCGTTATCGATAGCACGAAGCTTCTCAAGTTCAGAGTTAGAAAGAACCGGAGATTCTAGCTCTACTTTTTGACAGTGTTCAGGGGTTTCTGTTAACAGGTTATGGTCTTTACCAAGGTAAGTATTCAGAGACATCACCATGCGTTCACGAATTGGATCGATTGGCGGGTTAGTTACCTGAGCAAACAACTGTTTAAAGTAGTTCGATAGATGTTGAGATTGATGAGACAGAATGGCGAGAGGCCAATCGGCACCCATTGCAGAAAGTGGCTCTTTGCCATCTTTTGCCATAGGTACAATAATTTCATTGACTTCTTCTGAGCTAACACCAAACGACTGTTGTTTGTGTAGCAAGCGCTCAGGAGATGGTTGGTTAAATTCATTCTCTGCATCGGGCAGTTTTTTCAAACTGAGCAGGTTTTCTTCAACCCAAGTTTCGTATGGCTGTGCGTTAGCGATAGAATCTTTGACTTCTTCATCAGAGATAATTCGGCCTTGCTCTAGGTCGGCAACAAAGATACGTCCAGGTTGCAGACGGCCACGGAACTCAACGTTTTCTGGTTCAATTTCAACCACACCAGATTCTGATGCCATGACTAAGAAATTGTCTTTGGTCACGGTATAACGTGATGGACGAAGACCGTTACGGTCCAACGTTGCCCCTACTTGTACACCATCGGTAAAGCAGACTGACGCTGGGCCATCCCAAGGTTCCATGATGTTAGCGTGGTATTGGTAGAACGCACGACGCTTAGGATCCATGTTTTTATTTTCTTGCCATGCTTCTGGAATTAACATCATAAGAGCATGTGGCAGAGTACGGCCAGAGAGCACAAGAAGCTCTAATGCCATATCAAAGTTCGATGAATCCGAGCCACCTTCTTGACAGATTGGCAACAGCATGTCGATTTCAGCTTGGCTGAATAGGTCAGACTCTAGGATCGCTTCACGAGCTTTCATCCAGTTTAAGTTACCGCGAACCGTGTTAATTTCACCGTTGTGCGCAATATAACGGAAAGGCTGAGCCAAACGCCATCTTGGGAAGGTGTTGGTTGAGAAACGAGAGTGAACTAAAGCTAGCGCCGTCACCATCGTTGGATTTTGTAGGTCGAGGAAGTATTGAGGTACTTGCTCTGTGGTTAGCTGACCTTTATAAACCAAAGTCTTATAAGACAAAGAGTTAATATAGAAGTCATCACCAATGTTAGAAACGCTTTCAAGGCAAACGCGTACAGTGTAGTTACGTAGTACGTACAGTTTTCTTTCTAGTTCTTCTGGTGTTGTGCTTGCGCCACCAGTAATAAAGACATGCTCGAATTGAGGCTCAGTGCTCAATGGGTCGGCACCCAGCATTGAGTTGTCTGTAGGCAATACACGATAACCTAATACTTCAAGGTCAAGTCGCTGTGCGTTACGCTCTAGTATATCGCGGCACTGTGCTCGTTTATATTCATCACGAGGAAACAACACCACACCAACACCGTACTTTTCAAAAGAAGGCAGGCGAATGCCAAGTTTAACTGTCTCTTCTAATAAGAACTCATGGGGTTTTTGCAACAGGATACCTGCGCCATCACCTGAACATGGATCGCAGCCTTGACCGCCACGGTGCTCCATACGAGCAAGCATATCCAGAGCTTGAGTTACTACCCGATGAGATTTTCGGTTTTTAAGGTGTGCAACAAAACCGATACCACAAGCATCATGCTCCAATTCAGGAGTATATAAACCTTGGGCCGTTTGCTCTCTATCCAACATAGGTAAATCCTTCCAATCTAATGCGACAGTGGGAGTCATCCCATGCCATTCCTTATAATTGTCTTAATATAGGGCTAATGTGTGTATTAGCCTGCATCCATTCAGTCTCTCGCTGAAAAAGTTGCGAGAAAAACATTCCTTGGTCATTTCCAGTATTTAGCTTCTGATTCTTAGAGCCTTATAGAGGTAGGGTAGGAATATGACCGACTATTAGTCTAAATTGAGCACTATAACTGGATCTAATTTAGGCAATAGTTGTAACTATCCTACAATTTTGTCTAGCTTAATTCCAACTAAAGTTGCACCAAAATGGATTTTTTCTGAACAGGTACGAGTTGTATTTAGGTAGCTTTATTGCGTTTCTATGCACATGCATTATATAGGATGAATATTTAGTGTGAAAAATCCCCTTCGATATAAGAAATTGCGGTGTTAAAATGCGCGACCCGTTCATATATAGAATATAGGGATGTAATTTAGTTTCACGACAGGCTGTCAACCGTATAACAATTTCATAGGTTACGATTCCAATGCAACTACACGAACTAGTTAACACCTTAGGGCAAGATCTTCAGCGTCGCTATGGTGAAAAGGTACACAAATTAACGTTACATGGTGGGTTTAGTTGCCCAAATCGTGACGGTACTATTGGGCGTGGTGGTTGCACTTTTTGTAATGTGTCATCTTTTGTCGATGAAACAACACAAGCTCAAGCCATACAAGTTCAATTAAGTCATCGTTCTAAAGAAGTAAAAAGAGCGAAGAAATATTTCGCATACTTTCAGGCCTACACGAATACTTTTGCTGAAGTACAAGCTTTAAGAAGCATGTATGAAGATGCTTTAGAGTCTACGGATATAGTGGGGCTTTGTGTGGGCACTCGCCCTGACTGTGTGCCGGATGCAGTGATGGACTTGCTGGTGGAATATAAGCAAAAAGGGTATGAAATCTGGCTTGAGTTGGGGTTGCAAACCGCCAACAATCAGACTTTGAAACGCATTAACCGTGGTCATGATTTTGAATGTTATGCCGACATCACTCGTAAAGCACGTCAACACGGCATTAAAGTCTGTACTCATCTGATTGTTGGCTTACCAAAAGAAACCAAGCAAGATAATATCGAAACATTACAAAAGGTGTTACAGGTAGGTACTGACGGTATAAAGCTACACAGTCTGCATATTGTCGAAGGGAGCACTATGGCTAAAGCGTGGAAAGCAGGAAAGCTGGAAACACTAGAGTTAGAGGAATATGTGGATATCGCCTCACATTTGATTCGTATGACACCACCAGAGGTGGTATATCATCGCGTCTCATCCGCGGCTCGTAGGCCTACCTTACTATCACCATTATGGTGTGAAAACCGCTGGTTAGGCATGACAGAAATTGGTCGTAGATTGGCGAAAGAAGGGGCGCAAGGCTCTCTTATTCAACAACCGTTTATCTTTACCCAGCCGATCCTTAATCAATCGTAACCTGTAGCGCCTCTAATGACGACGCTCACCTCTAAATTACACTCTTGTCTTACTTACTTTTAGTGTAAGGCAAGATAAACTAAGCGCAGCCCTTGTAACCGGACTGCTTAATGAAACAGCTGAAAACCTACTCTCAATATTATGTGGATCTCTTAGTAAGACTTGGGATCTTCCGATTCTCATTTCTCCTTGCTTTAGCCCTTATTACCTTAGCTCTTATGGTGCAAATGGGCATAAGTTGGGTGTTAGGGGAGACCTTTGAATATAAGCACATGCTTCGCTCACTAGCCTTTGGCTTAATCATGACCCCTTGTGCCGTCTATTTTATTTCTATTGTGGTGGAGCAACTTGAAGAGTCACGGCGACGTTTATCTAAATTGGTCTCCAAACTTAGTGACATGCGTGAGCGAGATTTAGATTTAAACAGCAAGCTAAAACAAAATATACAGCAACTCAATTTAGAAATGAAAGAGCGCCTTGCCGCGGAAGAATCCCGAGAGCAAGCCATGGTCGATCTTGAGCATGAAGTGATTCAACGAGAGGTTACGCAAATTGCCTTGTCGGAAAGAACCGCCTTGCTACGCTCATTTATTGATGCTTGCCCCGACTTATTTTACTACCGAACCGCTGATGGTGTGTTTTCTGGGTGTAACCAAGCGGTGGAAATACTAACCGGTAAGAAAGAAGGGGAACTGGTGGGGTTAACACCTTGGCAAGTCTATAAAAAGGAAGTCGCACAGCAAATTGTAGAAACGGATCTGGTTGTATTTGAAAATAAAGAAGAACTTATTTATGAACAATGGCTTGAGTACCCTGATGGGCGAAAGGCGTACTTTGAGTTGCGTAAAGTGCCATTCTTTAATAAAGAAGGGCAACATTTAGGGCTAGTGGGGTTTGGGCGAGATATTACCGAACGTAAGCTAAATGAAAAGTCATTAGAAAAAGCCAGTCGAGATAAGACCACCTTTATCTCTACCATTAGTCATGAATTACGTACACCACTGAATGGAATCGTGGGGTTGAGTCGAATGCTCCTTGGTACGAGCTTAGATAAAGAACAGCGCCAATACCTGCAAACCATTAATGTGAGTGCCATTACCTTAGGGCATATTTTTAACGATATTATCGATATTGATAAGTTTGACCGTAATAAACTTGAGCTTGTGCCGTCAGAGTTGAATTTTAACGATTTTGTGGTTGAGTTGGACAGCTTATCGCGGTTAATGGCAGAGCAGAAAAGTTTAAGATTTGAGTTGGAACGCCTGACGGATATGCCGGAGAGCGTTATCGTGGACGCGACTCGGTTGCGCCAAGTACTGTGGAACCTAATTAGTAACGCAATAAAATTTACCAGTGACGGTGGCGTATTTGTTAACGTCAGTGTGGAACCTGTAGAAGATAATAACGTGGCCATTCGCTTTGAAATAGAAGATACAGGGGTGGGAATCCCAGAATCTGAACTGGAGAAGATTTTTGCCATGTATTATCAGGTGAAATCAGAACAGGGCCACCTACATGCCGTCGGTACTGGTATCGGTCTAGCTGTGTCGCAATCTTTAGTGCGAAAAATGGGAGGCGAACTTTATGCCACCAGTGAGTTAGGACACGGTAGTACCTTCTATGTGGATATTACCGTACCCGTGGGGGCAGGTGCTATAGAGGTCATCGATGAGCAACCATCGCTACAACGTCCACTGTCTATTTTTATGATTGAAGATATCGAACTGAATATTACCGTAGCAAGTTCTCTGATTACTAGCTTTGGACACACGGTTGATGTGGCGATGACGGGTAAAGAAGCGTTAAGTACGTTTGAACCGACCGATTATGATTTGGTGCTACTCGACATCCAACTCCCCGACATGACAGGTTTTGATATTGCCAAAGAGCTGCAAAGCCGTTACACCAATTTGCCGCCAATTGTTGCCCTCACTGCTAACCTAGTAAAAGATAAGACCGCCTATAAAGAAGCGGGTATGCAGGACGCTATTAGCAAACCGTTATCGGCTAAAGCACTGAAGAAAGTATTGAATAAACTGTGCTATCTAGACGATCAGATCGTTGATGAAAAAACGCATGCCACCAAGGCGGTATTAGAAGAGCAAAGTACGGATGAAGTGTGTTTAGATGAGCTCATCGATAAAGAGATGTTGCGCTCATATATTGATATTGTTGGTAAAAAGCCAGTATTGGACAGCGTGCAGTTATTTAAAGAAATGATGCCAGGGTATGTGGCAATTCTTGATTCCAACCTAGCGGCGAAAGATCAAAAATCTATTGTCTCTGAGGCGCACAAGATTAAAGGTGCGGCAGGTTCTGTGGGTCTTAAGCATATTCAAGTTGTCGCGCAGCAAGCTCAATCTCCGGAGTTACCCGCTTGGTGGGAAAACATTAATGACTGGATTGATGAAATAAAAAATAGCTATAACAGCGATATTGAGATTCTTATTGATTGGATTGAGCGAGAGTTTGATAAATAATAGGGGCATTAATCGTTGTACCGACAATGATTTGTGAATAGGAGTGTTCTATGAAAATTAAAGTACTTGGAGCCACATTACTTGGTTCTATATTGTTGTTTGGCTGCGCTATGACTGGCAGTGATGTTCCGTGGGAAAAAGCACAGGCCACAACAGAAGTAGAGCAAACGACAGTAACATTAGAGTCTAATGTATGGGGTAACAAAATGCCCACGTTTGATCAGACGCATCTAATGCCTTTACAGGGGACTTTGATTCTAACCTCAGATAAGGCCATTCCATCTGATTTAGCCGTCGCTTCTATTTGGATTAGACATGATAGTGAAATCCTGAAAGTGGCCAAAGATGCTTTTGATGTGGAAGCGGTGAATGAGGGGCAGTGGAAAATATCCTTCAAACAAGACGACCATTTTGAGGGGGCGCTTTCTGTCGCTGATGTTGCGATTGAGCTTAAAAGTGACACACAAAATATATGGTTAGTAGAAAAGTCCATTAAGATTGATATCGTTCATTAATAGTAATGCCAATCGTATTAAATAACGGGCCATTCTAGCGTGTTAAAATACTCGATAACTGCGTTAGAATTTTTGATTGTAGAATAAAGACTTATCGAAAAATCCGGCCTTGTTTTTGAGCATTTTTCCTGCGCTATTTCTGACCACTTACTTAGTGTGGTTGATATAAAAACAGATGACATAAAAAAACCCAGTTCAACACTGGGTTTTTTATTTTCTGCTGTATGCGGGATAGATTAAGCGTCTAAATCACCACAAAAACGGTAACCTTCACCATGGATAGTGGCAATGATTTCTGGTGTACCTGCAACAGACTCAAAATGTTTGCGAATACGACGAATAGTCACATCAACAGTACGGTCATGAGGCTTAAGCTCACGTCCTGTCATTTTCTTCAGCAATTCAGCACGAGTTTGGATTTTGCCTGAATTTTCACAGAAGTGAAGTAGGGCACGAAACTCTGAGCGAGGCAATTTATAGCCTTCGCCATTTGGATTGATCAATGAGCGGCTATTAATATCCAAAACCCAGCCGTTGAATGTGTATTTTTCAACGTTCTTAGTTTCTTCGCCTTCTTTATTTACGCTCATTGAGCGAGAAAGTAGGTTACGTGCACGAATAGTTAATTCGCGAGGGTTGAAAGGTTTGGTGATGTAATCATCAGCACCGATTTCAAGACCTAAAATTTTATCAACTTCGTTATCACGGCCGGTTAAGAACATCAAAGCTACGTTTGCTTGCTCTCTGAGTTCACGAGCTAAAAGTAGACCATTTTTACCTGGAAGGTTGATGTCCATTATCACCAAGTTGACAGAGTTTTCTGAAATGATCTGATGCATTGAGTCACCATCAGTTGCTTCGAATACGCTGTATCCTTCCGCTTCAAAAATGCTCTTAAGAGTGCTACGTGTAACTTGTTCGTCTTCAACGATAAGAATGTTAGGGGTTTGCATTGGCTATACCTAAACTGTGTGTAATGGGTTCTATATATATTAAATCTTAGGCAAAAAATAACATTAAGGTAATCATTTTGTGCTTATTTGATCATAAGCCGTATCAACCTTGATGCTCCCCTCCCTGGAAATATAAAGATAACTTGAATCCGTGAGTATCTTTCATTCTTAGCCAAATTAAGTGCGCATCATACCTACTTAACAGCTTGCTAACAATCGCTTGTTGTTAATTTATTTTACTTTGTTGATTTAAATCAATCGTTAATTTTAACAATCTGTTGAAAAGGTAACGAAAATACGTGATGAAGCTCAATTTTTGTTGGGGTGGATGAAAAACTATGCAAGCGTGGAAAGGCTGAAAAGAGCCACTTTTTTTAAATGTGGCAGTGACGTTAAAAACTAAAACCGAGTTTAACTTCGATTGCGCTCTGCCAATCTTCATAATCGATGGTGGCTTTTAGGTTTAAACTGTCTGTCAGCATATATTTCCCTGATACTTCGGCACCAACAGAGTTTGTGAGGCTTTCTGCTTTAAAATCAGGGCTGGCATAAATAGCGCTGTTGAGTGAAATTTTATGGTTAAATTTATAATTAACACCACTGAGAAAACCGCGACTTCCTTGCTCTTCTGAAGAGTTTGAGATGCGAGTAGCTATATAGAGGTCGATATTTTCGAGAACGGAATAAGCGTATCCAGTATCCATTTTCCATTCGTCAAACGTTTCCCCAAGGCTTGAGTCAGCAGACATAAAAAACCGATGAGGAGAGTGGGAGTTGAGCGCAATGGTCGATGCTTGAGGGGAGAGATCGCTGGAGACACCATTGGCACCATGCACTTGCGATGCACAAAGCAGTAAGATAATAGAAAGAGTGAGCAACATAGTTTGACGAAAGTGTAATCGCATTTTGCCTCATCTCAATCCATTGAAGAATCCTAATTATGGTAGGAGAAATCAACATTTTCCATTCCAAGGTCTCTTTTCTGTTAAAGATAAGTGGTCGAGATTTTTTATCCTTACCCTTCAACCTGTTATGAGTTTACTTTCATTTCAATGAGAGCTAAATATGAAAATTTGGTTTAATTGTTAATTTATCGTTGACGAATTAACTTAAAATAGGTAGATATATATAGACAGATAAAAAATAGATAGTAATGCAAACCGAATGAATACACGTAGCCTGATTACCACAACGATTATTACCAGCACCATTAGTGTTGGGGCAGGCTGCTGAAAGAAACATTTTACAAAAAAGGCCTGTATCTCACCAGATACAGGCCTTTTTTTATTACAATTTTTAGCTCATGGAGAATGGAATGCGAGTATTAAAATTTGGAGGCTCTTCGCTAGCGGATGCAGATAGGTTTCTGCGAGCAGCGAATATCATTGCAAATAATGCGGATCAGGAAGAGTTGGCTGTTGTGTTGTCCGCCCCAGGTAAAACAACCAATAAGCTTGTCGCAATTATCGATGCAGCTCTTGAGAAACAAGGTGCGGACCTTCAAATTAAGGAGTTACGCCACTCTTTCAATGAATTATCACACAACATCAAGCAAGTGCTTCCTAACATAAACTTGGATGAATTTGATGCGCAAGTGGAAGAGTCGTTAGCCAATCTAGTTGAGTTTGTACAAGGAATACAACTACTAGGAATGTGCCCTAACAATGTGAATGCTCGCATCATCAGTAAGGGTGAAAAAGTATCTATTCGCTTGATGAAAGCGGTATTGCAAGCCAAAGGTCAGGCCGCGGGGCTGATTGATCCTGTTCAATATCTATTTGCTAAAGGTGATTACCTAGAAGCTATGGTTGATGTGGATGTTTCCACACAAAACTTTGTGCAGTCCCCTTTACCTAAAGATGAAGTGCATTTAATGCCAGGCTTTACTGCCGGTAATGCAAAGGGTGAATTGGTGACATTGGGTCGTAATGGTTCTGACTACTCAGCCGCAGTGCTTGCTGCTTGCCTACGTGCAGATTGCTGTGAGATTTGGACTGATGTGGATGGCGTGTACAACTGTGACCCTCGTTTGGTTGAAGACGCTCGTTTATTAAAATCTCTTAGCTATCAAGAAGCGATGGAGCTTTCTTACTTTGGTGCATCGGTGCTTCATCCGAAAACCATTGCGCCTATTGCCCAATATAATATTCCTTGTTTAATTAAAAACAGTTTTAACCCACAAGGGGCAGGGACATTAATTGGCCTAGATACTGGCGAAGATAACCTAGCGATTAAGGGGATTACGACCCTTAATGAGCTCACCATGGTCAATGTATCAGGCCCTGGAATGAAGGGCATGGTAGGTATGGCTAGCCGAGTGTTTGGCGCTATGTCTTCTGCTGGGATTTCTATTGTCCTTATTACACAGTCTTCTTCTGAATACAGTATTAGCTTTTGTATTGAAGCGGCGGATCGTCTGCGTGCCAAAGAGGTACTAGAAGAGGCCTTTGAGTTAGAGCTTAAAGAGAGTTTATTAGAGCCGGTTGACTTTATTGATAACGTAGCCATTTTGACACTAGTGGGAGATGGTATGCGCACGTCTCGCGGAGTGGCGTCAAAGTTCTTTACCTCACTTACGCAAGTGAATGTAAATATCGTGGCGATTGCCCAAGGATCTTCTGAACGCGCGATTTCGGCAGTGATACCAGAAGATAAAGTAGCAAAAGCCATTAAAGCGTGTCATGAGAATCTATTTAACTCGAAACAGTTTCTTGATCTGTTTGTTGTTGGTGTTGGCGGTGTCGGTGGTGAACTGGTGGATCAGGTGGCTCGTCAGCAACAGAAGTTAGCCAAAAAAGGCATTGTGATTCGAGTGTGTGCGCTCGCCAATAGCCAAGGTATGCTCCTTGATGGTGAAGGACTAAAGCTGGAACAGTGGCGTGATCGTATGAGTGATGCCAGTGAAGCGTTTAGCTTGGAATCTGTGAGCGCTATGGTGCAACGTAATCATATTATCAATCCTGTACTGGTGGACTGTACATCAAGTGAACATGTTGCAAGTCAATACGCTGAATTTTTGCAAGCGGGCTTCCATGTGGTGACACCAAACAAAAAAGCCAACACAGCCAGCATGTCTTACTATCATCAATTGCGTCAGGTGGCACGCTCATCGCGTCGTAAATTGATGTATGAAACTACAGTAGGAGCGGGTCTACCCGTAATAGAAAACCTGCAAAACCTGATTAGTGCAGGGGATGAACTGGTTAAATTCAATGGTATTTTGTCCGGTTCACTTTCTTTCATCTTTGGTAAGTTAGATGAAGGTATGACCTTGAGTGAAGCGACGAAAGTCGCCATGGAAAACGGCTTTACAGAGCCAGATCCTAGAGACGATTTATCCGGTATGGATGTGGCCCGTAAACTCCTAATTCTTGCCCGTGAAACGGGGATGTCCATTGAGCTAGAAGATGTGGTTGTGGATCAAGCTCTACCACCTGGCTTTGATGATTCGGGTTCAATTGATGAATTTGTTGCACGACTACCCGAAGCGGATGCCTATTTCACTGAGTTGTCACAAACCGCAGCCAAAGAAGGGAAAGTACTACGCTATGTAGGCGAAATTGCGGAGGGTAAATGCCGAGTGACTATTGCAGCTGTAGATGAAGACGATCCTCTATATAAAGTGAAAGATGGTGAAAATGCGCTGGCATTTTATAGCCGCTACTACCAACCTATTCCATTGGTTATGCGTGGTTATGGTGCGGGTACAGAGGTGACGGCTGCAGGCGTATTCTCTGATGTGATGCGTACATTAGGCTGGAAGTTAGGGAGCTAAGCATGAAAGAGAGTGTTTGCGTTTATGCCCCTGCATCCATAGGTAATGTGAGTGTTGGCTTTGATGTACTTGGTGCCGCCGTATCTCCTGTGGATGGGACATTACTCGGTGACCGAGTGATGGTCGCTTTAGGTGATACAGAGTTTAATTTAAAAACCGCAGGTAGTTTTGTGAGTAAGCTACCTGCGGATGCAAAACAAAATATTGTGTACCGCTGCTGGCAAGTGTTTGCCAGAGAGGTGTCGAGTAAAGGTTTACCTATGCGTAACCTAGAAATGACACTAGAAAAGAACATGCCTATTGGTTCCGGATTAGGCTCGAGTGCCTGTTCGATTGTTGCCGCTTTGGATGCATTAAATCAATTTCATGAACAGCCATTAAACCCCACAGAGCTATTGGCACTTATGGGGGAGATGGAAGGTGAAATCTCGGGCGGAGTGCATTATGACAATGTAGCACCTTGCTACTTAGGTGGCGTGCAATTAATGGTGGAAGAGCTAGGTATCATTAGTCAAGAAGTGCCAAGCTTTGACAATTGGTACTGGGTGATGGCTTATCCAGGCATAACGGTCTCAACGGCCGCCGCTCGTGAAATATTGCCAGCTCAATACCGTAGACAAGATATTATTGCCCACGGCAGACACCTTGCAGGGTTTATTCATGCCAGCTACTCAGGGCAATCTGAGTTGGCGGCGAAAATGATTAAAGATGTTATCGCCGAACCTTATCGGCAACGACTATTACCCGGCTTTGCCCAAGCTCGTGAGTTTGCGTTAACCGCAGGGGCTTTGACCTCAGGAATTTCTGGCAGTGGACCCACAATGTTCACTATCTGTGATAGTTTAGAGGTGGCTACGCGAGTTAAAGCCTGGCTTGAAGCAAATTATGTACAAAATGACGAAGGATTCGTGCACATCTGCCAAATAGATAAGCAGGGCTCGAAGGGAACAGGAAGTAAATTATGAAGCTGTACAATATCAAAGAAAATGACGAACAAGTCTCTTTTGGACAAGCGGTTCGCCAAGGTTTAGGTCGTAATCAAGGGCTGTTTTTCCCAACCGATATTCCACAACTGGATAATATTGATCAGCTACTTGAAGAAGATTTTATTACTCGAAGCAGTAAAATACTTTCAGCATTGATAGGTGATGAACTCACCAAGACTCAAGTGACGCAAATGGTCGAGTCGGCCTTTCAATTTCCAGCTCCGATCAAGCAAGTTAAAGACGGCACTTATGCGTTAGAGCTATTTCATGGGCCAACACTGGCATTTAAAGATTTTGGCGGTCGTTTTATGGCTCAGTCACTGGCTACTGTGTCTGAAGGTGGCAAAATCACCATCCTTACCGCCACGTCAGGTGATACTGGCGCGGCTGTAGCGCATGCGTTTTATGGCATGGAAAACATCAATGTCGTTATCTTGTATCCGAAGGGCAAGATCAGCCCTCTACAAGAGAAACTATTTTGCACATTAGGTAAAAATATCCATACAGTGGCCATTGAAGGGGACTTTGATGATTGCCAAGCGCTAGTTAAGCAAGCGTTTGATGATGAAGCTTTACGTCAAGAAATCGGTCTTAACTCTGCAAACTCAATTAATATCAGTCGTTTGATGGCGCAAATCTGTTATTACTTTGAAGCTGCCGCGCAATTGAGCAAAGCCGAGAGAGAGAACTTAGTCATATCAGTACCCAGTGGTAATTTTGGTAACTTAACGGCCGGCTTATTAGCAAAAGCGCTTGGATTACCTATTAAGCGATTTATTGCCGCCACCAATGTCAACGACACAGTGCCACGTTACCTGAAAACAGGCCAGTGGCAGCCTAAGCCAACGATCGCGACAACATCAAATGCAATGGATGTGAGTCAACCTAACAACTGGCCTCGAATTGAAGAGCTATGCCAGCGTAAAGGTTGGGGCTTAGATACCTTAGGTAGTGCTGCGGTGACAGACGCGCAAAGTGCGGCCAGTGTTAAAGAGCTACATGACTTAGGCTATTTGTGTGAGCCACACGGCGCCATTGCATACCGTTCACTACAAGAGCAGTTGCAAGAAGGTGAAACGGGATTGTTCTTATGTACAGCGCATCCAGCCAAGTTTAAAGAGGTTGTCGATGAGATTTTAGGTAGCGATATTGAACTGCCAGGGCCTTTGGCTAAACATGCGGTAATGGAGCTACTTTCAGAAGATTTGACCAATGACTTTGAGCTGTTGAAAGGGGTGTTGAGAAAAGTTCAATAACCTTAACTTTACTCCTTATGGAACAAAAACGACGCAAACGCGTCGTTTTTATATTTGGAACATGATTTGGGCATAAAAAAACCTAGCTTTAGCTAGGCTGATAAGTTATGGGGAGCTGAGTTTGACTTAGATCCCTTTTTTATTCTTTTAATTTCAATGCCTTACCCTTAAGTAGAAACGCCTGAAATCGTAGGGTGATATGAAATAAAGTAATAATTACAATGGTTTATGTCTTAAGCTCGAATTTTATAGTTACAAATAATTCATCCAATGAGTCTGAATGCAGTCTTTCGGCTTTGATTCCTCGATATGACTACTGTTACTTCGCTAGCTGAGTTTGACAGCAAAGGGATGTTTGCTCGCAAGAAGGTGACAGGTCGTAATTTCTCGTATGAGTTTGGCCGGTTATCGAAAGAGGTTCAGGCTGAGTTGGATGAGGCTATTAAGAAGGTTCTTGAGGGGCAATAAGATTCGTCAAAAAACGCCAGCCTGGTTAGGCTGGCGTTTGTAAAAATCTAATCACTCTAAGAGCGAACTCTGTTACGCTGCATGCATACTAGTACAGGTATGCCTATTAAAAGTTACTTTTATTACAGTGCCGTCATTTTTTTTCACACTGAAATCATTCCAATCAATATACGTTTTATAATTTTCGTATCTATGTGTTTCTACATAGAAATCACCATTAATGCCTTTCTCATTAAACACTCTGGCTAATTCATTGCAGTTGTTTCTAAGTACTGAGTAGTTATCTTTTTCTAGAATCGATGTTGATATATTAATTGAACCATTATTAGTTCGTATATTTAACAATACATTAACCCTCTTTTTTCATATTGCCATCTTCATCTCGATCATTTGCAAAAAATCCAGAAAGGTCAAGTTCATTTTTTCTATATTCTAAGTATTTAGATGACTTTATTAAATTGAACGCATTATTTATATTAGCGTTTTCTACAATATCATTTCTGTCATTAATTGAATTAATAAGCTCATTTAATGATGAAAGATTTTCTTCACTACTTGTTTTTTCTATTATAATGTCATGAAGTTCGTTAGACATAACCTCTCTAAATGTAGTCGATATAGGGAAATTTAAAATATTATCCATAGATAATGTTTTTAGCATTATGCCAATTTCTGGTGTAAGCCTAACCGAGAGTGTTTGTAACTCATCATCATGCATTTTTTCTTTTTTTCTTTCAGATAAGATTCCGAACAACTCCTTGATATCTATACTCATTTGCTTTCTTTCCTTGTGATTAGTGATTTTTTTATTTGAGCCTCGTCATGTTCAACATAGCCATACGATTCGTGTAAAAATGATAGTTTCCACTCCCATGTTTTACCTTCATAATGATGAACATAATGTTCAGATATTTCCTTTTCTACATGCCTCAATATGGGAATTATGTCCACTTGAGGCATTTCTAAAAAAAGCTTTACAACCCAATCACTAACTAATGCACCTATTATCTCTGATCTTTTTACTGATAATTTTTTTGCTAGCTCATCCATGACAATTAGATCATTTCTATGAAATGTCATATTAAATTGAGATGACTTTTTGTTTGGGCTTTTGGCGTAGAAACTATTCTCAGCTAAACTTTTAAGAAATAATTCATAACGCTCTCTTTCAATGATTTTTTCATCTTCAGTTAAATTTAATTTTTCAACTTCTATTTCTTTATTATTTTTTTTCAAAACTAACCTCGTATATCAGTGTATTTTGTTAGATAATTTTTTATTAAATGAACCTAGTGCATATGTGGTTATATCAAGATCACCTGATTTAACTAGAACTAAACCGCCTCTCTGAGACATCTTTTGCATGTTTTGAGAAATTCTTTTTAAAGAAGTTAAGGCGCTATCAATTGCTTTTTTGTTAAGGATGATTTTATCACCATCATCAACGCCAAATTTTTCAACGATATCCAACATCTGGTCGTTAATTGCTCTCTCGCTCATACGCATCTGAATGTGTCTTGTTCTAGCCATCTTTAATCTCCACGGGTTAAGTTGATGGGGTTATAATGACTGACAACTGGGTTAATGTAAAGTTCTTTTTTACGCATTTTTTGGGTTTTATGGGAAACCCATTGCATCACATTGATTCTAAAGGCTTTTTTATTGCACATTTAAATGTAAGTAGAAAAGATTAAATTTATTAGCAATCGTAACGCTAATCTATAATCACTATAGTAGTAAAAAAAAGGCCCTCAATACTATTGAGGGCCTAAGTCATCACACAGCTTTATTCTATTATTCTCTCTTAACAGCACTTTGATGCAGGCTTATGGCATGCCTTTTTAGCCAAGGTACGCTGAAGTGATGTTAACTCGATGATGACCCAATGATTTGGAGATGGTCATACGAGCCTCTTTATCTAACTCTCGCGCTTGTTGAAGTAAGATGTTGAGTTGCGAGGCCATGTACTCATGGTGCGCCTTACCATGAGCAACACCTGCCTTCACTGGCGGCAATACGCGAGTTAATGCCAGATAATACTCACAAGCAAAGTGCTTTCGCTCACCGTGGGTTTTATAGGTTGGATCGATACGTTGATGCTCGCGCCATGCCCACGACTGAAATGATTTTATACTCATAGTGACTGGAACAAGGTTGTCATGCCCTGTTTGTGCTTGGTGCTGTGCTCCTCATTGAAGCGCTTGATATTTCCCCTCTTTATTGCATGCTACTTCCCGTGGTTGCCCACCTTTAGTGCCTCTAGAAACGCATATATTCCCATGATTCATCGCATCACCGAGTGCTTTAGCACTGTCTAACAGCGCAGCCTCTCGTTGCCGTAAACCAAATTGACGTTGCAGGTCGGCCATCACCGCCAATGGCTCAGAGGCTTTTGACAAAATGCGCTGATGAAGAGCGTCATTAACCGAGGCATCCACTGTGGCAATGCCTGATTTTTGAGGATGATCCAACTCTTTAGTCGCCAGCACCTTAGTTTTGCTGTCACCTCTAGCTTGCTGCATGCAAACATTAATATGACTCAAATAGTCTCTTGCCGAACTTGCTGTGAACCCATTGTCAGATTCAAATCGCTCTCGTTAATATTCACCAAAAAGCATCACATGAGATTTATCGACTTTATCCAGTCGCTTCACATCGGTATGACGCTTTAAAAAATCAGCAAATTCACGACAAGCAGGCAACCTTACCGCATGAGTATTGTTTTTCACCCTCCCTAACTGCTCAAGCGAAGCGTTGATAAGCGCTTTATCTATCTGCCTAGAGCGTAAACCAAAGTTCGGCTTACTGAAGTCACGAACGCCGTTGGGTGGGTGTTGAGGTTTTCATCGGACACTATCGCAGAATCACCAAAAATATTAGTAAACGAAATTAAAGAACGATTAACTGATATGGCAGAAAGGTATAGCTAGATACGCAACGAGAAAACTTAAGCTTACAGGAAGTTGTAGCCACTCCCTAATCCAGTCAGCGAGTATCCATATCCAATCGCGACGGGAACATGCAAATGATTACTGGTTGTCCATCAGCAACTTGTTCAAAGAACATAAATACATATAGTCACCCCTGTAGAAGTAGCTAACTAGACTGACTCATTTTGCTTTTAGTGTTCATTACCAGCAGGTATTACAGGCCAGATTGGGACAAGAGTGCCTTAGTGCGACTACTCTACAACGCTTCTACCCCACAACTTGTTAGATCAAATGCTCTACACATTTTAGGGTGTGTGCGTTTTCCCTACTTAAGGTTAATAGCCTACTTTTCACCATTAAGTCAGCGAGAGTATAGCTACCCTCTGACCAAAGAAGAGACAGACAAGCTTGTTGTTCAGTTCGGCACATACGTAAGAGATGAGTTTAAAAGTGAACTTTCATCGTTTTATTCAGACAGAGAGATAGACTCTATATTGAGCACTCTATCAATTATCAATAAAACAGAACCTACTGTAGGGGATATTATTCCAGAGCTTAATAAAGCCAGTTTAGATGCTGAAAGAGTACTGGAAGATCTGTACGAGCGTTCTTTTATTGGAATGAGAAATGACAAGGGGCATGTGTTTTTCAAATACAAGTACCTGCCACACCACACCTTTGGGGATGAGCTAAAATTAACGCAAGACCAAAAGTTGTTAGTGCACTTCATCTTCGAGCAATTATTTAGAGAAATCTATTAACTGCGGGCAGAGAAGGGCGGCTCCTTACAATTTGACCACTGCATCCAACGGTGGTCTTTTACATTTTGGGATAAAAAAGTTATTCATGTTTTGCTAATATTAGATTCTCCGTAACTCATTTTTGTCCGTGCGACCTGAAGTCGTATGAAGCGTTGTTCACCGCTTTATGAGTGAACCGTCTGTATCACCAGATGAACCTACGAGCCTGAATAAAGCAGCGGCTCGGACAATGTAACGAAACTTGGCCGTCTGGCCGAGTGGGAAAAGAATCGTAAGAGGACGTTCCTCCTGAAAACCACAATTCGGGTAAGTGCTAGGTAGTCAGTATGATGAACGTATGTGAATCCATTCAAGGTGCGTTATGTGATGAAGCAGCGGAAGTGGTTAATACGCTGTGGCCAAAAGGCAATGAGAGTTGGAAAGAGGTTGGACAGTACTCTTTCGTGGTCGCTGTACTCTCCGCACTATAGTGGGCATCTAAACTGACATTTTACGTAACATACGGAACAGGGTAAGCCTGAATCACTCCCTTTGGGAAAGCCTTTGTGGCCGATAGTGATGCAGGTATAGGAGGTCGGAAAAAGCGAAAGCTACATTGTAATGATGTAGATACAGACCTGTGTCTGATCACAAAAGTGAGCCCACTTCCGACTGGTCTCCCATTGCGAGATAATTTGAAGAACTTTATTCAAGGAGAAAAGCAAATGATGATCTCGAAAGAGATTAGTGCATCTTCTGACGGCGCTCAATGGCAGTCCATCGATTGGAAATCCGTTGAAGCACACGTATTGAAGCTTCAAATGCGTATCGCAAAAGCAACGAGAGAAAAGAAATACGGTAAGGTGAAGTCCTTACAGTGGCTCTTGACTCATTCTCGCTCAGCCAAACTTGTTGCGGTTAAGCGAGTCTCTCAGAATAAAGGCAGTAAAACGCCTGGAATAGACGGTGTCACCTGGAACACAGATGCACGCCGTATGAAAGCAGTCAATCAACTGAGTCGCAAGGCTTACTCTGCAAAACCACTCAAACGTATCTACATTCCCAAAAAGAACGGCAAGCTCAGGCCATTGGGTATTCCATGCATGATTGATAGAGCGCAACAAGCCCTCCACCTTCTAGCACTAGAGCCTGTGTCCGAAACGTTTGCCGACCTCAATAGCTATGGTTTTAGGCCAAATCGCAGCACGGCTGACGCCGTCAGTCAGTGCTTCAAATGTTTGGCTCTAAAGCAATCAGCGAAATGGGTCCTTGAGGGAGATATTAAAGCTTGCTTCGACAAAATCGGGCATCAATGGCTTATGAACAATATCACGGTAGATAAACGTATGTTAGAGCAATGGTTAAAATCTGGCTATGTGGATAAGGGACTGTTCTACGATACCGATGAAGGTACACCTCAAGGTGGAATAATTTCTCCAACCTTGATGCTAATGACTCTCGCGGGGATAGAACAACAAATAAAATCTACAGCCCTGAAACAGGGGGCTAGAGCCAACTTTATCGGTTACGCGGATGATTTCGTGGTCACTTGCTCTTCAAAGGAAGTGCTAGTGAACGACATCAAACCGTTGATTGCTGACTTTTTGGCAGAAAGAGGGTTAACCCTCTCCGAAGAGAAAACGAAGATCACTCATATTGATGATGGCTTTGACTTTCTGGGCTTCAATCACAGGAAGTACAAAGGGAAATTACTCATTAAACCGAGCAAATCCAACACGCTGTTATTCTTGAGAAATCTACGTGAACTTATTAAAAAGCACGCAACCATCCCTGTTAACGATCTTATCAAGTTGATAAATCCGAAACTTAGAGGATGGGCGAACTACTATCGCCATTGTGTTGCTAAACAAGTATTCGGGTATGTCGGCCACAAACTATTCCAAGCGCTATGGCACTGGGCAGTTAGGCGTCATCCAACCAAGTCCAAAGACTGGGTTGTTCATAAGTATTTTCTTAATCGTAAAGGCCAGTGGCAATTTCACGGTTGGCAGAAAATTATGAACATGGACTGTCACTTAAATTTGTTCCAAATAGCTAAAGTGCCTATAGAGCGACACGTAAAAATCAGGAATGCAGCGACCCCTTTTGACCCTCAGTACCAAGAATACTTGGCTAAGAGAAAACCCAAAAGGCTAGCTCGTAACTCTTGGAAAGAGCCTGTCCCGACTGCGTTATAAGTTGCTGGGTATCAATGATGCCTTAGTGGAGGCTTGAGCCGTATGCAGTGAAAGTTGCACGTACGGTTCTTAGGGAGACGGCACTTGGTAACAAGTGTCGTCCACCCGACAATTGTGATTTACGATACCAGCAGGTCAAATGTACGGTCTAGTGGTGACTAGCCAGTGGTCTCAGTGTCAATGACTACAACTCTGTCCTTAAACCCAACTATTTATCAATCATTCTGATAATGATAGGTAGCTTTTCTCGCTCACCAAGTAAGTTGTTGTTTTTAAAGTTTTATTTAACATCGCCCTACGGTTTTAGGTAAATGGTTGAACCTTTAAATTATTGAATTTAAGATATAAAAAAAGAGGATCTGAGTATAACTCAGATCCCCCATAACTTATCAGCCTAAGCTTTAGCTAGGTTTTTTATACTTTACTGAAACTCTAAATTATAGAGAAGCGGTAAAAGTACGAGCGATAACATCACGTTGTTGCTCTGGAGTTAGAGAGTTAAAACGCACAGCATATCCAGATACACGGATAGTTAGCTGTGGGTATTTTTCAGGGTGGTTAACTGCATCTTGAAGAGTTTCACGCTTAAGAACGTTAACGTTTAGGTGCTGGCCGCCTTCGACTTTTGGTGCTTTTTCGATAGCGATTTCACGGCTTTCGTAGTCACCTAGATCTGAAGTAGGGATTACTTGATCAGCTTCATAGCCAGCAGATGCAATAACACAACGCGCTTCATTCTTTTCAGAATCTAGTAGCCAGATTGAGTTTAGTAGTTCGTCGTTAGCTGCTTTTGTGATTTGAATACCTTGGATCATAATTTTCTCCTAAGCCACATATGTGGGTTTGATGTTACTTATAAACTTGGAGCTTTCGATTGCTCACTGCATGTTTGCCATTCTAATATTGATTTATGTCAAAAAACAACTAAAAACCATGTTTTTTTTAGGGTATTTTTTATGATTAGGATCAAGTTATAATTAAATTATTGGTTTATAACGTATTTATTAACATAGTTTTCCGTTTTGATTGTTTTTGTGTGGTTTTTTAACAACATTAGTATCAAATTTGTTGCCGTATCGTTTTTGCATAACAGAAGAAAACCACTCATTTTAAGAAGAGTAAAGAGAAGTTTTATGTCTACTAGTAAGTTTATTGGTGCTCATGTTTCCGCCGCTGGTGGTGTGGAAAATGCACCATTGAGAGCGAAAGAAATAGGTGCAAGCGCATTTGCCTTATTTACTAAGAATCAGCGTCAATGGGCCGCAAAACCATTAACGCAAAAAAGTATCGATTCCTTTAAGAAAAATTGCACGGCGTTAGGTTTTACATCCGCGCAAATTCTTCCTCATGATTCGTATCTGATTAATTTAGGAGCGCCAGAAGAAGAAAAACTGGCAAAGTCTCGGGCAGCATTTATCGATGAGATGGAACGCTGTGAGCTATTAGGTCTTACGTTACTGAATTTTCATCCGGGCAGTCATTTAAAAAAAATCTCTGAAAAAGAGTGCTTAGCGCGTATCGCCGAGTCCATTAATTTAGCCCATGAAGCGGTGCCAAACGTCATTGCCGTCATAGAAAATACGGCCGGACAAGGGACGAACTTGGGTTGGCGTTTTGAGCATCTCGCTGAAATTATTGATCAAGTGAAAGATAAAAGCCGAGTTGGGGTGTGTATTGATACGTGCCATACCTTTGTCGCGGGTTACGATTTAAGAACCTTTAGCGCATGTGAAGAGACGTTTGCTGAGTTCGATAGAGTTGTGGGTATGCACTACTTACGTGCAATGCACATCAATGATTCGAAAATTCCATTAGGTGGCAAGGTGGACCGTCATCACTCATTAGGGGAAGGGGAGATAGGTTGGGAGTGTTTTCAGTATATTTCGCAAGATCCACGCTTTAATGGCATCCCTTTGATCCTAGAAACTATCGAGCCTGAGCGCTGGCAACAAGAAATTCAAGCTATGCGTTCTTTTGCAATGTAATTTTACTCTTCAATCATTTGCAATGTTGGCACACTTCTTTCATTATCCTTTGCGATCGACATCACAAAGTAAAGTGTAATTGGAGTGTGCTATGTATAAGTCCCTTTCTGTAATTCCTCAAGCCCGCCCTTGTCAGCGTGGTAGCGCATATCATCCAACTCCTCAGAAGCGTAATACTAAGAAGAAGTGATATCTTAATTGATTGCCTTGTGCCAAAATTTTATCTATTAATCTACAAAATGGATAAATTAGGTGAGTTGGCAATCTTTTATAGAAGCGGAGCGTTCTCAAGAATACTTCCGTTCATTACAGTCGTTTATTGAGCAACAACGTTCTTCAGGTAAGGATATTTATCCTGCCCCTGATGATGTGTTTGCCGCTTTTGAACACACCCAAATACAGGATGTCAAAGTCGTTATTTTGGGCCAAGACCCCTATCATGGGCCTAACCAAGCGCACGGGCTTAGCTTTTCCGTTTTGCCCGGTAATAAAATCCCGCCTTCACTACGTAACATTTATAAAGAACTTGCCCAAGATATTCCTAACTTTTCAATACCCAGTCATGGCTATTTGAAATCTTGGGCCGATCAAGGTGTGCTGCTTTTAAACACAGTATTAACCGTAGAGCAGGGAAAAGCCCATTCACATGCGAAAAGTGGTTGGGAAACCTTTACCCAACACGCCATAGAATATTTAGTGCAGCACCAACAGCATATCGTGTTTATGCTCTGGGGCGCTCACGCACAAAAAAAAGGCGCATGTATTGACTCAAATCAGCACTGCATATTGACTTGTGCGCACCCTTCTCCGTTATCTGCTAGGCGAGGCTTCTTTGGCTGTCAGCACTTCTCTTTAGCGAACGCCTATTTGAAGCAACATGGAAAAAATGACATAAATTGGCACATCCCCGATATTAATATGCCTCTTTTTTAAGCATAGAATAGAACATGGATGAGTAAAATTGCGTAAACTTAAGTCAGATATTTAAATGGAGTACTGAATCATGATGATTGAAAGGATACGTCGCGAGCACGGCTATATGGTACGTTTGCTGGCGATTTTAAAGAAAAAACTGACCCAGTTAAAAGCAGAAGAGTCGATTAACTATAAGTTGTTAAAAGAGATTGTTGATTACCTGAGTGATCACTCAGAGAAAACGCACCACCCAAAAGAAGATCTTATTTATCAGTATTTTACTGAGAATTATGGTGAGCAAGAAAACATCAGCAACTTAGAGTCTGAACATATTGAGTTATCTAAAACAACCCACAACTTCTTAGATGTGGTGGACATGATTTTACATGATGCTGTTGTACCGTCGGACGTCTTTGCTACGCAACTAGAAACCTTTATTAAGGAACAAAAGCTTCATTTAGATCTCGAAGAGCAAGAAATTCTGCCTTTAATTAATAAAACCTTCACCACAGCGGACTGGCAATACTTAGAAAGAAAGTGGGGTTCTCAGGAAGACGATCCTCTGTTTGGTGAGACGATTGCCGATAAGTACAAGCAACTTGCTGAGCGCATTAAGCAAACCGATAGTGAATGCGTCGGATCGTAGTGACAAGCGACAGTGACAAAAGGATGAGTGAATGCTCATCCTTTTTTTATGGTAGTGATTACAGTTTAATGTCTTCTAGTCGATAGTCACTGCACACATCTAAAGCCATTAATTCTTGCTGAAGTCTCTGGCGATCTTTTATAGCTTCAATTTCTCGCCACTTTCGTTTAACGGGTTTAGAGCGTGCTCTACGAGTGCTATTACGTTCTTCCGCTTCAAAAATATTTTCCAGTTGCAAGCCATCCATAAGCCTTTCCTTTTACTTATCATTAGTACTTGAAATTTAAACTAGTCTTGATTGTTCACGTTTTGATTTGTCAGTAAATCTATCGGTATTATTACCATGAACGTAAATACATTATCTTTGAAGTGTTTCGCAGATATGTCTAAAGAGTGAATTTTTTGTGTTGTAATGAGGCTTGTTTCACAGCATCAAGTAACATAATCGATTAAAAAAAACACGAAGCGGAGTGATATTTGATTTCTGGGGATTATATCGGCATGATGCCAGCGAAAACGTAATTCGAACAACGGTATAAATAGAGGATCGAATCGCTCTACAATACTCAAACCTAATGCCAATCACTGTCAATGACTGCGACTGGTATAACTATAAATAATTGGGTATTCACCGTTCCGTTGCTCATTAATGAGCGTCTTAAGTGCGAGGTTTATGTGACAGACATAATTAATTTAATGAATGATCTTCTTTGGGGATCCATTTTAGTTTATTTACTGGTTGGAGGTGGTATTTATTTCACTGTACGCCTTGGTTTCATCCAGTTCAGACACTTTGGGCACATGTTTAGTGTGTTAAAAAACAGCCGCAAAGCTGATAAGGCCGGTATCTCTTCTTTCCAAGCACTTTGTACCAGTCTTGCCGCTCGTGTTGGCACAGGTAATATGGCAGGCGTAGCTGTAGCCCTAACTTTTGGTGGGCCAGGGGCTATTTTTTGGATGTGGTTAATCGCTATGCTAGGTATGGCGACCTCTTTTGCGGAAAGTTCTCTCGCTCAGCTTTACAAAACGAAAGATCAAGATGGCAACTACCGTGGTGGCCCTGCTTACTATATGGAGAAAGGCCTTGGCATGCGTTGGATGGGAGTCTTGTTCTCCATTTTCCTCATTATCGCTTTTGGTCTAGTATTTAACTCGGTACAAGCCAACTCTATTGCCACTGCAATGAACACCGCATTTGGTGTTGAGCCTTTGTATGTCGGTATTGCCGTTGCTGCGCTTTCAGCTTTTGTGATATTTGGTGGAATACGCAAGATAGCTCGTACCGCTGAATTAATCGTACCCGTGATGGCTTTGGCCTACTTAGCGTTAGCTTTGTTTGTTATGTTCTCAAATATTGAAAAGGTGCCTGATGTATTAGCACTTATCTTTAAGAGTGCTTTCGGTCTACAAGAAGCCGCCGCTGGTGGTGTGGGTTACGCGATTGCACAAGCGATGATTAACGGTATTAAACGTGGCTTATTCTCCAATGAAGCGGGTATGGGTTCGGCTCCAAATGCGGCTGCTTCTGCGACGCCGTATCCACCACACCCAGCCTCCCAAGGCTACGTTCAGATGCTGGGCGTGTTTACCGATACCATTGTTATTTGTTCGGCAACAGTGGCAATCATCTTAGTGTCTGGGGAGTATATTCCAGGTGGTGAGGTGACTGGCATTGAGCTTACTCAAAGAGCGTTGAGTGCAGAAGTTGGAGAGTGGGGTGGCATTTTTGTTGCTGTTGCCATTTTCTTCTTTGCCTTTACTTCTATTATTGCCAACTACTCATATGCGGAAACGAACCTTATTTTCCTAGAGCATAACCATAAAGCCGGTTTGAATATTTTCCGTGTTATTGTATTGGGCATGGTGTTATTTGGTGCGGTATCAACATTACCTGTTGTTTGGGCGATGGCCGATGTATCTATGGGCTTGATGGCCATTGTGAATATGGTCGCCATATTGCTGCTGTCAGGCATTGTGGTTAAGTTGGCGAAAGACTATAACCAGCAACTGAAGGCGGGCAAAGTACCGACCTTTAATGCTAAAGACTACCCAGAGCTGCACTCTCAATTAGAAGAAGGTATTTGGGATGACCACGAAGAGCTAAAAGCACAAGTGGAAAGAAATAAATAATAGTCCTTACCAATTAACACAATAGTAAAAGCCGTGCTGACTTAGTACGGCTTTTTTCTTTATACTCTATGTATAGAAATGCCCATGTACGAAGAAAATACCTACGAAGAAAACCAAGTTAAGGATACTGGTATGCTGATTTTAGTTTCTCCTGCAAAAACATTAGATTTTGAGTCGCCACTGGCGACTGAGCGCTATACCCAGCCTGAATTTATTAGCGATTCAGCCAAGTTAGTGAAGGTGTGTAAAAAACTCACTGCGGCAGATATTGCGAGTTTAATGAAGGTCAGTGATAAGATTGCAGGACTAAATGTGGCACGCTTTCAGCAATGGAGTTCGACGTTTACGCCTGATAATTCACGACAAGCCATTCTTGCGTTTAAGGGGGATGTCTATACAGGGTTAGAGGCAGACTCTTTTTCCGAGCAAGATTTTGATTATGCGCAGCAGCATTTTCGCATGTTGTCAGGTTTATATGGGTTATTGCGACCTCTAGATTTGATGCAACCTTACCGTTTAGAGATGGGCACAAAATTGGCTAATGCCAACGGAAGTAACCTGTACCAATTTTGGGGTGATAAAATCACCGATAAGGTCAATGAAGCTCTATTAGCGCAACAGGATGATTTGCTGATTAACCTTGCATCAAATGAGTATTTTAAGTCTGTTAAAGGGAAGAATGTTCAGGGCAGAGTGATCACGCCGGTCTTTAAAGATCTTAAAAATGGTCAATATAAAGTCATCAGCTTTTTTGCGAAAAAAGCACGGGGCATGATGGCGAAATATCTCATTCAAAATCAAGTCGATACACTCGATGGCTTAAAACAGTTTGATTTAGCGGGCTACTATTTTAGTGATACAGATTCTACGCCTAGAGAGTTAGTGTTTAAGCGAGATCAGCAATAGAGAGCAGGCTGATTTATGATGCTCAATACCCCTAGACTTGTTTTACGTTCATGGACAGCATTGGACTTTGATCCGTTTGTTAAAATGAACATCAACCCCAATGTCATGCGCTTTTTTCCTAGCACCTTGACCCCCTTGCAAAGTGTTGCGTCAGCAAGGCACTTATCTGATGAATTGGCAGAGAAAGGGTGGGGGATGTGGGTTGTTGAAGAAAAAGCGAGCCATCAATTTATTGGTATGGTTGGATTACAACAGCGCTCAGAAAAAGAGGGGATTTTGAATCACCCTTTTGTTGAAATTGCGTGGCGTTTAAGTGATCGTTTTTGGGGGCAAGGCTATGCACCTGAGGCGGCAAAGAGGGTGATTGACTATGCCTTTGAGCATTTAGACATTTCATCCCTCTATAGCTTAACCGCTTTATGTAATTTGCCATCGCAACGAGTAATGGAAAAAATTGGCATGTGGGATACTGACTTTACTTTTCAGCACCCTAAAGTAAGCACAGATTCTCATTTGAGTTGGCATTGCCTTTATAAGATCACCCGCGAGGGATAACCAACACGCTACTACCTATATAGCTTCCCTTGCTTTACCGTTTAGTGACTTATTCGGCTTGGTCTTAGCCTTTCCTCATCAGTCAAAAAAAATCCCCAGCTCAAAGAGCTAGGGATTGATGGTTTAGAGATTCGCCGTTATTTTTTCTTTTTCTTCGCTTTGCTGGCTGTTTTAGCCGCTGGTTTCTTTTTCTTCTTCTTAGTCACTGGTTTTTTGTGCTTAGGGCGAAGTTCTTTGATGAAACGCTCTTTAATGGCTTCTTTAGTGTAACGTTCCACTCGTTCAATCATGGCTTGATCGTGCGCTTCTACAAGAGAAACCGCGTTGCCTTTTTTACCGGCTCTAGCAGTACGTCCAATGCGGTGTAGATAGACATCGGCGGTACGTGGTAGATCATAGTTAATCACGTGACTGACGTCAGGAAGATCGATACCACGAGCGGCGACATCGGTGGCAAGTAATACATTTACTTGGCCATCACGGAAACGGCTAATGGCATTATTACGACGATCTTGAGGCATTTCCCCTTGGATCCAGCTACATGGAATTTGCGCACTATCCAGTTGTTGTCGCAACTCAGCAAGACGCTCACGCGTTTTTAAGAAGATGATACTTCTTTCTGCTTGCTCAGTAATAATATGCTTTAACAGTTCAAGCTTATGCTCTGCGTTATCTGCACGGTGATACCATTGCTGAATTTTTTTACGCTCTTTTAATGATGGCTGCGCATCGATCTCGGCTGGTTCTTTAAGGAGGTCTGCGGTGAAACCTTCTACTCCACGACCTTCTAGGGTAGCGGAGAACAGCAAGGTTTGTTTACGCCAGCGACATTCGTTGGATAAGCGGTCAACAATTGGGCCAAAGCCCATATCGAGCATGCGATCCGCTTCATCTAGGATTAACCATTCAATGGCACGGCAATCAAAACGCTCAGAGTTAATGTATTCCATTAAACGTCCAGGCGTAGCCACTACGATATCTTGTGTCGTTGACAGGATATCAGCGTGTTCTTGATACATAACACCACCAGTAATAGTGAAAATATTCATATTGGTGTGTTTGGCTAACTCTTTCGCTTGCTCAGTGATCTGAATCGCCAGTTCACGAGTTGGAGTTAGGATCAAGACTCTCGCCGGTCCGCCACGACGACGTGGAAAATCGATGAGATACTGTAATGCCGGAAGTACAAAAGCGGCGGTTTTACCCGTTCCTGTTGGAGCAGAAGCAAGAATATCTTTGCCATCTAATGCTTGAGGGATCGCTTCACTTTGTACTTTTGTTGGTCTTTCAAAGCCTATTTCTTCAATGGCTTTAATAAGGGATTGGTCTAACTCTAACTCAGCAAAAGTTCTTAACACTGCAGTGCTCCGCAAACGGGTGGAAGATAAAGAAAGCTATTATAGTTTAATGGTGATAAGCGTCACACTCTTATTTACATCTTTAGGTAAAAACTCTGTGTTAGAGCAATAAATTGAGCAGTGTATCTGCCATTTTGCTGAATAATCAGCTCGGATGGTTCCATCTCAGGTAATTTTGACTCTGTACGCTGCAGTTCGAATAAGTAACGAGAATGGTTTTTTTTAGCTGTGGTTTTTATTTTGCATAACCGAGTTAACTGCCAGTGACGCTCTGTGGCCGCATCAATAAACTGTTCCGCTTCTTGAGTGGGCAAGATAAAGCTCCCTTTGCCCGTTGATGTGAGTAACTGCTCACAGCAATCTAATAGTTCAAGGTGAGGTAAGTTATCGGTGTGCCTTGCCACGGCTCGCTGGCTTGCTGAGGCTTGTTCTCCAGAGTTAAAGTAGGGTGGATTACAGATGATAGTATCAAATAGGTGCGGGTTGTTTTGAGCGTACTCTAGAACGTCCGCATGTTTTAGCGTGATTCTGTTTGCCCAAGGGCTGTGAGCAAAATTTCTGTGTGCAGAAGCTATTGCCGCCTCATCGATATCAATCGCGGTAATCTTAATATCTGGGTTTCTTTGCGCACACATTAAGCTAAGCAGACCGGTTCCTGTACCAATATCTATGAGCTTTTTACTGCAAGCAATATTGCTCCATGCACCGAGCAATACTCCATCGGTACTGACTGGCATACCACTATTTCCCCCCCAAATAGAGAAAGATTTAAACTGAAAATTTTTGGTTGTGTTGCTCATTAATGGGGGCTCCCGCAATTGTTTGTAGGCTAAATGTGTTGATTTTAATGTAAAAGCACCATATGCAACCCGTTTGTTATTATTTCTAATGTAACTGTTGTGTTTTTGTTTAGCTTGAAACACTGACTATTTGTTGCTTTTGCAGTTCAAATGACTGGCTTGTCGCTTAGTTGTTGGGATTATATCGCGTATCACTGGCTTAGCTTGAGAGTCTTCGTCGATTTATTCATTATTCGATATATAACAATTACCTATAGGGTTATGGATTTTTTATATCCAATAATCTCTCTATCTTCGAGGCCATTTTGAAGAACACCTTATCTACCACCGACATTATCGCACTTGGCTTTATGTTGTTTGCATTCTTTTTAGGTGCAGGCAATATTATTTTTCCACCAATGGCAGGGCAATTGGCGGGTGAAAACTTGTTGCCTGCTATGGGAGGGTTTCTGCTAACTGCCGCCGGTTTACCATTAATTACCGTGGTTGCGGTTGCTACCGCAGGTGGTACTTGGGAGCATTTAACCAGTGAGTTACCTAAAAAAGTAGCATTCGTTATTGCCGCTTTAATTTTTATTATTATTGGCCCTGCATTTGCCGCTCCCAGAGCCGGATTGGTGGCGTATGAGATGGGGGTGCGTCCTTTTTTATCTCAGCCAAATGCTATGTATCTAGCCTTATTCTCACTGTGTTTCTTTGTGCTGGCAATGGCGCTAGCTTGGACTCAAGGTTCACTACTGGATACGATAGGTAAAATACTGACTCCCATTATGTTTTTGGGGTTAGTTTTGCTTTCTATTGCTGTGGTTATTAACCCTCAAGGCCCCATTATTCATGCCCAGGGTGATTACATGTCGCAGCCCTTTACGAAAGGTATTTTAGAAGGGTATCTAACCATGGATACTTTTGCCTCATTGATGTTTGGTATGTTGTTGGTGCAAGCGATTCACTCAAAGGGCGTGACTGAGCGTGCCGATGTTGCGCGTTACCTTATTGTGGCGGGAGTTATCGCAGCTGTTGGTTTGTGTTTGGTGTATATCGCATTGTTTTATCTGGGGGCGACGAGCAATAGTATTGCCGCTGGGCTGGAAAATGGTGGGGCTATTTTAGCCGAGTATGTTAAAGCCTTATTTGGCGAGCAAGGGCAGTGGGTCTTGTCTGGTATCGTATTACTCGCTTGCTTAACAACTGCGGTTGGTTTGATTTCAGCAAGCTCTGACTTTTTTAGCCGACACAGTAAATTGGATTATAAATTTTGGGTGGTAGTGAACGGCAGTGTATGCGCCTTTGTTGCCAATATTGGCCTTGCGCAATTAATCGAACTGTCAATTCCAGTTTTATTTGCTCTTTACCCTATCGCTATTGCCTTAGTTGCGCTCACTTTTGTTCGTCAATGGCTACCTAAACCACAATTGGCTTATCGAATGGTATTATCCATCGCTTTTTTATGCGCGCTGCTGGATGCGGCTAAAGTGATTGGGTGGGATGTGTCTGTATTTCAGTTTATACCATTGTTTGAACTTGGCTTAGGCTGGGTGTTGCCGACCGTGATTGCCATCGTCACTATGATGTTTGTAGGGGAGCGAAACATCGCTTTATATCAAGGGTAATACGCAATAAAAAGAGGCCCCATATCTTTTGGATGCTTTAGTTTGTTGAAGCGAATGAAGCATTTGATCCAATATAAGTAGGCTTTTTCTGTTCTAAGACTATATCCTCGCATTCGCCTATGTCATCGAATTTATTCTGACAAATTGGCTTATTTTGTCGAGGGTTCAGTCTCGTTTATTCGATATAAGATTTTATAAGCTACTGTTAATCATGGAGTTAATACTGTTCTTCTTGAGATAACAGGCATTGTTAACAAGTGATAACACTCGCGCTCGTTTTTACGTAAAGACAGAACTCAAAGTGTGATATATATGCATTATATTTCAATGGTTTATGGTAATTTTAATGAAAGATAGGCAAGTGGGAAAACGAGCAGGCCTGTTATTAAGAATGTTAGCTAGGTACATTTAGATTAGGAGTGTGTTGATGATTGGAAAAGGCGTTGTAATGTCAGCTTATGCTGTCAACGTGACAGACTCCAAAATATCTATTTCTGCAGATATAACACCAGAAAGTTTAAGGTATTTTTGTTTATATTGGGATGAAATTGCACTGATAGATGCTCTTCCAATCCAGTGTGAATTAGATGAAGAAAAACAGCTCCTAAATAAGGCAGGTATTTTGTCCCTGCAAACAGCTAATAACCCAAATTGGGAACCAAGTTTAGGCTATGTCAAATGGACGGGGGGCGGTCTATATTGCGATCCAAGACAGCAAGCTACTATGGATCCATTTGGCAAGCAATTGGTGAAATATCTTCAGGATGATCACTTTTTGCTTGCAAGCGAGAAGATGGGAGGGCTAATAAAAAAAGACCCCATAAAGTGGACTATACATCAAAATGGTAGTGAGCTTATTTTACCAAAGGAGCATGAAGTCGAGCAGTTGACAGCTAAAATGGAACTACAAAATTGCCTACCAGTACCGAGGGCTGATATATCGTTAGAGACCCTTTTAGACTTTAAATGCAAACGCTCTGATGAATTGATTGCTCTCAATGAGACGTTAACAGATCTATACCTTAAAATTACAAATGCAAATGACTCAAATGCAGCTAGAGATTTTTATGTTAAAAAGCTGAACACTGCAATTTCAGACTTGCATACTGTTAGTGGTGAAAGATTTGGTTCTTGTAACCTAGCGAATTTTCAGGTATCACGTGAGTTTAGTATGACAACTGCTATAGGCGGTTGTACGTTTGCTCATTTTTTCGATGATCCCTTTATTCAGCTAGGAGCTTTTATTGTGGGTGGAGCGGCATCAAGCATTAAAATAAACACAAGTAAAACAAAAGAACATAAAGACGCTATAGGCTCAAGCGAGCTATCCTATTTATCTTCTATAAACAAATGTGGGATAACACCTAGCTAACAAAACGTTCAAGCAGACTCGTAAACGGGTGCCGAACTCGCTAGCGCTCAGACATAGCACGCGCTCACTCACAGCTTAACGTGGCGTTATAGCGCAGAGGGTAATATGAAAATAGAGTTAGCTGAAAATTGGGTTAAAAGTTATGAGTCGCTCCTCAATGGTCTCGAACTTGAACCAGAACATAAGAAAGTTGTTCCCCTCGCTTTGTTACAATTAGCGCTTGAACACAATGCTGCAATTATAAAGTTAATTAGCCTTGGATATCATGGTTCAGCGCTAGCCCTACTTCGCCCACAAAGGGACGCGTTCTTACGCGGTATCTGGATGTATCGTTGTGCATCAGAAGATCAACTACTGAAGTTTATGAAAGGTAAAGAGCCTCCGGGTATTAAAGTTCAACTTGCTCAAGTCGAACAAACTGAAGGTTATCGACATGGTCATTTGTCTCAGCGTATGAGTGAAATAAAAGAGTTTTTGCATGATTTCACTCACGGTGGGCTTTATCAATCAGCTAGTCGCGATAAAGGTCATCGAATAGCCGGTGGGCATTCAGAAGAGCAAATTCAGTGGTTAATAAAGCAATCTTTGATGCTTTCATTCCTGACTACGTTGGAGGTATGCCATATATTCAATGACGCACCTAGAGCACATGAATTAACATCTATATTCAATAAACTGATGGAAGTTCATAGCTAGAGGTGAGTTGCGCTATAACAAATAAGGATAAGTGTCGCCCAGCCGACACTTTATCTGGGTGTTGAACAAGCTTAATCGTGTCGTTGTCTTCTATTAGTAAATTGCTCTTTGGTGAGTCGCTTGAATTGAACCTCATCGACTTTCTACAAGTCCCACGAGGCTATCGAGTCGAATCCGCTATGATTGACCCTTATGAACTCTAATTATGTTGTGACTTTAAGGGGGCTATCCTCCTTTAGTGTGTTCTAGCATTATCAAATCTGAAGTTTATCGCGATAAATGGGTCATGTAGGCTTGGTGATCCCAACGCATGCCATATCATGCTTGTAGCAGGGGGCATGAACGTTTGGCCTTGGTTTGTGTATTGGTAGCGGAAAGTCACGTCTTTATCACTGATTTTTATAATATCTTTATCGGGTAAAACACCACGATAGAGATAACGGGATAGGTACTTTAATGCAGGTAATCCATAGCCCACTTTACGACAATCAACCACCCACTGATGTGGAACTGAGCTAGGAAGGTTCATGATAGTGGTGTGCTTCTTTGTTCATTTAGCTTTCAAATATGGTAATTATTCTCTTTGAGTAGTAGATTAATATTATTTCCGCATAAATGTGCGAGGCAAACATGAAGTACGAATTATTAGTTTTAGCAGCAATGACACGATTGGAAGCTCCAAATACTCAAGCTATCGTGGCTGCAACTGGGATCTCTGAACGCAAAGTACAATCCGTAGTTAACTCATTAGTTGAAAATTTAGGCTTAAATATTGAAAGAAAGCGTCAAGGTAGAACCTTTCGTTTTTCTATTAATAGCTGGGGCGTTTTTGAGACAGGGAAAGCGATTCAATCTCAACTTAATGATATTGATTTAGTTATGCCAAGCAATTCAATACTTTCTTCTTACGAAGAAAAATATGCCTATTTTGAACAAGTCAAAATGGATAACTTTAAAGAAAGTATGCGTTTAGAGGGGCATGATGTTGCTAGTGATTTCGACTTATCACTCGACAGAGAAGAACAACGTCAAATATTGTTAAACAAATACTCAAACGTAAATTCGTAGAGGCGCTCAATGGCTGATAAATATGGCACAACACAAGATCCTTATACTTACAAAAATAGTACGGTTCTTGCTAATAAGCTCAATATCAGTAATGAAGCAGTATTAGAGGCTGCTGAGCGTGATTTAACAACGTTAGCTGCAATGTATGTAGAGTTTCAATTACCTCCTTACGATTTCAGCTATCTGCGTTCAATTCATCACATATTGTTCTCCGATCTATTTGAATGGGCTGGCGAGTTAAGAACGATTGATATTTCAAAGGGAAATACACGTTTCTGTAATGTGGCTAGGATTGAAAAAGAAGCAAATAATCTATTTTCAATGTTAGAAAAAGATAAGTATTTAGTGGATTTACCATACGATGAATTTCTTACTAAGTTAGCTGAGTATTATTGCGATATTAATATTCTACATCCATTCCGTGAGGGTAATGGTCGTGCTCAACGTTTGTTGTTTGAGCATATTGCAATCAACTGTGGTTACAATATTAATTTTACTGGTATTACTTCTGAGCAGTGGGTAGCAGCAAATAGGCATGGTTATTATTGTAATTACGTGCCGATGAAAGAGCTGTTTTCTGTTTGTGTAACTAAAGTCGAAAAGCGCAGTTAACAAATAAGGATAAGTGTCGCCTAGCCGACACTTTATCTGGGTGTTGAACAAGCCCAATCGTGTCGTTGTCTTCTATTAGTAAATTGCTCTTTGGTGAGTTGCTTGAAATGAACCTCATCGACTTTCTACAAGTCGCACGAGGCTATGGAGTCGAATCCGCTATGATTGACCCTGATGAACTCTAATTCTGTAGTGACTTTAAGATTATTTACCTCCTTAGTGTGTTCTCGCATTATCAAATCTGAAGTTTATCGCGATAAATGGATCATGTAGGCTTGGTGATCCCAACGCATGCCATATCATGAGCCACCTTAATCGCCAAGCACTAGCATGCATCAGACCTTGATCACGTACTCGTTAAAGCCCTTTAAGGAGTACGTGTTGCCAAATTAGCCACAGGAACTCAACGGTGGGTAATGTTCTGGTCTTGTGGTTTTTTGTTTGACTGTTGCTCGAAACAGATTATAGGGCGCTTGCGTACTCGGTGAGTATTTGCTCACACCACTGGGCAATACGCTGTTCACTGAGATCATATTGAGAGTCTTCATCCAGTGCTAGGCCAACAAATTGATTGCCGTTTTCAGTGAGAGCCTTAGAGGAGACAAATTCATAGCCTGCTGTTGGCCAATAACCTAAAAAGTGAGGTTTATTAGGCTGAAGTTGCTTATGTAGCAGGCCCATTGCATCCTGAAACCATTCACCATATCCTTCTTGATCTCCCAAGCCGAATAATGCCACGTATTTATTTTGTAGTGGAATGCCTTCGATGTCTTGCCATAATGCTCCCCAGTCTTCTTGAAGTTCACCGAAATCCCATGTGGAAATACCGAGAATTAAGAATTCGTAGTCATTCATTTTGCTAAGAGGGGTGTCTTTTACATTGTGTAAGTCCACAATATCACTGCCAATTATATCGCGAATTTTTTCCGCAGCCATTTCTGTATAGCAGGTGGTAGAGCCGAAAAATAGTCCTATCTTCATCATTTCAATTATCACTAATGGTCATTCGTTAGATTCTACCCTTATTTTTGATAAGTTTCAGTGTTAGCCCCTAGCAATCAATGCGATGCTTGTATACCTTTAGGGAAGTGTACCTAGACTAGCGGATTTTTAAGCTTGTTAAATCAAAATCTTATTGAGCAATTTCTTGATTCTATATGGATGGAAAAAGGCTTATCTGAAAATACTCTAGCGTCTTATCGTTTGGATTTGAGTAAATTATCACAATGGTTAGAACAACATGATTCTGATTTAACGTCAGTGAGTTACCAATCTCTCATTGAGTATCAAAGCTGGCTGGTGGAGCAAAATTTCGCTCAATCGAGTCGCGCACGAATGTTGTCAGCAATGCGCCGACTGTTTCAGTATTTGTATCGTGAAAAAATTCGTGCAGATGATCCCAGTGCTTTGCTCATTCGCCCTAAATTAGCGAAACGTTTACCCAAAGATATCAGTGAACAACAAGTCGAAAATTTACTGAACGCGCCAAACATAGATGAACCGATTGAACTTCGCGATAAAGCGATGCTTGAATTGCTGTATGCGACGGGATTACGTGTGTCGGAATTAGTTGGATTAACGATGGAAAATATGAGCCTACGCCAAGGTGTGGTACGGGTTGTGGGTAAAGGTGGCAAAGAGCGTTTAGTGCCTATGGGAGAAAATGCCATCGATTGGATTGAACGTTTTCTCGTTCAAGGCCGGTCACTATTAATGGGGGAGCAGTCGTCAGACATCGTTTTCCCTAGTAAACGTTCACGTCAGATGACACGGCAAACATTTTGGCATCGTATTAAGTATTACGCCCAGATAGCGGGTATTGATAGCGATACGTTGTCGCCACATGTGATGAGACATGCGTTTGCCACGCATTTATTGAACTATGGAGCCGATTTGCGAGTCGTACAAATGTTACTAGGGCATAGTGACTTATCTACCACGCAAATTTATACTCATGTTGCCACAGAAAGATTAAAACAAATCCATCAGCAGCATCACCCGAGAGCGTGATACATAAAAATGAACGCTCTCTATTATTTTATTACTAGGAAATTGTATGAATAGCTTACGTCGAGTCTTTGGTTTACTTCTCTGCTCTTTAGTTGCCTTTAGTGTATGTGCAACAGAATTTGATGAGGCAAAAATTAAAGAACGATTTTCTAAAATTGGTATCACTGTGGTGCAAGTAGAATCCCTTGATATGGATGGACTTGTGGAAATCACCACGACCCAAGGTACTTTCTATGCGACTCCAAGCGCAGATTACTTTATTCCAGGTAAGCTGTACTCTTTGGATGACAATGGTAATTTTAGTGATGTTACGGCTCAACGTCAGGGTCCTAAAATTAACAAGTTATTCAACGACATCACCAATGAGATGATTGTATATAAAGCCAAAAATGAAAAACACGTAGTGACGGTATTTACCGATACATCGTGTGGCTACTGCTTGAAGCTACATCGCCAAATGGCTGAATATAATAAGCTAGGCATTACAGTACGTTACTTAGCTTTCCCTCGCTCTGGTCCGCAAAGTCAAGTGGGTCATGAAATGGCGAATATCTGGTGTAGTGAAGATCCTGCGAAAGTAATGAGTGACGTGAAAATTCGTGGTAAAAACGCGCTAGCACCGAATAGTGATATTAAAAAATGTCAGGCTATGATTTCAGGTCAGTATCAATTAGGGAAAACGATTGGCGTATCGGGAACCCCTGCGGTATTCTCAGAAAAAGGCATCAATGTTGGTGGTTACTTATCACCAAAAGACTTGTTAGCTCGACTTGAATCGCAACAATAATTAAAGACCTTGAAGCGCTGTATCTTATACGGCGCTTTTTTTATTTCTCGAACTCATACTGATAAATCATGATCGAAATTAAACGCCGTCCTTCTGCTGAAATAGCGCATCTTCCTACCTCGTTATCACCATTAATGAGACGTATTTATGCCTCTCGTGGTATTGAGTCAATGACGCAACTGGATCGGGGGGCAAAAGGCTTGCTCGCGCCACAAAAGTTATTCGGTATTGAGGCCGCCGCTCAACTTCTTTTTTCTGCAATACAGAACAATAAAAGAATTATTGTGGTCGGCGATTTTGATGCCGATGGTGCGACGTCTTGCGCATTATCAGTGTTAGCCTTGCGCATGCTAGGTTCTCGCAATGTGGACTATCTCGTTCCCAATCGTTTTGATGATGGCTACGGATTAAGTCCTGAAGTTGTACAGCAAGCGATAGCAATGGGCGTTGATTTGATTATGACGGTTGATAATGGCATCTCATCTTTAGATGGGGTTCGTTTCGCTAAAGAAAATAACATTCAAGTACTGGTGACCGATCACCACTTGCCGGGACACACATTGCCCAATGCGGATGCAATGGTGAACCCCAATTTAAATGAATGTGGCTTTCCATCCAAAGCCCTTGCCGGGGTTGGTGTTGCCTTTTATCTGATGATTGCCTTGCGGGCACTTATGCGCACCAATAATGGGTTTAATCAGATAGGTATTGCTGAGCCAAACCTGTCAGAGTTACTTGATTTAGTGGCTCTGGGGACGGTCGCGGATGTTGTGCCATTAGATGAAAATAACCGAATATTGGTCCATCAAGGACTGCAACGTATTCGTGCCGGTCACGGTCGCCCTGGAATACAGGCCTTGATTGAAGTCTCAAAGAGAGAGTCAAGCCGACTCGTGGCCTCGGATTTTGGCTTTGCTTTAGGCCCTAGAATTAACGCCGCGGGCCGTTTAGATGATATGTCGTTTGGTGTTGAATTACTGATGAGCAATAACATCCATGCGGCGAGACGTATGGCCACAGAGTTGGATGCGTTAAACATTACTCGTCGTGAAATCGAAGAGGGAATGAAGGTAGAGGCGATGGCCTTTTGCGAGCGAATTCAATTTAGTGCGGACAAGGAGATGCCCTACGGAATTACTTTATTCCAGCATGATTGGCATCAAGGGGTTATCGGTATTTTAGCCTCACGTATTAAGGATCAGTTTCATCGTCCTGTGATTGCTTTTGCTGATGGGGGAGAAGGCTTAATCAAAGGCTCTTGTCGCTCTATCAAAGGCATGCATATGCGAGATGCCCTAGATCAAATTGATGTGCAAAACCCCGGGCTGATTTTAAAGTTTGGTGGGCATGCTATGGCGGCAGGTTTAACCATTAAAGAGCAGGATTTTAGCCGTTTTAGTGAGTTGTTTGATCAAGCGGTTCGTGACCAAGTGGATGAAGATGCCTTAAAAGGCATAGTGCTGTCTGATGGAGAGTTAACACCTGAAGAATTTACTATGCACACCGCCATTGATATTCGTAATGGTGGACCTTGGGGTCAAGCTTTTCCAGAACCGATTTTTGATGGTGAATTTAAAGTGCTGCATCAAAAGCTAGTAGGAGAAAAGCATCTCAAACTGATGGTTGAACCTTTATATAAATCCCATGGCACTAATATTATGATTGATGCGATTGCCTTTAATGTGGATCTTAGACGTTGGCCAGATCCTGCCACTACTAAGGTTCGATTAGCTTATCGTCTTGATATCAATGAGTTTCGTGGTAACCAATCTTTACAGTTAATGGTGGAATATATTGAGGGCGCTTAAGCTACAAGCGGATCTCAATGTTTTTTAAAATCCATTATAGTCAAAATATTTCTGTATCTTGGTCACATTTTTGAGTAAAATTTCGCGGTTATTTTCTATTCAAAATATTGGCCTAAGATGTTTGAAATCAATCCGATCAAAAACCGCCTGCAGGACGTGTCTGAACGCACCCATGTCCTGAGGGGGTACCTTTGACTACGACGCAAAGAAAGAGCGTCTAGAAGAAGTAAATGCAGAACTTGAACAACCGGATGTATGGAATGAACCAGAGCGTGCTCAAGCGCTTGGTAAAGAACGTGCGTCACTAGAAGCCGTGGTTGAAACCATTGATTTATTGGATCAAGGTGTTGAAGACGTAGAGGGCTTGCTAGAGTTAGCGGTTGAAGAAGAAGATCAAGAAACCTTTGATGAAATTGAACCTGAACTGGCTGAGCTTGAAGCGAAACTCGCCAAGCTTGAATTCCGCCGTATGTTCTCAGGGGATCATGACGCTTCAGACTGCTATATTGATTTACAATCGGGCTCTGGTGGTACTGAAGCTCAAGATTGGACTTCAATGTTGTTGCGCATGTACTTGCGTTGGGCCGAATCAAAAGGCTTTAAAGTTGAAGTTATCGAAGTGTCTGATGGTGATGTTGCCGGTCTTAAAGGCGCAACAGTACGTGTTTCAGGTGAATATGCTTATGGCTGGCTTCGTACAGAAACCGGTGTTCATCGTTTAGTGCGTAAATCCCCATTTGATTCCAGTGGCCGTCGCCATACTTCTTTTGCGTCTGCATTTATCTATCCTGAGATTGATGACAACATTAAGATCGATATTAATCCATCGGATCTTCGCATCGATGTCTACCGCGCTTCTGGTGCGGGAGGTCAGCACGTTAACACCACTGAATCTGCGGTTCGTATTACTCACGTACCAACGAACATTGTGGTGCAATGTCAAAATGACCGCTCCCAGCATAAGAACAAAGACCAAGCAATGAAACAGCTTCGCGCTAAGTTGTTTGAGTTTGAATTGCAAAAGCAAAATGCTGAGAAGCAAGCAAACGAAGATGCAAAATCAGATATCGGTTGGGGCAGTCAAATCCGCTCTTACGTATTGGATGATTCTCGTATTAAGGATCTTCGTACCGGTATCGAAAACCGAAATACACAAGCCGTTTTGGACGGCGATTTAGACAAATTTATTGAAGCTAGCCTGAAATCAGGGCTGTAATAAGGGTGTAATATGACTGAGCAAGTTCAAATTGATGAAAACAAACTGATTGCAGAGCGCCGTGCGAAATTGGATTCAATCCGCAAGGAGTGTAAGGCAAACGGTCACCCTAACGACTTTCGTCGTGACAGCCTTGCGGGTGATCTTCAAGCTCAGTTTGGTGAAAAATCAAAAGAAGAGTTAGAAGAGCTAAACCATGTAGTGGCGATTGCTGGACGTGTGATGGCAAAACGTGGTCCTTTCTTGGTCATCCAAGAAACGTCGGGTCGCATTCAAGGTTATGCCGCTAAAGATGTGCAAAAGGCGCTTAAAGCGAAATACCAAGGTTTAGATATCGGTGATATCGTTGGTATTAAAGGTGCTTTACATAAATCAGGTAAAGGGGATCTTTACGTGAATATGGAAGAGTACGAATTGCTGACTAAAGCACTACGTCCATTGCCAGAGAAGTTCCACGGTTTAACTGACCAAGAAATGCGTTACCGTCAGCGTTACGTTGATTTGATTGTAAACGAAGATTCACGTGCCGCATTTATTATTCGCTCTAAACTGGTTGCGGCTATCCGTAACTTTATGAGTGGAAAAGGTTACTTAGAAGTTGAAACACCAATGATGCATGTGATTCCAGGTGGCGCAACTGCGCGTCCTTTCATTACGCACCATAATGCTCTGGATATCGACATGTACTTGCGTGTGGCTCCTGAGTTGTACCTTAAGCGTTTGGTTGTGGGTGGTTTTGATCGCGTATTTGAAATTAACCGTAACTTCCGTAACGAAGGTTTATCACCTCGTCACAACCCTGAATTCACTATGATGGAATTCTACCAAGCTTACTCTGACTACAAAGATCTTATGGATCTAACCGAAGAGATGCTGAGCACTGTAGCGGTGAATGTATTGGGTTCTACTTCTATGCCTTACGGTGATGAAATAGTTGAATTTGGTGGTACTTACGCGCGCATGAGCATGTTTGATGCGATCAAGCAGTACAACCCTGATCACGCTGAAATTCAAGCAATGACAGAAGAAGACATTCAAGATCGTGACAAGATGGTTGCTATTGCAAAATCTGTGCATGTTGATGTAGAAAGCTTCTGGACTTGTGGTCAGCTTCTTGAAGAGATTTTTGGTGAAACCGCTGAGCCTCAGTTGATTCAACCAACCTTCATCACTGGCTACCCAGCAGATATTTCTCCATTGGCTCGTCGTAGCGACAGCAATCCATTCTTCACTGACCGTTTTGAGTTCTTCATCGGTGGCCGTGAAGTGGCTAACGGTTTCTCTGAGCTTAATGATGCAGAAGATCAAGATGCACGCTTTAAAGCGCAAGTGGATGCAAAAGATGCGGGTGATGATGAAGCAATGTACTACGATGCAGACTACATTACTGCTCTAGAGCACGGCTTACCACCAACAGCAGGTCAAGGCATTGGTATTGATCGCCTAGCGATGTTGTTTACTAACACGCACACCATTCGCGACGTCATCCTATTCCCAGCGATGCGTCCTCAGCAGTAATAGCCATTACCGCTAAATGATTGAGCCACATCATTACTGATGTGGCTTTTTTTATGAGCCCACTTCTATGGGTTCAACTTCTTCTTGCAATTCAAGCAGGTTAATAGCGATAGCGACAAAATCACTATCGGTAATAATGCCCACCAGTTTGCCGTTTTGCACTACAGGTAAACAGCCTACTTTCCGCTTTTGCATCATCATGGCGCTTTCTCTGAGTCCCGCATGAGGGCTAACCGTGATGACATTTTTGCGCATGGCTTGATTGAGTGGGGTAGTAAGCGTGTAGGCTCCGCTATCTGGGTTAACTTGCAGGCTAGAGTCTTGAGCTGCCAAAATATCTCTTTGGGTTACCAAGCCTAGTAATTCATCGTCTACATCAACCACAGGGACGTGTCTAACATCGTGCTCTGCCATTAGCTTTTTTGCATCAGCAAGGGTGTTGGAACGCAACAAGGTGTAGGGATTGCGAGTCATCAGCTCGACTATTTTCATCATAATAATCTCCTAGATAGTTCCGAACTATTCCATCTCATTTAACTATAGTAATGAGTTGAGTTTTTTACTTTGATGTACCCCTAAAAATGGCCTGATTTATGTACTTTTATTAGTGGGAACCGCGTCTGTTTTGTGAGTACATGTGTTTGCATGATTGCGTGATATTGATCATGTCTCTGTGTTGTTCTTCTTTTGTTTCTGTTCATTTTCAGGATGTTGACCCATTTTTATAAGTGGCTTATGACGATGAACGTCAGATCATTTCAACATTTATAAACGGATTTTATAATGAAAAGATGGATATTATGTATAGTTGGCTTACTGGCAGCAGTTAGTGCGCAAGGGATCACCCTAGGTGAGGATGCATTTGACGCAGAATATAGAGTGAGTATTCGTTCTAGTCATATGGCGGAGTTTCCTTTATGTAGCGGTACCTTGATCCGTGATCAATGGGTTTTAACCGCCGCACACTGTGTGGTGTTTCCTGGTGAAGATGAGTTAAGTGAAAAAGACTATTATGTGGCGCGTCCTGGGGAATTAACGATCACATACAATGCCGCTCATTTACGTGATGATATCAATGAAGATATTAGCAACTTTGTTGATGTATCACATGTAGTGGTGCATGAAGATTATCGTCGATTGGGGCATGTGGAGGTGCAAGACGACGGTGTTGAAGTGATGAGTACTGAGCTTACTCATGATGTTGCTTTATTAAAATTAAAGTATCCGCTAACCGGTATAGAACCTGTTGCGTTAGTTAGTCCTGATGTGATGCAGGAATTAGAGCTTGAGCTAATCTCACAATGGCCAAGTAGCAATGCAGCTAAACCTGAAAACATTCAAATATTTGGCTGGGGAAGTACTGATGTCCTAGACCCTTGGGGCAACACGGTAGAGTTACAACAGCAGACCACATCTCAAGCTTTTTACCCTATTGATGAGTGCTTTACCCGTTTAGAGGGAGGGAAGAGTGTCCCAGATTTTATTTCATCAGCAATTGATGAGACGAAGATATGTAGCAGCCCAACCAAGCTAGAGACCTTTTTTAATCCCGAGACGGGGCAAGATGATGGACAAGTCTATGGTAATTCAGCATGTATCGGTGACTCTGGTGGCGGTCTAATCTCTACTTTCAATGGTGTTGATTATCAAATTGGTATTATCAGTGGTACGCCTCTTGTATTGCCTGTTTGTGGTTCTGTGACTATCCCTAGTTTCCATAGCAAAGTGTCCTATTTTTACGACTGGATTGTGGCTATGGTAGATAGTGAAAGCGATCCTAATGCTACCGTTATGGCTCCAAGTTTTATCCAACAAGCTCAAGATGCAACAGAAGATGCCAGTGATACTGAGGTTGAGGTTGGCGCTTGTAATGAGGATGAAACGGTGTTTGTTGATTGTGGAGATTCAGACTCGGGTGGTGGCTTACATTTATTATGGTTGCTTGGTTTAGGTTTAATGGCATTTAGACGTCATAGAGCCGCGTAGATAATGAGACTCCTCGCTCTGCTGAATACCGTTAGCAGGGCGTTACTTGGGGAACTTCTTTATATCCCCTTGATCTTGTCTGGTGGCAATCTATACTAGCGCCCTGCACTATATTTAGCCTAGGATCGTTAATCGCCATGCAAGTTTCAGATTTTCACTTTGACCTACCTGATGAGTTGATCGCTCGTTATCCCATGCCAGAACGCACTTCTAGCCGACTGCTGCAACTAACGGGTAATAGTGGTGATGTTCAAGATAAAAACTTCACTGATGTCTTGGAGTTGGTGAATGAAGGCGATTTGCTAGTATTTAATAATACTCGAGTCATTCCAGCCCGAGTTTATGGTCGTAAAGCCAGTGGCGGTAAGATTGAAGTCTTAGTGGAGAGAATGGTGGATGAGCACACTATTTTAGCTCATGTTCGCGCTTCTAAGTCCCCTAAGCCTGGTACTGAGTTATTTCTTGGAGATAACGATCAATATGCGGCTGAAATGGTGGCAAGACATGATGCTTTGTTTGAAATTCGCTTTACTTGCGATAAAGCGGTGTTGCAAATATTAGAAGAAGTAGGGCATATGCCTTTACCTCCTTATATCGACCGCCCTGATGATGATTCTGATCAGGAGCGTTATCAAACCGTTTATAATGAAAAACCGGGTGCCGTGGCAGCGCCTACAGCGGGCCTTCATTTTGATGATGAAATTCTAGAAAAAATTAAAGGGAAAGGGGCGAAGCTAGCCTTTGTTACTTTGCATGTTGGGGCGGGTACTTTCCAACCGGTGCGCGTTGACAATATTTTAGAGCATCACATGCATGCGGAATATGTTGAGGTGACCCAAGAGGTTGTGGATGCGATCAATGAAACGAAAGCCAACGGCGGTCGTGTTATTGCTGTCGGTACCACCTCTGTACGCTCTTTAGAGAGTGCCGCGCAAGACGCAAAACAAAAAGGTACCTCATTACAACCTTTCTTTGGCGACACCGATATTTTCATCTACCCAGGTTATGAGTTTCAACTTATCGACTGTTTGCTAACAAACTTTCATTTACCTGAATCGACATTAATCATGTTGGTGAGTGCTTTTGCCGGTTATGACCATGTTATGCACGCTTATCAACATGCTGTTACCAATAAGTATCGTTTCTTTAGTTATGGTGATGCCATGTTTGTCACTCGTAAAGGTTTATAAGTAAAAAAGAAAAGTTAGATACCATTCTCGTTTGATGAGAAGGGTTAGATACAATTCATTCGTGAATGTCAGTTGTACGCGGTGGGGAAAGTCCCATTACGGTAATTGGAATGACATTCTTTTTTGGGGCAATTCTAAAATAAAGACATTGTCCTAAACTAACCGTCAGATTGTTTCTCTGGCGTATTGGAGTAATTCGTGAAATTTGAACTAAAGAAAACGGACGGGACAGCTCGCCGTGGTCAATTACAGTTTGAGCGTGGTTCCGTTCAAACTCCCGCATTTATGCCTGTAGGTACTTACGGTACGGTTAAAGGCATGACACCTGAAGAAGTGAAAGAGACAGGGGCAGAAATCCTACTCGGTAATACTTTTCATTTGTGGTTAAGACCCGGTCAAGAAGTGATGAAATTGCATGGTGATTTGCATGACTTCATGAACTGGCAAGGTCCTATCTTAACGGATTCAGGCGGTTTTCAAGTCTTTAGCTTAGGGGATCTACGTAAGATTACCGAACAGGGTGTTCATTTCCGTAACCCAGTTAATGGCGATAAGATTTTCATGGATGCAGAAAAGTCTATGGAAATTCAAAAGGACCTCGGTTCTGATATCGTGATGATTTTTGACGAATGTACTCCATATCCAGCGACACACGATGAAGCCCAAAAATCTATGGAAATGTCTTTGCGTTGGGCGCAACGTTCTCGAGATCATTTCAATAAGCTGGAAAATCCTAATTCTTTATTTGGTATTGTGCAGGGTGGTGTTTACGAAGACCTTCGTGACGTGTCTGTAGAAGGCCTAACAAAAATTGGTTTTGATGGTTATGCCGTTGGCGGTCTTGCCGTTGGTGAACCTAAAGAAGATATGCATCGCATTTTAGAGCACACTTGTCCGCAGCTGCCACAAGATAAGCCTCGCTACTTGATGGGCGTGGGTAAACCTGAAGATCTTGTCGAAGGTGTTCGTCGTGGTATTGATATGTTTGATTGTGTTATGCCTACTCGAAACGCACGTAATGGTCACTTATTTGTGACTGGAGGTGTGATCAAGATCCGAAACGCGAAACATAAAACAGATACAACCCCTCTAGATCCTGAGTGTGACTGTTACACTTGCCGCAACTATTCTAAATCGTATTTGCATCATCTAGATCGTTGTAATGAGATCTTGGGCTCTCGCCTAAATACCATTCATAACCTTCGTTACTATCAGCGCTTAATGGAGAGTATCCGTAGCGCTATTGACGAAGACCGATTTGAAGCTTTTGTAGAAGAGTTTTATGCACGTCGCGATAGAGACGTGCCGCCGATGTTAAAAGCTGAAGCATAAAAAGAGTTAAAAGGTGATTCAAGCAATCAAATTGTATGTTCACCTCGCTGGCTTTGTCGTTTGCCCTTGAAAAAGGGGCGATAAGGCCACATTTAAATTTATAACTTAAATTAACGATTATTTTAAAAAAAGGGGATTTTAATGAGTTTATTTATTTCTGAAGCTCACGCAGCAACAGAAGGCGCAGCACAAGGAGGTGGTTTTGAAATGATCATCATGCTTGGTATGTTTGCTGTAATTTTCTACTTCATGATTTACCGTCCACAAGCTAAACGCTCTAAAGAGCACAAAAACCTAATGGCTTCTATGAGCAAAGGTGATGAAGTGCTTACCAGTGGTGGCCTAGTAGGTAAAATTTCTTCTGTATCTGAAGAAAATGATTTTATTGCTATTGAACTAAACCCAAACAACGTAGTTGTGATCAAGAAAGACTTCGTAACTGCAGTGCTACCAAAGGGTACACTGAAGTCTCTTTAAGAACAGCTAGAGGATCCTCGCTGTGTTAAACCGTTATCCGTTATGGAAGTACTTAATGGTCATATTGGCCATTTTAGTTGCGGCACTGTATGCCCTTCCGAATCTTTACGGTGAAGATCCAGCCATTCAAGTGACAGGGGCACGTGGTGCCTCTGTAGATATGGCGACGATGGATACTATCACCAAAGCTCTTGATGAAGAGAGCCTTTCCCATAAGTCTATTGCATTAGAAAATGGCTCAATCTTAGTTCGTTTTAGTGACACTGACACTCAAATTAGTGCACGCGATATTATAAGTGAAGCCCTAGGCTCAGATGTTATTGTGGCCCTTAACCTTGCACCTTCAACGCCAAATTGGTTAGAAAGTATTGGTGCGGCACCTATGAAGCTAGGTCTCGACCTACGAGGTGGTGTTCACTTCTTAATGGAAGTGGATATGGACGCGGCTATGAATAAGCTGATTTCGCAACAGGAAGAAGCCTTCCGTAGCGAGTTACGCGAGCAAAAAATTCGCTATCGCGCTATTCATGCCACGAAAGACTCCGTTGAGGTTACTTTGCGTAATGCTGAGCAGTTAGCTCAAGCTGAAGCAACGTTAAAATCTAAGCACCATGACATGCTATTTGTTGATTCAGATAGTAATGGTCGTTTTGTAATAACCGCTACATTTACTGAAGCTCGTCTTACTGAAATTCGCAACTATGCGGTAGAGCAAAATATTACTATTTTGCGTAACCGTGTGAACGAATTGGGTGTTGCAGAGCCGTTAGTTCAACGTCAGGGCACTAGCCGTATCGTTGTTGAATTACCGGGTGTGCAAGATACCGCACGCGCTAAAGAAATCTTGGGTGCAACAGCAACGCTAGAATTCCGTGAAGTTGATATGCAGGCTGACTTAGCCGCTGCTGCAAATGGTCGTGTACCTGCTGGCAGTGAAGTTAAGCATGATCGTGATGGTCGTCCTGCGGTATTGAAAAAACGCGTTATTCTTGGTGGTTCAAGCATCACAGACGCAAGCTCAAGTGCTGATGAATATGGCCGTCCTCAAGTAAACATCTCGCTAGATAGCGAAGGTGGTAGCAAAATGGCTGCTTTCTCTCGTCAAAATATTGGCAAGTTGATGGCAACGGTATTTGCTGAATACAAAGACAGCGGTAAACGCACTCCTGAAGGCAAAGTCATTCTTGATAAGCACGAAGAAGTCATTAACCAAGCAACCATACAATCAGCTCTTGGCCGTAGTTTCCGTATTACGGGTATCGACTCAGCAGCAGAAGCGCACAACTTAGCCTTGCTATTGCGTGCAGGTGCTTTGATTGCGCCAATTTCGATTGTAGAAGAGCGTACGATTGGTCCATCAATGGGACAACAGAATATCGATATGGGTATTCAAGCGTGTGCTTGGGGCTTAGTTGCGGTAATGCTATTTACGCTTCTTTATTACCGTAAGTTTGGCTTCATCGCTAATATGGCGTTGATGGCAAACCTTGTATTGATCATCGGTGTTATGTCCATGATTCCAGGGGCGACAATGACGCTACCGGGGATCGCTGGTATTGTATTGACGGTCGGTATGGCGGTGGATGCTAACGTACTTATATTTGAGCGTATACGTGAAGAGCTTCTTGAGGGACGAAACCCACAACAGGCGATTCACCAAGGTTATGCCAATGCGTTTAGTACCATTGCCGATGCCAACATTACGACACTACTTACAGCGATTATCTTATTTGCTGTTGGTACTGGTGCGATTAAAGGCTTTGCCGTAACACTGTCTATCGGTATTTTGACTTCCATGTTTACTGCTATTGTCGGTACTCGTTGTGTTGTTAACTTGCTATATGGCGGCAAGCGCGTCACTAAACTGTCGATCTAATTGAAGGTATTTCCATGTTTCAAATAATGAAAGCTGGCAAAACGCTCGACTTTATGCGCTGGTCAAAAGGCGCCGTCGTTTTCTCGTTACTCATGATTGCAGCTTCAATCTACACCATTTCAACTAACTGGTTGAACTGGGGCCTTGACTTCACTGGCGGTACTTTAATTGAGGTAGGGTTTGAACACCCTGCCAATTTAGAAGAAATTCGTTCAGCTTTGGATGCGAAAGGCTTTGGTGATGCTACCGTGCAGAACTTTGGTTCGGCGCGAGATGTAATGGTGCGTTTACGTCCCCATGATGATCTACAAGGCGAAAAACTGGGTGCGAAAATCATCCAAGCTTTGCAAGAAGGCACTGGCGAGTCAGTAGAGATGCGTCGTGTTGAGTTTGTTGGTCCGAATGTGGGTGATGAACTGGCAGAGGCTGGTGGTCTTGCGATCATCGTGTCATTAATCTGTATCTTGCTTTACGTGTCAATGCGTTTTGAATGGCGTCTTGCAGCCGGTGCGGTATTAGCACTGGCGCACGATGTTATCATCACCATTGGTATCTTCTCTATCATGCAGATAGAAGTGGATCTTACTATCGTCGCGGCGCTGCTAACGGTTGTCGGTTATTCACTCAACGATACTATCGTTGTATTTGACCGTATTCGTGAGAACTTCCGTAAGATGCGTAAGGGCGATTCCGTTGAGATTATCAATGGCGCGATCACTCAAACCTTGAGCCGTACCTTGATTACATCCGGTACCACTTTATTTGTGGTTATCGCGTTGTTCACTAAGGGGGGTGCGAATATTCATGGCTTCGCAACAGCATTGTTGTTAGGTATTACCGTTGGTACATACTCATCTATTTATGTTGCTTCGAACTTAGCTCTGAAATTGGGTGTTTCTCGTGAACACTTAATGCCACCTCAAGTTGAGAAGGAAGGCGCAGAATTTGACAAAATGCCTTAAGCCTTTGTCTTATTTCTAGTAGTCTTTTAAGCGGTCAACATTATGTTGGCCGCTTTTATTTTGGGCGCAAAGTAGGTAAGGAAGCAAGATGTCAGTAATTAAACAAAACAGTGCGGTGACGATGCACTTTGCCATTAAGTTACAAGATGGTTCTATAGCAGACAGTACTTATCAGATGGGTAAGCCCGCCAAATTAGTCATTGGTGATGGTAGCTTAAGTGATAACTTTGAGTCGTGTTTACTGGGCTTGCAAGCGGGGGATAAGCACAGCGTTAACTTGCCAGCAGTCGATGCGTTTGGGTTATCTAATCCTGATAACATTCATCATATGGATCGCGCTAAATTTGTCGGTGATACCCAAGTGGAAGTGGGGACTATAATGGCATTTAATGGGCCTGATGGTATAGAGATCCCCGGTATTATTACTGAAATTGCAGGCGACTCTGTTACCGTTGATTTTAATCACCCATTAGCGGGACGTGATGTGACCTTTGATGTAGAAATTATCGCTATTGATCACTAACCCTTATCATCCTCTGCAATTTTTAATAGCAATATAGCAAGTCACTGTAATAAGTATAAATTTGCTTTCTAGCCTATAGGCAGTAGTACCCTTAACGTTTTTGTGGATATTACTGCCTTGAGCTTAGTAGGCTAATATCGGTACAATGAACGGGACTTGAGGTTGCTCATTACCTGAGCAACAAGGCCTTCACTAATGAAAGATAAAAAATGGAAATTCTATTAGCTAACCCCCGTGGTTTTTGTGCCGGTGTTGACCGTGCTATCAGCATCGTCGAACGAGCGCTTGAAATGTATCAACCACCTATTTATGTGCGACATGAAGTAGTACATAACCGCTTTGTAGTAGAGGGGTTAAAAGCTCGCGGAGCTATCTTTGTCGAAGAACTCAGTGAAGTTCCAGATAACAACATTGTGATTTTTTCTGCACACGGTGTGTCACAAGCGGTAAGAAAAGAAGCGAAACTGCGTGAATTAACCGTGTTTGATGCAACGTGTCCTCTGGTGACCAAAGTGCATATGGAAGTGGCTCGTGCCAGTCGTAAACATAATGAAGTGGTATTAATCGGTCATGCCGGTCACCCAGAAGTGGAAGGCACTATGGGTCAGTACGCTAGTGAGCAAGGTGGTATGTACCTAGTGGAGAAAGCAGAGGATGTGGACTCCCTACAGGTGACCAATCCTTCTAACTTGCACTATGTAAGCCAAACCACGCTATCGGTAGACGAAGCATCTGATGTGATTGAACGGTTGCGTCAGGTGTTTCCTGACATTCAGGGACCGAGAAAAGATGATATTTGCTACGCCACACAAAATCGCCAAGATGCGGTGCGAACCATGGCCAATGAAGTGGACGTTATGATAGTGGTTGGTTCTAAAAACTCATCTAACTCCACACGACTAAAAGAGCTGGCTGAAAAGCTAGGGACTCCTGCTTATTTAACCGATTGCCCTGAAGACCTCAATGCACAATGGTTTAAGGGGAAAAGTAAGATAGGTATGACTGCGGGCGCTTCTGCCCCTGAAGAGCTAGTGAATGCAATTTTACAGCGAGTTAAAATATTATCGGGCTGTCAGGACGTGATCGAAGCGACAGGTAGAGAAGAGAATATGTTTTTTGAAGTTCCTAGAGAGCTGCAAATTAAAAATATTTAGCGCTATTATTTGTGATTGGTATAAAAATGGGCTTCCACTGGAAGCCCATTTTTTTATGTCTCATTGTTGATGAGTTTTCTTTTAATCGAGAAGGTCTTTTTCACCTTTCCCTTTTGAAATCTTAATCACGAGAGCAGTAACAGCTAAGCTCACAATCACACCAATAATAGTAGATGGCTGCATAGAGAGACCAAACCCAAGAGTGGCGTTGTTTAAGATGAAAGTCACACATACTGCCGTCATGAACATAGCAGGAATAGTCGTGATCCAATGGAATTTATTGTAACGCAACAAGTAAGCAGAAGCGGTCCAAAGCATCATTACAGCTGTAGTTTGGTTAGCAAAACCGAAGTAACGCCAAATAACACCAAAGTCAACTTGAGTTAAGATACCACCGATAATAAATAGAGGCACAGCCATCAATAGGCGGTTGCGCATTGAGCGTTGTTCAAGGTTAAAGTACTCAGCAAGAATCAAACGGCTTGAACGGAACGCTGTGTCACCAGAGGTGATTGGAAGAATAACTACCCCTAGGAAAGCGATAATACCACCGAAGACACCAAGTAAGCCAAACGATGAGTCATAAACCACTTTACCAGGACCGCCACTTGCCACAACATCAGCCAATGAATCAACAGAACCAAAGTATGATAGTGCTAGCGCACACCAGATAAGAGCAATGATACCTTCGCCTATCATGGCACCAAAGAAGACAAAGCGTCCATTTTTCTCATTTTCAATACAACGCGCCATCAATGGTGATTGAGTTGCGTGGAAGCCAGAGATAGCACCACAAGCGATAGTGATGAATAGCGCAGGCCATAGAGGAAGATCATGAGGGTTCATATTAGTGAGCATATCGCTTACTTGGAAATTACCCATTACGGTGTAATCACTAGAAAGAGCGACAGCAGTAATTAAGCCAACGGACATGAAAATTAATAGTGCGCCAAACAGTGGGTAGAAACGGCCAATAATTTTATCTACAGGCACTATAGTTGCAATAATGTAGTAAATGAAGATAACAGAGACCATGGCTCCCATAGAGACTGTCATATCTGTTTGGTTATTAACTAAGTTAGTAATCATGCCTGCTGGGGCTGAAACAAATACCACACCAACAAGAAGCAGCAAAACAATGGCAAAAATGTTCATAAAGTGTTTTGCGCCATTGCCGAGGTAACGTCCGGTCAACGTTGGCACTGATGCACCGTCATTGCGCACAGAAAGCATACCTGAGAAGTAGTCATGTACGGCACCGGCAAAAATACAGCCAAGAACAATCCATAACATAGCCGCAGGGCCGTATAGAGCACCCATAATAGGACCAAAAATTGGACCCACACCGGCAATGTTGAGTAATTGAACTAAGTAAACTTTTTTGGTTTTCATTGGTACATAGTCAACACCGTCTGGTCTAGTTATTGCCGGTGTTTGACGTTTTTCGTTAACGCCAAAAATTTTTTCTACTATGGAGCCATAAATAAAGTAACCAGCAATCAGTGCTGCTACACAGGTCAGAAACCACATCATAATTGTATTCTCTTTCTCTTCGATTTTATTTCAGGGAAATGTCTGACTAAATAGTATAAAAACGGACAATCAGCGACACTCGCTTCTTAGGTCAGCGGTCAAATAGAGAGTTAAGCGGTTAAATAGTTATGTGAGTGGTAATGGTAACGACACACTTTTAGGTAATGTGCTTTTGCTGTGCTAATCTCAAAAAAATGTATCTAATTAGTGAGTCTCAATGAAAGGATTTAAGGCACTTTTACTAACAGTGATTCCCCTGCTGTTTGCTTGCGCAAATAACGATGAAGCAATGGTAGCCAATGGCGACTGGAATGGCATTGGCTATGCCGATGCTATCAAAGGCAAGACGCAACGCTCTTATTCACGTTTAACCGAATTGGGTGCCGTCAATATGGCTGACTATGAACTAGGATATTCAAAAGGGTTAGCTGAATATTGTAATCCAGATTTCGCTTATCAAATTGGCTTATCAGGTCAGTATTATGAAGGGGTGTGCTCAGGAACCAAAGAAGGGCAGCGTTTTCGTATGGAATGGCAACGGGGCTGGAATGAACAAAACTAACCGTATTGTCTAATAAAAAAGCCAGTCAGCGGATAAACTGACTGGCTTTTTTTACTACATACTTTCGCCATTCATCGATATGGGCATACCCATAATCGCAGTAACTGGTCAGCCTAGCGGTTTTTAACACCTGATAACAGTGTTGAAATTTTTGCTTGTAGAATAACTACTTATCAAAGATATTCGCTTGTTCTCAGGTGCTTCTCTACGCTGTTTTGTAATTGATATTAGAAAGTATTAAAGCCGAAGTATTTCACTTGAATACTATTGCTGTTACCCCATGTTAGTGTCGGAGCGCCCAGTGCTGTTTTAGAGCTAGCATGACATTGTGCACTATCACCACATAATGCATGTAGGTCTTGGTTATAACCCATGATGAACTGAATATAGTAAGGGATATTATTCGGTTTTAGCATTGTTTCGTTAACTGGATCATGTGCATAACCCCAAGTGTGACTGAACTCGTGCGCCACCAAAGGAACTTGCCCAAAGCCTGAGTGTAGTAGTGAGTCTTCTTCTACGGTCATCTCTACAGGGTTTGTAGAACCTTGAGCTGCCGCCATGCCGTAATCGAAGCCACTTTTACTACCAGATAAAATCACTTTTAATTTATGATTTTCAGTCGTTTTCTGTGAGTCTGCTTTTAATTGCGCAAAGCTATCTGGCATAGGTGTATTGAATACACCAGGTTGACCTTGTGTTGATTTATCTAACATGGCCATGTTATTGCCATCGTCAAATTTCTTAGCAAATTCAGGGGTATTATATAGGAACATAACCTGACCAAAGACGCGCATAAAGCGGGCTTTAATTTCAGGTGTCCACGTATCTTGAATATATCCCGGAGTGTTATTGGTTGCTGGTGATACAAATTCAAAGTCTTTTGGATTTGTGCCATTAAAAATCAGGTCGCTTTTTGGTGTATTAAGCATCGTTTCCACTGTCGCTTTTAGCTTGGCGTCTTTATTCGCCTTAGCCGCTACAATGGTGGCATCCGCAGGGTCTAAATAGAAGGTGTTTTCTAGGCGAGAAACCAGATCACCTGCATTATTAGCTGCATTGCTTGATGTATTACTCGCCGCTACTTTTGGCAGTGGTGGAATATTGGTTGGTACGTCCCCTTGAGGATCAGTATGATCGTAGTAGGCATCTAGCGATTGACGGATAGTTTTTGTGATACCTGAATCTTCAGTTAGCTTGGTATCTAAATGCTCTTTTATAAAGCGAACTTGAGTGATTAAACGATCGTAGTCAAAAATATTTTTACCGTTTGCATCTGTGTCGTATGACCATTTGCTACTAAATGGGAAGTCTTTAATAAGCAGAGCAGACTCACCCTTCATGCTGGTGATTTCTAGGGCAAAGTCACTGATAGCGCCAAGAGCAAATTCATAGTTTTGCCAACCCATAGCATGTTGAATCGCGGAGAGATCCGCTTGTAGTTGGAATGGGATTTGTTTTGGCACTGAACCTGGGAAAGCTTTGGCAATTTGCGAGTGCTGCGACGCTTCAGCGGTATCGAGTATATTTTTAGTCGCATCAGGATCTTTAGCATACACAGATGCTAGAGAGGCATCTAGACCGGCAATGAGCATTAACTGCTGCTTACGAGTTTGTTCTTGTTTATTAAGTGTTAAGCTGGCCAGTTCACCATCTTCTGGTGCTTTTACTTTGTTTACAGCGCTTTTATTTGAACTGTGACAACCACCAAGTGCGATAGCACTGGTAATTAAGGTGACCAAAGCCAATTTAGATGTATTGAGCTGCATAGAACCTCTTTAATAACCAAGTAAAGGCGTCAGCATTAGCGATTAAATTCTTATTTAATCGCTAAGCTAATCGCTATAAATAATTGTTTGCAGCCTGATTGTATTTTTGTCAGTACGGTCATTCAATGAACAAAATTGAGAAGTTATTTATCTGCGCGAATTTACAGGGAGTTAATCTGCGCTGACATTAAACAAACAAACCAACAAGGATAAAGAGGTATTATTACCGATTGTCTGGAGAGCCTATCTATTGGCGAATAAAGCCTTTTTGATCGTCTAACAGAGCTTGAGCTTGTGCTTTATTTTTCCCTGTTAGCTGCATCATAATTGCGAGTTTTACTTTCATATCAGCCAGTTGTAATAGCTTTTCTGCTTGATTCTCATCACACTCAGTGGCCTGCATAATAATGCCAACGGCCCGTGCAATTAATTTTTTATTGCTAGGCTTAACATCCACCATCAGATTTTGATAAACCTTGCCCATTTTTATCATGCTCGCAGTTGAGAGCATGTTCAGAACCAATTTTTGTGCAGTCCCTGCTTTCAAACGAGTTGAACCGGTTAATACTTCTGGGCCTACGATAGGCGATATGGCAATTTTAGCTTGTTGGGCGATCGCTGAGTCAGGGTTACATGAAATAGACACTGTACTTGCCTGAATGTGGTTAGCATATTCTAGCCCACCAATGACGTAGGGAGTACGACCACTCGCGGCGATACCAACAACGGTGTCTTTGTGAGTTAACTGAATCTGTTTTAGGTCACTTTCGGCTAAGGTTAGGCTATCTTCCGCTCCCTCTTGAGCCTGAAACATGGCTTCTTTGCCACCTGCAATCAAACCAATCACTTGCTCTTTATCTACGCTAAAAGTGGGAGGACATTCCGCCGCATCTAAGACACCTAATCGGCCACTTGTTCCTGCTCCAATATAAATCAAGCGCCCTCCTTGAGAGAAAGAGTGACAAATAGCATCGACCGCTTCAGCTATCTTAGGCAACTGTTGCTCAATAGCCATAGGAACCTCAGCATCGGCTTGATTCATTTTTTGTACAATCTGCAAAGTGTTTAGAGTATCAATATCCATAGTAGTAGGATTGCGATTCTCAGACACTAATTTAGACAGAGAGTTAAGTAGTGTATTTTGTGACATGATAAACCTTATTCTGCGTTGTAGATGATGCCAAGAGAAGTGGCTCGGCAAGCGCCGGTGACTTTAGGGAGATTACTTGGCAGATTATGAATACGTCGATAGGCGAGCCAAGCAAAAGCGAGAGCCTCCATATAGTCGCCACTCACTCCGTGGGCATCTGTGGTATCAATATGCCATGTAGGGAGGTGCGCCTTTAGTGCTTGCATAAGGGCACTGTTGTTGGCTCCACCACCACACACCAATAATTGGTCTTGGTGGTGGGTTTGATATAACTGACACTGCTGGGCAATAGAGCTTGCCGTAAACTCAAGCAAACTCGCCTGCACATCTTGCTCACTGAGCGGTGTGTCTATTTGCGATAATATATGCTCTAGCCAAGGGAGATTATAGTGCTCTCTACCGGTACTCTTTGGTGCGGGTTCAGCAAGGTAAGGATCTTGTTGTAATCCTTGTATCAGTTCACGGCTTACCGTGCCAGAACGAGCAAATTGCCCATCATGATCAAAGGGCTTATTAAGGCACTTTTCAATCCAAGCATCCATCAGCATATTGCCCGGCCCGGTATCATAACCGAGCACTTCACCGTTTGCTTTTAATACGGAAATGTTGGCTATTCCGCCAATGTTGAGCACGATCTTACAGGCTTTTGATAGCGGAAACAGCGTTTGATGATAGGCTGGAACGAGGGGGGCACCTTGACCGCCTAGAGCCATGTCTTTGCGTCTAAAGTCTGCAATTGTGGTAATGCCCGTTTTTATCGCCACTAGGTTGGCATCACCAATTTGGCTGGTAAATGGTGTGTCACCCGTAGGTTGATGATAGACAGTTTGCCCGTGGCAACCTATCGCCGTAATGTCTTGTGCGGAGAGCTTTAGATGGTCAAGAAAGGCATTAACTGCTGCTGCGTAAAGCAGACCAAATTGATGATCGAGTTTGCCTAATGCCTTTAATGTTGTGGACTGACCTTGGCACACTTGTAATGTATTGTGCTTCAGTTCACTTGGTATAGGAAATTCAAACGTATTAAGACAGTGAGTTTTGTCATGCTCAAAATGAGCTAAAACGAGGTCAACACCATCTAAACTGGTGCCCGACATAATGCCGATATAAAGGGCTTTTGTGTGCATATTTTCGCTGTCATATCCGTTCTATCATTGTCAAAATACAATAAACTGAATACTCTGCTAATGCCACATAAGATATGCGATATAAGGATGAAAAATGGGCCCGTTATGGTTAGATGTTGAAAGCTATGAAATTGATGCAGAAGAAAGAGAGATACTGCAACATCCCACTGTGGGAGGGGTCATTCTCTTTGCACGAAATTATCATGATAATGAGCAGTTACAGGCGCTGACCGACTCTATTCGTCAAGCTGCGAAGCGACCTATTTTGATTGGAGTTGACCAAGAAGGTGGGCGAGTGCAACGCTTTAAAGAGGGGTTTACTCGTATTCCTGCCGCGCAAACATTTGCCACTAAAGCCAATGGAGAACAATTGGCTAAACAAGCCGGGTGGCTAATGGCCACAGAGATTATAGCTCATGGTATCGATTTAAGTTTTGCACCTGTATTGGACCAAGGCCATCAATGTTTAGCCATTGGCTCTCGTGCATTTGGTGAAGACAAGTCAACCATATTAACCCATAGCGCCGCATTTATGCGTGGCATGAAACAAGCGGGAATGGCCACAACGGGTAAGCATTTTCCTGGGCATGGTGGTGTGACAGCGGACTCTCATAAAGAGACGCCGTTTGATGAAAGAGACAACCTATTTGATCTGGATATGGCGATTTTCAAGGCTCAGATTCAGGCTGGGTTATTGGATGCCATGATGCCTGCGCACGTTGTGTATCCTGAGTATGATGATAAACCGGCCAGTGGTTCTGAGTATTGGCTTAAATCGGTATTACGTCAGCAGTTAGGCTTCCAAGGCCTGGTCTTTTCTGATGATCTGAATATGGAAGGTGCAGGGATCATGGGAGGCGCTGCACAAAGAGCTAAACAGAGTTTGGCTGCAGGTTGCGATATGGTGCTTATGTGCAATAACCGCAAAGGGGCGGTTGAAATACTGGATGCACTGCCAATAACCACCGTGGCTAAAGCACAACAATTGGTGAAGAAAAACACATTAAACCTGCAAGATCTACGTTCAAGTCGAGAGTGGAAAACCGCGAGCGAAGCCTTAATTAAAGCCGAGCTTTTCCTTTAATATTTTAAGATAGCGCCGACTCACTGGCGCTTGATGACCACTTTGAGTGATGATCTCGGCTAACCCTTGTTCCAGTAGTTTGATCTCTCTAATAGTTTTGGGGCTCACTAAGTATTGACGATGACAACGCATTAGCTGGGTTTTTTCTTCCAATACTTTCAGCGTTAGTTGGCTGGTGGCGGTGTGTTCTTTTGTTTGGATATGCACGCCACTGATGTCGCTATACGCCACTTCAATATCATCAACTGGGATAAGCATTATTCGGTTGTGCCCACTGCACGGAACTTGCTCGATTCTACTTGGTGTAATGGCAGAAAAATCCACTTTAGGATGTTTCTTTTCAAACAATTTTTTTAAGCGACACACGGTTTTATTTAATCGCTGAGGATCGATGGGCTTAAGTAGATAGTCAAAGGCGTTATCTTCAAATGCTTGCAATGCGTATTGATCATAGGCGGTAATGAACACCACAATAGGCATAGTGTCAGGATCGAGCATACTTAATAGTTCAATGCCGGTTACTTGGGGCATATGAATATCCAAAAACACCACATCAGGCTTTAAAGTATTAATTTTTTTGATGCCTTGAATCGCATTCCCAGCCTGATCAATCACGTCTACTTTTTGTGTTTGTTCTAGCAGTTCAATTAGCTCTTCTCGGGCAAATAATTCGTCGTCGATCACTAGGACTCTAAGCATTGTTATTCTCATTATTTTTTGGAATAGTAAAACTCATACGAGTGAACTTGTTTGGCTCGCACTCAATGTCGAGTTGATGTGGTTCACCAAAGTAATTGGTTAGGCGTTTGCCAACAATTTGCATCCCAAGCCCAGTTTGATCTTTATTTTCAGGCTGATAGGAGCCAGCATTGTCCTCAACGGTAATTCGGTCACCAATAGGATCTGAGCTGCTGTAGATTTTAATGACGCCTCCCTCCAGAAGGTTAGAAACGCCATGCTTGATCGCATTCCCCACTAAAGGTTGCAGGGTAAAACTGGGGATCATTCTTTCTAATAGATGATCCGCAATATCAATTTCCACCTCTAAGCGGTCCACAAAGCGGGCTTTTTCGATAGTGAGGTAAGAATTTACATGTGCCAGTTCTTCACTAAGAGTGACAAATTCCGTGTTGCGCTTTAGGTTGCCACGGAAAAATTGTGAAAGGTGTTGAATCAACTCTCTCGCTTTATGTGGATCTCTACGTGTTATGGCGCTGATAGTATTGAGGGCATTAAACAAAAAGTGAGGGTTTACTTGCGCATGCAGTAATTTAATTTCTGCTTGAGAAAGTAGTATTTTTTTCTGTTGATATTCGCTGTTTAGGATCTGACTTGATAGTAATTCGGCGATCCCTTTGGCCATGGTCGTGTTGATGGAGGAAAATAATTTAACTCTAGGTTCATACAGTTTAATCGTCCCAATCACCTTATCATCGGCAATTAAAGGGATCACTAAGGCCGACCCCAATTTACAATTAGAAGAGAGAGAGCATTGATAAGGACTGCTACGCCCATCTAGGTAAATAATGCGCTGTTCTTGAATTGATGTATGGGTGTACTCAGAAGAAATGGCCGTATTCGGTTTATGATGATCCGATCCTATGCCTTCAAAAGCTAAGATTTTTTCTTTGTCGGTAATCGCCACTGCGCCGACTTTTGTTTCATTTAAAATGATGGAGGCTATCTTTTTTGCGCTACTGGCATTTAAGCCTTCGGCTAATACGCCGACACTACGTTCGGCAATATTAAGGGCTCGTTTAGAGTAAGCAGAAGAGTATTTTTCTAAAATGGCGCGCCTATCTTGCAAGATACTGATAAAGAAAGCAGCCCCCAATGAGTTGGCTAAAATCATAGGGACGGCGATGGCTTCGACTAAGACAATCGCCTGCGCTGTGGGTGTGGCCACCAGAACAATTATTAACATCTGGATGATCTCTGCCACTAAAGTAACGTTAAAGATGACGACAGAGCTAAATAGGCGATCCGCTTTTCCTTTTTTAAGCATATATAGGTGAACAAACCCACCAATTACCCCTTCAACAGTGGTAGAAATTGCACAGGCAAGATCGGTAAACCCCCCCATAGAATAGCGATGTAAGCCACCGGTTAGTCCCACTGCAAACCCCACCAAAGGACCACCAAAAATCCCCCCTAAAACGGCTCCTATGGCTCGGGTATTGGCAATCGCATCGCCAATTTGTCGTCCAAAATAGGTGCCGAGAATACAGAATAAAGAGAACATTAAGTAGCAGATGAGCTTATGTCTGCTTTCAGCCGATATATTGAGTAATGGAATGACCAAAGGTGTCTTACTTAAGGTATAAGCGACCATAAGGTACACACACATTTGCTGTAAAAGAGAAAGAATTAATTCCATTGTGGCTAAAACTCAATAATGTCGATATCTTTAATTCTATACCAATGTACGGAAGTGCTTTGTTTTTGTTGTGAAAACAAAGCTTAGTATTCCATTTTCTTGCGTAATGTGTTCACACCAATCGTGCTAAATAACGGTCATTCTAGCTTGTTAAAATACTCGATAACTGCATTACAATTTTTGATTGTAGAATAACGACTTATGGAAAAGTTCTGCCTTGTTTTCGAGCATTTTTCCTGCGCTATTTCTGAACACTTACTTAGGGGGATTGGTATCACTTTACGTTAGCGTTAAATGTAGCGGTGTAAACTTAAGTTTACATTAACTGTAATTTCTTGTGTACAAAGTTCTTGCTTTATATTCAAGGTGCGGTATGGTTAGGCTATATCTTAAAAGAACATGTATAAAATTATTTACGGTGAGACTATGCAGCGCAGTGAACTTAGCAATATTTACATCAGTGAAGAACAAGTATTAATCACTCCGGAAGAGCTAAAAGCAAAAATTCCATTGAAAGAAACGGCTAGACAATTTGTTCAGCAGTCTCGCGATACCATTGCCAACATCATTAAGAAAAAAGATCATCGCCTATTAGTGGTGTGTGGTCCTTGTTCAATTCATGATGTTGAAGCGGCAAAAGAGTACGCTAAGCGTTTAAAAGCGTTGTCGGAAGTTGTGGGTGATCAACTGTACTTAGTTATGCGCGTGTACTTTGAGAAACCGCGTACTACTGTAGGTTGGAAGGGACTCATCAATGACCCTCATTTGGATGGTTCTTTTGATATTGAACATGGCTTGCACATCGCTCGTGAATTGCTCGTTGAATTGGCCGATATGGGCATTCCACTTGCGACAGAAGCGTTAGACCCGATTAGCCCGCAATACTTAGCTGATACCTTTAGTTGGTCAGCAATTGGTGCTCGTACGACTGAATCTCAAACTCACCGAGAAATGGCCAGTGGTCTTTCTATGCCAGTGGGCTTTAAAAACGGTACTGACGGTAGCCTTTCAACTGCAATCAATGCTATGCAAGCGGCTTCTTCAAGTCACCGCTTCATTGGTATTAACCGTGCAGGACAAGTGGCGCTATTAACTACTAAAGGTAATCCAGATGGCCACGTTATACTTCGTGGTGGTAAGCAAACTAATTACGATTCAGTCTCTGTTCGTGAGTGTGAAGAAGATCTAGCAAAAGCGAATTTAGACGCAGCACTAATGATTGATTGCAGTCATGCCAACTCACGTAAAGATTTCCTTCGTCAGCCACTAGTGGCAAAAAATGCGATACAACAAATTAGAGAAGGCAATAAATCCATTATTGGCTTAATGATTGAAAGTAACATTAACGAAGGTAATCAAGGTACTGATATCCCTCTAGATCAGTTGAAATACGGCGTTTCTATTACTGATGGATGTATCAATTGGCAATCAACTGAGGCACTATTAACGGATATTCGTGAAGAGTTGATTCCTGTTTTACAAGACAGATTAAATAAGTAACAGAGTAGAGTATGGCAAAGGAACTACAGGGTTTAAGAGATAAGATAGATGCGGTAGATAAGCAAATGCTTGATCTGCTTGAGTTGCGCCTTAAGTTAGTTGAAGAGGTGGGTGAGGTCAAAAGCGAACATGGCCTCCCTATTTATGCTCCTGGCAGGGAAGCTGCCATGTTGCAGTCGCGACGAGATGAAGCGGAGAAGCGTGCGATACCCCCTCAACTTATCGAAGATATCCTGCGCCGAGTAATGCGAGAGTCCTACGCAAGTGAGAAAGACTCTGGCTTTAAATGCCTTAACCCTAATGTTGGGGATGTGGTCATTATTGGTGGTCATGGTCAACTAGGTAGTTTATTCAAAAAGATGTTTGATCTTTCTGGGTACCAGGTGAAAGTGCTAGGCAGTAAAAATTGGCATGAAGCCGATGCACTGTTTAGCAACGCCGGCTTAGTCGTCGTGACTGTGCCTATCAATAAAACGGCGTCGGTTATTGCTAAATTGGATAACCTGCCAGAACAATGCATTTTATGTGACTTTACCTCGATCAAAGCTAAGCCTTTGCAAGCCATGCTCGATGTACACTCTGGCCCAGTGGTAGGGCTTCACCCTATGTTTGGTCCTGATGTACCAAGTCTTGCTAAGCAGGTTATTGTTCATTGTGAAGGCCGTGGTGCAGAGCAGTATCAGTGGTTGCTGGAGCAGTTTGCCATTTGGGGGGCAAGTTTATGCCCTATGGATGCCGAGCAACATGATGATGGGATGACCTTGATTCAAGCGCTTCGTCACTTTACCTCGTTTGCCTACGGTTTGCATTTAAGCAAAGAAAACCCAGACATAGATACGCTACTTAAGTTGAGCTCTCCTATTTACCGACTTGAAATTGCAATGGTGGGACGTTTGTTTGCTCAAGATCCTGATTTATATGGAGATATAATTTTATCTTCAGATAAAAATATAGAGATGATCAAGCGCTTTCAGCAACGTTTAGGTGAAGCGGTATCTTTATTGGAACATCATGATAAAAGTGCGTTTGTGACTCAGTTTAACTCTGTATCTGAGTGGTTTGGTGACTATTCGAAGCAGTTTATGCATGAAAGCCAGACTTTGTTAAAGCAAGCCAATGACTCAATCCAGCGAGATCACTAGAACCCATTTACTCCACTTGGTAGTGGATACCATAGGAGTGAATTTTTGATCACTTACTTAATGTGATTGGCATGATAAATATTATTGGTGAGTGATGAAAAAAGGTCGCGAAAGCGACCTTTTTTATAGACATAACGCGAGTTTTATTTTGCAACACGCTTGTACTTAATGCGGTGAGGTTCAGCCGCTTCAGGTCCCAACGTTTTCTTCAACCATTCCATATATTCATTGTAGTTACCCTCGTAGAAGTTCACTTGCCCTTCGTCGCGGTAATCAATGATATGGGTGGCAATGCGGTCTAAGAACCAACGGTCATGGGAAATAACCATAGCACAACCAGGGAACTCAAGCAGTGCTTCTTCTAGTGCACGTAGAGTTTCAACGTCCAGGTCGTTGGTTGGCTCATCGAGAAGTAATACGTTACCGCCCGTTTTAAGCAGTTTGGCTAAGTGAACACGGTTGCGTTCGCCCCCAGATAACTGACCGATAACTTTCTGCTGGTCTGCACCTTTAAAGTTAAAGCGTGAGCAGTAAGCACGAGCAGGAATTTCAAAGTTATTGATCTTGATGATATCGGCACCATCGGAGATTTCCTGAAATACCGTTTTGCTGTCATCCATGCTGTCGCGGAATTGGTCAACAGAGGCCAGTTTAACGGTGTCACCCATTTCAACGGTGCCTGAGTCTGGTTGCTCTGTACCGCTAAGCATTTTGAACAGTGTTGATTTACCCGCACCGTTAGCACCGATAATACCGACAATAGCGCCTTTAGGCATAGAGAATGACAAGTCATCAATCAGTACGCGACCATCAAACGACTTGCAGAGGTTTTTCACTTCAATAACTTTGTCACCTAAACGTTCACCCGGTGGGATAAACAGTTCGTTGGTTTCGTTACGCTTCTGACGATCGCCACTTTGCAGTTCTTCAAAGCGAGCCATACGAGCTTTAGATTTTGACTGACGGCCTTTAGGGTTTTGACGAACCCATTCCAACTCTTTCTCGATGGTTTTTTGGCGAGCACTTTCTTGAGAGGCTTCTTGTTGTAAGCGAGCATCTTTTTGTTCAAGCCAAGATGTGTAGTTACCTTCCCATGGAATACCTTCACCACGGTCAAGTTCAAGAATCCAACCTGCAGCGTTATCAAGGAAATAACGGTCATGGGTAATCGCTACTACGGTTCCTGTATAGTCCACAAGGAAGCGTTCTAACCATGCAACTGATTCTGCATCCAAGTGGTTGGTTGGTTCATCAAGAAGCAACATATCCGGTTTTTCTAATAGCAAACGACAAATCGCCACGCGACGACGTTCACCACCAGATAGATGTTCAATTTTCTGATCCCACTCAGGAAGACGAAGTGCATCGGCAGCACGTTCCAGAGAGTTTTCTAAATTGTGTCCATCTTTTGCTTGAATAAGGGCTTCAAGATCCCCTTGTTCTTTTGCTAGTGCGTCAAAATCTGCGTCAGGTTCAGCGTATGCGGCATACACTTCATCAAGGCGCTTCATTGCTCCTGCAACATCTGAAACCGCTTCTTCTACGATTTCACGAACCGTTTTCGATTCATCTAATTTAGGTTCTTGGGGAAGGTAACCTACGTTTAATCCCGCTTGAGGACGTGCCTCACCATCAATATCTGTATCAATACCCGCCATGATACGTAATAGAGTGGATTTACCTGCACCGTTTAAACCCAAAACGCCAATTTTTGCGCCTGGAAAAAAGCTAAGAGAAATGTCTTTAAGGATTTGACGTTTTGGTGGCACGATTTTGCTCACCCGAGACATGGTATAGACGTATTCAGCCATTACCTAGAGATCCTGTATTAAATGGGGTCAGTTGACCCTAGAAACAAAGCTCTATTTTATACCATGCTCAATACTTTTGTTACTGTGTGTAGCTCAAAATATTTACTTGTTGAAACCTTAAATAGTAATTTACATGATTCTTACAAATGTCATCAATTGTTGAGTATTATAAAGGTAGGCAATAGACAATAAATATTCTTATAAAAGAGAGAAGCATGTCAGCATTCATAAAATGGTTAGGGCTAGGGTTGGGGGTGGTGTCCTTATCCGTCTCTGCATTAACACTGCAGCAGCAAAGAGATCTGTACGATCAGGCGCAAACATTAATTAGCCAGAGGGATTTCTCTCAATACCAACTGGTTAGAGACCAATTAAATGATTATCCATTGACGCCGTACTTGGACTACCGCACTTACATGCTCAACCTTGAGAAGAGAACACCGGATGAAGTCGATAAGTACATAAAAGACCATCATCAGTACCCGTTTTCTCAATCGGTACGCGGTGCGTATCTAGATGCCTTAGTGAAAGCCGAAGATTGGCATGGTTTTTATCATTTTCAAGATAAAAAGCCCCGCATGCAAAGCTATCAATGCAGTTATTACTTTGCTCAGTATCAAGTGGGTAAAAAGGTTGAGGCGTTTAACGGCGCATCAAAGTTATGGCTGAGCGGTTCTAGCGTAGGCAATGAGTGTGACCAATTGTTTAAAGCGTGGGATGAAGCTGGATTGCGTGAAGATAGTTTGATTTTACAACGTATCGAATTAGCGTTCACTCGTCGCAATGGCCGGTTGCTTAATCACTTAAAAGATCTGCCGAAATCAGAGGCGATGAAAAACAACGCCATGGCGATTTATCAGCTTTATAAAAATAAATCGAAAATTAAGGAATTTGCCACATCTCAGCCTAAAACTGAGGTTAATAAGAAAGTGTCGTTGGCCGCCTTAAAACGAATCACCTACCAAGAAGGCAACCCTCAGTTAGCGATTAAAATGTTAGATAGTGTAGCTAAAGCTCAGCAGTTTACGGATAAAGAGTATCAAGATAGCGCAGATTATATCGCTTATAGCCTGATTAATACCGACGATGCCGCATTAGCAAAATGGCGTGATGATACTTTGCTGAAAAGCACTAACCCTCAATGGCTACAGCGTCGCGCACGACTTGCTATTCAACACCAAGATTGGCAAAGCTTGAATGTATGGATAGATAGGCTCCCTGATAAAGAAAGAAACTCAAAACGCTGGCAGTACTGGAAAGGCAGAACTGAAGTGGCTCTGGGGCAGGTGAGTCAAGGCAAATCTCGCATGCAAAAATTGCTGGGGCATAGAAACTTCTATAGTATTGCGGCCGCAGACTTTCTAGGTAAACCTATTCAATACCACACCTCTGTATTGAAGCCAGAACACGCCTCTCTTGACGCTTTTTCAACAACCCTTACTCGAGTGAAAGAGTTGATTGCGGTAGATAAAATTTCAGCGGCGAAACATGAGTGGCGCTGGTTACTTGCAAGGTCTACGTCAGATCAAAAAGCTGAACTTGCGCGATATGCATCGAAGCACCATTGGCATCACCTCACAATAATGGCAACGATTGAGGCGAAGTTGTGGAGTCATATCGACCTGCGTTTTCCTATTGCTCATGAATGGTGGTTTAACTTTTTCGCGAAGAAATTTGCTGTAGATCCGATTACCTTAATGGCATTAGCTCGTCAGGAAAGTGCGTTGGATATTGATGCTCAATCCCCTGTTGGTGCGAGAGGGTTAATGCAAATAATGCCTAAAACCGCCTCTGCAACGGCTAAGCAGTACAATATTGAGTATAGCAGTGCAGATGAGTTATTTGACGTAAGTAAAAATATTGAAATAGGTAGTCGTTACTTAGCGGGTTTGTTAGCTGACTATGATGGCAACCGAATTTTGGCTTTTGGTGCTTATAACGCGGGACCAAATCGAGTTCAGTTATGGCGTTCAAGAACCGCAGGTAAAGTGGATGCGTACTCATACATAGAGTCAATTCCATTTAAAGAAACGCGAGGCTATATAAAAAATATCTTGATGTTTGAGGTGTATTATCGCGATATTTTAAATGAAAATGGACCATTTTTATCTGACTTAGAGTCTGAAATGAAGTATTAATAAGAGAGTTTTAGAAGATAAGTGGATACGCTATGAGTCCAGACTTACAAGAGTGGCATAAGTTGTTATCAACCATTGCCTTAGCAGCTAAGCAAGATCAGCATCAAACATTATTATCAATGATGCTGACTCCTGACGAAAAAGAAGCATTAGTCACTCGGGCAAAAATATTACATAAGTTACTTAACGAACAATGCTCTCAAAGGCAAATTAGTCAACAGTTAGGGGTAGGGATTGCAACGGTAACTCGTGGCTCTACCGAGCTTAAAGGACGTTCAGAAGAAGAGCAGCAACTCGTTGCCCGCCTTCTGAAACCTTTTATCGATTAATGTTTATTTTGTTGGGTGTTAGAGCAATCAAGGTATTAGAAAGTATCTTGATTGCTAAATGGAATGAGCGCTAAAATCAGAGCTTGTTGATAGACACTGCTACGACTAAGAAGGTTATTGGTCAAGATGCCAATAGCCCCGCCTCTTTGCTTAATGTTAAGAGTGCCATAGGACTCATCCATCGCATCCCCTAACTCTTTACCTTGTTTCACCAACTGCAATACTTTATTCGGTAGCATTAAACTTGATGAGCGTGACTCGCCGTGTTGTTGCTGAGATTCTATTATCATCCAAGCAAAAGTCGCATTAGCTTCGATTCCCGCTTCTAATCCCACATAAAAATCCGCATCAGGCACAGCCTGTTTGGCGTTGATTACGCGTTGCTGCGCCCCAAGCTTAGTCTCTTTATCCGACATAGGCTGAGGGCGGACGCCACTCTCCACACTGATACCTTCAAAGGTAAATGAAAGTGTTGGAAATACTTCACTAAAAGCATTTTTTACCGCAGTTACCTTTGCGGGATTTAGAGAGGCAACGATCACTTTTTGCATTGAGAGCAATCCTTTAAGGTATCTTTACTTGGGTTGGTTTTATGTTTTCACTTGGGTAGCAACCTAGCACTTTCAAAAATCGCGTGATTTTCACTAATTCATTAATCGTTGCTTGAGCGGCCGCGGAGTTTAGGTGTGTTTCTAAGTCCATATAAAACATCTCTTCCCATGGATTGCCCATAATTGGGCGCGATTCCAGCTTAGTAATATTGATGCTATGGCGCTGCAACACTAACAGGGTTTCCACGAGCGAGCCGGCTTCCTGTGACGTTGACATGATTAAAGTGGTTTTGGCTGGTATTTGGTCTGAAACACTCACTGCTTTACGGGCAACAATGATGAAGCGAGTATGATTTTCGGTTTGATTCGCTATGTTTTCTTGAACATTTTGCAAACCATACAACTTGCCACTTATTGCATTACCAATAGCGGCAACATCGGGACGATTGATCTCTTTTACCTTGAGCATCGCATCGGCAGTACTGGCGCAAATTTCCAGCTTGACCCCTTTAAGGCGTCCTAAAAAGTCGCTACATTGCTGGTGAGGCTGAGGATGAGAGTAAATGGTTTTTACTTGCTCTAAGCGGATGTCTGTTGTTGATAGTAGGCAATGATCTATTGGTTGGGATAATTCGCCCACTATGTATAAGGTAGTTTGCTGTAAAAGGTCATAAACTTCATTGATGGAGCCTGAGCTGGTATTTTCTATAGGTAAAACACCATAGTCAGCATGGCCTGATTCAACGGTTTTGGTTACTTCTTTAAATGAGTCACAATTGAGCTCAATTAAATCGGTATTGCGACGACTAAAGTAGTCTCGACTCGCTAGATGTGAATATGAGCCTTTTGCTCCAAGGAAGGCAACACGGGCGAGAGGCTTACGTTGTAGAATCGGGTTAACTAAATTTTGTAGATAGGCCTGTTGTAGCAGCACTGAGTCTTCAATAATGGTATGGAATACTTTAGTGATGTATTCCGCATCCAGTTGATATTTCTGTTTACCATTTTTGATTAATTTGACCAACAATTGCTGCTCTCGATCAGCATCGCGAACCGGTTTTGAGGTTTCGACCTTGCTTTTCGCTACTTCTAAACTTAAATCGCGACGCTCAGAGAGCAAACTTAATAGTTTGTCATCGAGTACGTTGAGCCTGTTACGAATGTCGTCAAGAGAAAGTGATGTGTCGTCGGCCATTTTTAGTTCCTTTAAATGGGGTAGCGAAGAGTATACAGATCACAATAAGCTAAGGCGGGAATTAGGGTCAAGCAAAAACAGCGCCCAAAGGGCGCTGTTTTTTGTACTTTAGTGTTGCTAACTGCTTTTAAAAAACTTCGTCTTGGGTGACTTGCTCTTCTTGCTCTACGGGTGCATCCGAGTGACTTGCTCGTCTTGCTTCAGGCTTATGGCGAAGTTTATTCAATTGTCTTTCAAGTTTTTGTTCTACCTCGTTAACAGCAATGTAAAGATCTGCGTGAACAGAAGAGGCAACCAGTTGTCCTTTAGGGACGGTAATGACAGCTTCAAATCGTTTTTTATTGTTCGGTTCTTCTTGGAAGCTCGCATTGCAGCCGATAATGTCGACTTGCCATTTCTCTAGTTTTGTAAATTTCTCTTCAATATGAGAGCGGATAGCAGAGGTGATCTCAATGTTTTTACCGGTGATATTCATTTTCATATAGGTCGTTTCCTCTGGTTGAAATCCTTGTGGATTGAGTTCAGATTACGTCTCTACTAAAAATATTATTGTGAGTAAGATCCCATTGGCGCATAGCGAATAATTGGCGACATATATTTGTGATTATTGAGCGATCTTGGTAATAAAGAACTTGTAGAAATAACGATTTAATGTCAAATTTGAATGGATTTATTGCCATGCAGGTTAGTCATTTATCGTTCATAAGTACTTGTTTTAATCTGCTTTTATTTGTCTGAAACATCAAAAATAAGTTGCACAGGATCGATTTTGCGATTCATGTTTTTATGATGTTCGTTTCGTTCATCTTGAATCTCACCAAGCTGTTTATAAATGGTGTAGTAGCGATTAATATTAGCTACATACTGCACCGGTTCGCGACCGATATTGCGACGTGCCACAATTTCTACATTGTTAAACCAAACATTATGATCAAAACCTTGTCTTTGGGCTAACGCTCGCATTCTACGAATTTTAGCGGGACCTGCATTGTAAGACGCTAAACTAAAATACACTTTGTTGTTTTCATCTATGTCTGGGTCGGCAAAGTACCTATCGTGGATGAATCTTAGATATTTAGTACCGGCGTGAATATTGTTTTCAACAGGCTTAATATTTGGAATATTGATATACGGGTCTTTGGCTGTGGCAGGTAAGACTTGCATGATCCCAACAGCACCTCGGTGAGAGACTTTATTATTATCTAAACCCGACTCTTGAAATGCTTGCGCAGATAGCATCACCCAGTCAATGTCATACTCTTGTCCATAACGCTCAAATAATTTTGATAAGCTCTCTAGTTTGGCTATTTTCTTTGGATTTAATGCTCGAGTTAGCCAGCGAGTATCTTGTAGGTACTTACCGTAAATCACATTGCCTAATAAAGTGCCCCCTTTTGCTGTTTTAAGATAGTGATTCAGTGTTTGCTTTAACTTGGGGTTATTATGGCGTAACGCCCAGGCTATTTGAGCATTTTCACGCAATGGAAACGCCTCGTGAACTCGAATGTTTTTCATCACGTTCAACCACAACTGCGCTTTATGGCTATCAATGATAGTCGCGGGAATTAATCCTTGATTCACCATTTCCATCACTTCGATATCTTGTAAGTTCTCTTGGATAAAGTTGACTCTAAGTGGTGTGTACCCACTGTTGGATAACTGCTTATTGAGTTTTTGCACACTTTCAAAATAACTGGAGCTGGCTCTTATCCAGACTTCCATGCCACTGAATTGTTCAAGGGTCGTGATCTCTTTGATTTTTTTATTGGTGAGCATAAGCTCATTAATGTCAGTAAGAATGGGGGTACTGAAGTCTATGATTTTTTTACGGCGCTCAGTGATTGTGAGGTTAGCAACGGCAATATCACCATAGCCCTTATTTAAAGTATCAAACAGATCATCTCGAGAGACAGGAATAATTTTGACACGCATGTAAGGGTGCTTTTTTTTCAGGCTGACTTCAAAGTGGTGCAGTTGCTCTGCAATGATACCTTTAGGTCTACCACCTTCGACATAGTAGAAACCAAGATCTGCGGCAACCAAAGCGCGAACAACGCCTTTTTCTTTAATGACATCAAAATCGCCGGAATAGGCGGTTTTCTGTAATGGAGACAGCTCTAAAGCCTGAGTGGGTAATGACAGTAATAGTAGGGAAGAAAAGAGCCCCGTTATCAAGTTTTTCATACAACATTCCGTGTTGGTTTATGAAAAAGTGGCGAGCGCCACGGTGAGATGTTAAAAATTTAACATCTCACCCTTATATTTAACACTTAAAGTGGGTTTAGCTCAATTAATTTTTCAGTACGAGCTACAGCATCGTCTAATTTCAGCTCTTGATAGGCTGTTAGCTGTAAGCGTAAAGATTTACGAGCCGCTTCCGTATCGGGGTAGCTACGTTGAATTTCTTGGCAACGGTTAATGGCCGAAATCCAAGCTTTACGTCGAATATAAAAATCAGCGGTAGCGTAATCATATTCAGAAAGACGAGTCTTAAGAGCAATAAGGCGTTGCTGGGCATCTTCAGCATAAGCACTGTGTGGGTAGCGCTGTAATAAACGTTTGAAATCCGCAAACGCAAGTTTTACTGGTTCAGGATCGCGATCAGAACGGTCAATGTTAAAAATGTCATGCAGGAAATTTCTGTCTTGAGCCATGTGCGATAGGCCGCGCATATATAAAATCCAGTCAGATTTCTCATGAGTTGGGTTTAATCGAGTAAAACGCTCAATTGTAGCCAACGCCAATGGAAGCTCATCATTTTTATAATAGGCATAGACAAGATCTAATTGCACTTGCTCAGAGTACGGGCCAAATGGGTAACGGGAGTCTAAAGCTTCTAGCTTTTCAACAGCGGTACTCCAAGAGCCTTCTCTTAGTGACGTTTGTGCATCAGCATACAGTTGTGCTGGTGGAATATCGGGTACGATGTCATCGCTACTGCTGCAGCCAAAAAGCAACATAGCAGACAACAGGCCGACTAAAGTTTGATGTTTCATATTAAAACGAGAAGCCATGCTCAATTAAATTATTTCCTTGGTTGCCGTTACAATCGGCGAGTAAGCAGATACAATAACGGATAGAACGCTTATTTTTTCATATAAACAAGCATTAGTCCCACAGTTTTTTAAAAAGTTCGATATGGCCCAGCAGATAGAATTAAAAAGTACCGTAAAAGAGACTCAACTAGGTCAACGCCTAGACCAAGCCATCGCAGAATTGTTCGATGAGTTTTCCCGTTCTCGCATGAAAGAATGGTTACTTGCCGGAAAAGTCAGCGTTGATGGTGTCGTTGTTACCAAAGCTCGAGTAAAGGTAATGGGTGGTGAAGAGATCACCGTTCTAGCTGAGATCGAAGACGAGGAACGTTGGGAAGCTCAAGATATACCTTTAGATATCGTTTATGAAGACGAAGATCTATTGGTCATTAATAAACCTAGAGGCTTAGTTGTTCACCCAGGGGCTGGTACTCCTGATGGCACAATTTTGAATGCCTTATTACATCATTATCCGCAAATTGCGGAAGTACCTCGTGCGGGTATCGTGCATCGTCTTGATAAAGACACCACAGGCTTGATGGTGGTGGCGAAAAACGTACCTACGCAAACTCGCTTGGTTCGAACTTTGCAAAAGCGCCGTATTACTCGTGAATACGAAGCCATCGCGATTGGTAAAATGACGGCGGGTGGCATGGTTGAAAAATCAATTGGTCGCCACTCCACTAAACGTACTTTAATGGCAGTCAGTGAATTTGGTAAGCCGGCGGTAACACACTACCGAGTAGCCGAGCACTTCCGTGAACATACACGCATTAGACTGCGCCTTGAAACGGGACGTACTCACCAAATTCGTGTACACATGTCTTATTTGCAGCATCCACTACTTGGTGATATTGCTTATGGAGGACGTGCGCGTATTCCTAAAGGCGCATCGGAAGAGCTAACGGCGATGATTCGTAGCTTTGATCGTCAAGCACTGCATGCGGTCATGCTTAAATTTGTGCATCCATCAACGGGTGAGGAGATGAAATTCCATGCTCCAGTACCGGATGACATGATCGAAATAGCCGAAGCGTTACGTCAAGATATGAAACTTAATCATGAAGATGACTATTAATGAGCTATTTGCATCCTAATTGGCACCTTGCCCGCGGTATAAAAGCCATCACTTCCACCCGAGTGGGGGGCTTTTCTACTGGGGATTTTGCCAGCCTTAATTTAGGAATGCATGTGAATGATGATCCTCATGTCGTTCAACAAAACCGAGATCATTTAGCGCAGTTAAGCCAGATGCCAGCAGCGCCTGTGTGGATGAATCAAACTCATTCAACGAAAGTGGTTGAGTTGCATGAGCAAACCACGGAAATAATAGAAGCGGATGCCTTAGTGACCTCGGTACCGGGTGTGGTGTGTAGCGTAATGACTGCGGATTGTCTTCCGGTGTTATTTGCTAGTGCAGATGGCACTAAAGTTGCTAGTGCCCATGCTGGATGGCGAGGGTTAGTGGGTGGCATTTTAGAAAACACATTACAACATTTCAGTGGCCCTGTGAGTGCTTGGGTAGGTCCTGCCATTAGCTTGGCCGCTTTTGAAGTTGGCGATGAAGTTAAACAGCAGTTTGTGTCAGTAAATAGTGCTGACGCTATTGCTTTCCATCAGCATAAGCCTGGAAAATGGATGGCCGACTTACCTTTATTGGCAAAGTTAAGGCTACAAAGGGCAGGATGCGTTAATGTTGAACTCTCCGGTTTATGTACTTATACCGATACAGAACGTTTCTTTTCTTACCGTAGACACTCCTCAACAGGTCGTCAATCCAGCTTTATTTGGATTGAATAACCTCCTTTGTTCATCGTGAACACTTGAAATTGGCCTCGGATGCAACCATGTGATTACTAGATAATCATCAATGCTCTTAGGAGGCCAGCATGCGTTATGAACGGTTAACGGGTAAATTTCAAACAGCCCTTTCAGATGCTCAGTCTTTAGCTGTAGGTAAAGATCATCAATATATAGAACCTACGCACCTCTTATTATCTTTGCTGAATCAGCAAGGGGGGAGCGTAAGGCCATTATTAACTATGTTGCAAGTAGACATCGCTCAACTGCGCAGCCAACTATCAGACAAATTAGAACACTTTCCTAAAGTCAGTGGCATGAATGCTGACGTTCAAATAGCAAACGCGTTATCGAAACTGCTTAATCAGTGCGATAAACTTGCTCAAAAGCGTAACGACAGTTACATCTCTTCTGAATTGTTTTTGCAAGCGGCAATAAACGACGGTAGCCAATTAGGTCCAATGCTCAAGTCACAAGGTGTGACAGAGAAAAAAATCATCGAAGCCATTGAAAAGATCACTGGTGGGAAAAAGGTCGATGATCCTAATGCAGAAGAACAACGACAAGCCTTAGAGAAGTACACCATTGATCTTACTGCTCGTGCAGAGCAGGGTAAGCTCGATCCTGTCATAGGGCGTGACGATGAAATCCGCCGCACGATCCAAGTGTTGCAACGCAGAACAAAAAACAACCCTGTACTCATCGGCGAACCCGGAGTAGGTAAAACCGCAATCGTTGAGGGATTGGCACAACGCATAATTAATGACGAAGTGCCTGAAGGCTTAAAAGGTCGCCGTGTATTAGCGCTAGATATGGGAGCGTTGATTGCCGGTGCAAAATACCGTGGAGAATTCGAAGAGCGATTAAAATCGGTACTCAATGAATTGGCCCAAGAAGAAGGTAACGTCATCTTATTTATAGATGAAATGCACACTGTGGTAGGGGCAGGTAAAGGCGACGGCGCTATGGATGCCGGTAATATGCTAAAACCGGCCTTGGCCCGTGGAGAGCTTCACTGCGTTGGTGCCACCACACTAGATGAACATAGACAATATATAGAAAAAGATCCCGCATTAGAGCGTCGTTTTCAAAAAGTGCTGGTGGATGAACCCTCAGTGGAAGACACCATTGCTATCTTACGTGGCTTAAAAGAGAAGTATGAACTCCATCATCATGTAGACATTACTGATCCTGCCATTGTCGCAGCCGCCACTCTTTCTCATCGTTATGTATCCGACCGTCAACTTCCCGATAAAGCCATAGACTTAATTGATGAGGCCGCATCCTCTATACGTATGCAGATCGATTCAAAACCAGAAGCGATGGATAAACTGGATCGTAAAATTATTCAGTTAAAAATGGAGCAACAAGCGCTAAATAAAGAAGATGACGATGCCAGTCGTAAACGTGTGGCATTAATTAACGAAGAGCTAGCAGAAAAAGAGCGTCAGTACGCAGAGCTTGATGAAGTGTGGGTAGCGGAAAAAGCATCCCTATCGGGAACGCAGAATATCAAAGCGGAATTAGAACAAGCTCGTTTAGATATTGAATTTGCCCGACGCGCAGGGGATCTTAATCAGATGTCCGAGTTACAATATGGACGAATCCCTGAACTTGAGAAAAAACTGCAACTCGCCTCTGAAGCCGAACAGAAAGAACTGACATTATTGAAAAATAAAGTCGGGGATGCAGAAATTGCCGAAGTACTGTCAAAGCAAACTGGAATTCCGGTAGCGAAAATGCTTGAAGCTGAAAAATCCAAGCTATTGCGTATGGAACAAGATCTTCATCAAAAAGTCATAGGGCAAAATGAAGCCGTGGAAGCCGTTGCTGATGCAATACGACGTAGCCGCGCAGGTTTATCCGATCCAAATAAACCCATTGGTTCCTTCTTGTTTTTAGGTCCTACTGGGGTAGGTAAAACTGAGTTGTGCAAAACATTAGCCACTTTTCTATTTGATAGTGAAGATGCCATGGTGCGCATAGACATGTCTGAATTTATGGAGAAACACTCAGTTGCACGTTTGGTCGGTGCCCCTCCCGGTTATGTGGGTTATGAGGAAGGGGGGTATTTAACTGAGGCTGTGAGACGCAAACCTTATTCAGTCATATTGCTAGATGAAGTAGAAAAAGCACATCCAGACGTATTTAATATCCTTTTACAAGTATTGGATGACGGCCGGTTAACTGACGGACAAGGGCGAACTGTGGATTTTCGCAACACCGTACTTATCATGACGTCAAATCTTGGCTCTACACAAATACATGAAGGTTTTTCTGATGCCTCGTATGAGCAAATGAAACACAGAGTCATGGAGGTCGTGAAAAATCATTTCCGTCCAGAGTTCTTAAACCGTGTTGATGAGAGCGTGGTTTTCCATCCATTAGGGCAAGAACACATCCGTAATATTGCTGCCATTCAATTGCAGTCATTGATGCAGCGCTTAGAATCTCAAGAATACCAATTAACCATCAATGATGAAGCGTTAGATAAAATTGCAGAAATTGGCTTTGATCCTGTTTATGGAGCAAGACCACTAAAACGAGCCATACAACAATATATTGAAAATCCATTAGCGAAATCACTATTGTCTGGAGCATTTATACCTGGCTCTACAATAGAGTTACTTGTTGAAGGTGAAAATTTAGTCGCTAAACAAAACTAAATACAGGCTTTATTCCCCTTAGTCGCTGTTGAAAAAGTGACGAAACCGTTTGCTTTGTTTGAAAAGTAAACGGTTAGCGCTTTTTATTGAAAAAAAGTGCTTTTTAGGGGTTGTCAGGGGGCGTTTTATTCTTATAATGCGCCTCCGTTGTCACGATAAACATCGCAGACAACAAGCGGTTCTAAAAAGATGAAATGATTAATAAAAAAGTGGTTGACACTGGTAATTATCTCATTAGAATAGGCCGTCCGCTTGGAGAGGTAACCCTTGAAAAGCACGCTCTTTAACAATTTAAACCTATCAATCTGTGTGGGCACTCGTTGATGATAATCGAAAAGATTTATCAATGAACTGAGTGACCAATATCAAATTGGAAATCAGCCTTGAGCTGTTTTGTTTTACTTTTTTAAAAGTGAAAACCAATAAGAGCACAGTCAATTCATTATCGTTCTGTTGGAACGATAATAGCTTTAAAATTACTTCTTTATTTATAAAGAAAGAGTTTTGAAGTCAGTATTCATTGAGCCGTTCTTCGGAACACAAAAACTTTAATTGAAGAGTTTGATCATGGCTCAGATTGAACGCTGGCGGCAGGCCTAACACATGCAAGTCGAGCGGAAACGACAACATTGACCCTTCGGGTGATTTGTTGGGCGTCGAGCGGCGGACGGGTGAGTAATGCCTGGGAAATTGCCCTGATGTGGGGGATAACTATTGGAAACGATAGCTAATACCGCATAATGTCCCTGTTTTTCGAAATGGGAACCAAAGAGGGGGACCTTTTAGGCCTCTCGCTTCAGGATATGCCCAGGTGGGATTAGCTAGTTGGTGAGGTAATGGCTCACCAAGGCGACGATCCCTAGCTGGTCTGAGAGGATGATCAGCCACACTGGAACTGAGACACGGTCCAGACTCCTACGGGAGGCAGCAGTGGGGAATATTGCACAATGGGCGCAAGCCTGATGCAGCCATGCCGCGTGTATGAAGAAGGCCTTCGGGTTGTAAAGTACTTTCAGTCGTGAGGAAGGCATATAAGTTAATAGCTTATGTGTTTGACGTTAGCGACAGAAGAAGCACCGGCTAACTCCGTGCCAGCAGCCGCGGTAATACGGAGGGTGCGAGCGTTAATCGGAATTACTGGGCGTAAAGCGCATGCAGGTGGTTTGTTAAGTCAGATGTGAAAGCCCGGGGCTCAACCTCGGAACCGCATTTGAAACTGGCAGGCTAGAGTACTGTAGAGGGGGGTAGAATTTCAGGTGTAGCGGTGAAATGCGTAGAGATCTGAAGGAATACCAGTGGCGAAGGCGGCCCCCTGGACAGATACTGACACTCAGATGCGAAAGCGTGGGGAGCAAACAGGATTAGATACCCTGGTAGTCCACGCCGTAAACGATGTCTACTTGGAGGTTGTGGCCTTGAGCCGTGGCTTTCGGAGCTAACGCGTTAAGTAGACCGCCTGGGGAGTACGGTCGCAAGATTAAAACTCAAATGAATTGACGGGGGCCCGCACAAGCGGTGGAGCATGTGGTTTAATTCGATGCAACGCGAAGAACCTTACCTACTCTTGACATCCAGAGAACTTAGCAGAGATGCTTTGGTGCCTTCGGGAACTCTGAGACAGGTGCTGCATGGCTGTCGTCAGCTCGTGTTGTGAAATGTTGGGTTAAGTCCCGCAACGAGCGCAACCCTTATCCTTGTTTGCCAGCACGTAATGGTGGGAACTCCAGGGAGACTGCCGGTGATAAACCGGAGGAAGGTGGGGACGACGTCAAGTCATCATGGCCCTTACGAGTAGGGCTACACACGTGCTACAATGGCGCATACAGAGGGCGGCCAACCAGCGATGGTGAGCGAATCCCAAAAAGTGCGTCGTAGTCCGGATTGGAGTCTGCAACTCGACTCCATGAAGTCGGAATCGCTAGTAATCGTGAATCAGAATGTCACGGTGAATACGTTCCCGGGCCTTGTACACACCGCCCGTCACACCATGGGAGTGGGCTGCAAAAGAAGTGGGTAGTTTAACCTTTCGGGGAGGACGCTCACCACTTTGTGGTTCATGACTGGGGTGAAGTCGTAACAAGGTAGCCCTAGGGGAACCTGGGGCTGGATCACCTCCTTATACGATGATTGCTCACGATGAGTGTCCACACAGATTGATATGGTTTAGAAAGTAGAGAGATTTAGAAATGTCTCCCAAGACATTTCAACAGTTTGTTTTCACTTTTAAAGTGAAAGTAAATCTAGTGTCCCGTTCGTCTAGAGGCCTAGGACACCGCCCTTTCACGGCGGTAACAGGGGTTCGACTCCCCTACGGGATACCATTGGGTCGTTAGCTCAGCTGGTAGAGCAGTTGACTTTTAATCAATTGGTCGCAGGTTCGAATCCTGCACGACCCACCATTTTCTCCTTTAAAGAGAAAGTGAATCCCTTAGATGGGGCTATAGCTCAGCTGGGAGAGCGCCTGCCTTGCACGCAGGAGGTCTGCGGTTCGATCCCGCATAGCTCCACCATCTAAGAATGTTCATACCACTGAACAATAAAATGTGGGCGATTAGCTCAGTTGGGAGAGCACCTCCCTTACAAGGAGGGGGTCACTGGTTCGAGCCCAGTATCGCCCACCATTCTCTAAATATTTTTGGTTATAATTACCAAACCAGAACAAGAAATTGATGCTGGTTGGGTTTTCTGCCCTCTAAAGGGTTGCCTAAGAATCTTTAGAAAATGTTTTTTATAGCTATTTGCTACAAAAATCTCGCTCTTTAACAATTTGGAAAGCTGACGAATATTGTTTGATTAACAATATTCAAATTTAAAAGTTCTCAAATCCTAACAATTTATTGTTAGGTACCAACACACATTCAAGTGTTCTTGCCTTTTTATTTCCACTTTTTTTAAAAAAGTAGAACAAAAAAGGACATCTACTTTAAGTAGGTGTGTAATTTGAGTCCGGCAAAATCGATGTTTGCTTCTGCTTTTTAAAGCGGAAAAAAACAATAGTTATCTCGCTCATAATAAAGAGATAACACACCTTGGAAACGTCATACTACGCTGTAGCAAGCGTATTGCGTTAGCAAGACCCTTTGGGGTTGTATGGTTAAGTGACTAAGCGTACACGGTGGATGCCTTGGCAGTCAGAGGCGATGAAAGACGTAATAACTTGCGATAAGCCCAGATTAGGTAGTAATAACCATTTGAGTCTGGGATTTCTGAATGGGGAAACCCACCTGCATAAGCAGGTATCATTAACTGAATACATAGGTTAATGAGGCAAACCCGGGGAACTGAAACATCTAAGTACCCGGAGGAAGAGAAATCAACCGAGATTCCGAAAGTAGCGGCGAGCGAAATTGGATTAGCCCTTAAGCTTTTAATGATGCAGGTGAAGAGTCTGGAAAGTCTCGCAATAAAGGGTGATAGCCCCGTAGCCGACACATTGTTTTAAGTGAAATCGAGTAAGGCGGGACACGTGATATCCTGTTTGAACATGGGGGGACCATCCTCCAAGGCTAAATACTACTGACTGACCGATAGTGAACCAGTACCGTGAGGGAAAGGCGAAAAGAACCCCTGTGAGGGGAGTGAAATAGAACCTGAAACCGTGTACGTACAAGCAGTAGGAGCGCCTCGAAGCGTGACTGCGTACCTTTTGTATAATGGGTCAGCGACTTAATTTTAGTAGCAAGGTTAACCGAATAGGGGAGCCGTAGGGAAACCGAGTCTTAACTGGGCGTCGAGTTGCTAGGATTAGACCCGAAACCAGGTGATCTAGCCATGGGCAGGTTGAAGGTTGAGTAACATCAACTGGAGGACCGAACCGACTAATGTTGAAAAATTAGCGGATGACTTGTGGCTAGGGGTGAAAGGCCAATCAAACCTGGAGATAGCTGGTTCTCCCCGAAAGCTATTTAGGTAGCGCCTCGGACGAATACCAATGGGGGTAGAGCACTGTTAAGGCTAGGGGGTCATCCCGACTTACCAACCCTTTGCAAACTCCGAATACCATTGAGTACTATCCGGGAGACACACGGCGGGTGCTAACGTCCGTCGTGGAGAGGGAAACAACCCAGACCGCCAGCTAAGGTCCCAAAGTATAGCTAAGTGGGAAACGATGTGGGAAGGCTTAGACAGCCAGGATGTTGGCTTAGAAGCAGCCATCATTTAAAGAAAGCGTAATAGCTCACTGGTCGAGTCGGCCTGCGCGGAAGATGTAACGGGGCTAAGCTATACACCGAAGCTGCGGCTGCATACTTTGTATGCGGGGTAGGGGAGCGTTCTGTAAGCGGTTGAAGGTGGTCTGTAAGGGCTGCTGGACGTATCAGAAGTGCGAATGCTGACATGAGTAACGATAAAGGGAGTGAAAAACTCCCTCGCCGGAAGACCAAGGGTTCCTGTCCAACGTTAATCGGGGCAGGGTAAGTCGACCCCTAAGGCGAGGCCGAAAGGCGTAGTCGATGGGAAACGGGTTAATATTCCCGTACTTCTTATAATTGCGATGGGGGGACGGAGAAGGCTAGGTGGGCCTGGCGATGGTTGTCCAGGTTCAAGTAAGTAGGCGGGTGGTTTAGGTAAATCCGGACCACTGTTAACGCTGAGATACGATGTCGAGTCGCTACGTGCGATGAAGTCATTGATGCCATACTTCCAGGAAAAGCCTCTAAGCTTCAGATTATAAGGAATCGTACTCCAAACCGACACAGGTGGTCGGGTAGAGAATACCAAGGCGCTTGAGAGAACTCGGGTGAAGGAACTAGGCAAAATGGTACCGTAACTTCGGGAGAAGGTACGCTCTTGGCGGTGAAGTCCCTTGCGGATGGAGCTACTAGGAGTCGCAGATACCAGGTGGCTGCAACTGTTTATTAAAAACACAGCACTGTGCAAAATCGTAAGATGACGTATACGGTGTGACGCCTGCCCGGTGCCGGAAGGTTAATTGATGGGGTTAGACTTAGGTCGAAGCTCTTGATCGAAGCCCCGGTAAACGGCGGCCGTAACTATAACGGTCCTAAGGTAGCGAAATTCCTTGTCGGGTAAGTTCCGACCTGCACGAATGGCGTAATGATGGCCACGCTGTCTCCACCCGAGACTCAGTGAAATTGAAATCGCTGTGAAGATGCAGTGTACCCGCGGCTAGACGGAAAGACCCCGTGAACCTTTACTACAGCTTGGCACTGAACATTGACCCTACATGTGTAGGATAGGTGGGAGCCTTTGAAACCTCGTCGCTAGATGGGGTGGAGGCAATCTTGAAATACCACCCTTGTAGTGTTGATGTTCTAACTTAGACCCCTAATCGGGGTTGAGGACAGTGCCTGGTGGGTAGTTTGACTGGGGCGGTCTCCTCCCAAAGAGTAACGGAGGAGCACGAAGGTGGGCTAAACACGGTTGGACATCGTGTGGTTAGTGCAATGGCATAAGCCCGCTTGACTGCGAGAATGACAATTCGAGCAGGTGCGAAAGCAGGTCATAGTGATCCGGTGGTTCTGAATGGAAGGGCCATCGCTCAACGGATAAAAGGTACTCCGGGGATAACAGGCTGATACCGCCCAAGAGTTCATATCGACGGCGGTGTTTGGCACCTCGATGTCGGCTCATCACATCCTGGGGCTGAAGTCGGTCCCAAGGGTATGGCTGTTCGCCATTTAAAGTGGTACGCGAGCTGGGTTTAGAACGTCGTGAGACAGTTCGGTCCCTATCTGCCGTGGGCGTTGGAAGATTGAAGGGGGCTGCTCCTAGTACGAGAGGACCGGAGTGGACGAACCTCTGGTGTTCGGGTTGTCATGCCAATGGCATTGCCCGGTAGCTAAGTTCGGAATCGATAAGCGCTGAAAGCATCTAAGCGCGAAGCGAGCCCTGAGATGAGTCTTCCCTGGCACTTTAAGTGTCCTAAAGGGTTGTTCGAGACTAGAACGTTGATAGGCAGGGTGTGTAAGTGCTGCGAGGCATTGAGCTAACCTGTACTAATTGCCCGTGAGGCTTAACCATACAACACCCAAGGGGTTTTGATGGACTCAAAGAAAGAACAGATTGAATGTGTATATAGACTTTTAACTTTTGTTTTCATCTTTTTAGAAAAGATGAAGGTAAAAAACAGCTTTCCGAATTATTAATATCTGCGTTATGCGGGTATTACAAAATTTGCTTGGCGACCATAGCATTGTGGACCCACCTGATTCCATGCCGAACTCAGAAGTGAAACACAATAGCGCCGATGGTAGTGTGGGGCTTCCCCATGTGAGAGTAGGACATCGCCAGGCTTTAATTTAAAACTTATAGGCTTATAGCCTGTAAGTATGGACGCTCACTTAGTGAGTTGACCACTGCGGAGTGGTAGTTCAGTTGGTTAGAATACCGGCCTGTCACGCCGGGGGTCGCGGGTTCGAGTCCCGTCCACTCCGCCACTCATTAAAAAAAGCCTTAACAGCAATGTTAAGGCTTTTTTGCATTTATAGGTAAATAACTAGCAATGTCATGGTAGTTCAGTTGGTTAGCTATGCCTTGAAAGACGCGGCCTGTCACGCCGGGGGTCGCGGGTTCGAGTCCCGGTAACGAAGCCACTCATTAAAAAAAGCCTTAACAGCAATGTTAAGGCTTTTTTGCATTCATAGGTAAATAACTAGCAATGTCATGGTAGTTCAGTTGGTTAGCTATGCCTTGGCAAATCGAGAGTGAGTGTATTGGTAATCCCTTGTTGAGTCTGTAAAGCAGCGGCCTAAAGAGCCGTTTGATGAAGTGACAAGCCGATGTCAATTCGACTTGAGATGCGAGTTAATGGAGAGAGTGTCGTTGGTCCAAACCGTAAGCCGTGGCTTGAAGTTAAAGATAAACTCACACGTTAATAGAGTCTAAATAACTATAAGCATGGCTTTGCATCAAGCTGAGACTAAGCACTAAACCAAGTACTTAGCCTCTACAACCTATTGGGTCACACGTTTAATTCGAGAATGAATAAACAGTGCTAGCAGAATGATTGCACCGCCTATCACTAAGCGGGTCATGTCTACATCGCGGTTCCAGATGGTAACGTTGACGATGAGTCCGGCAGGGATTAAGGCGTTATTCATTATGGCAAGATAGCCGGGATCGACTTGGCTTGCGCCCCTGTTCCATAGGAAATAGCCTAGTCCTGATGCGCCAATCCCCAGCCACACTAATACGCCAATTTGTACTGGATCGGTTGGCAGTTCGGCTTTGCCCCATATTAGCCAAGCGATACTAACAACCACCAATGCGCCAATATAGAACCAACCAAAAATGTCTTTTTGTGGCATCTCTTCACGGCTTTCTTTGAAGTACTTGTAGGCGACTTGTCCAAAGGCAAAACAGAGGTTAGAGCACTGCACCACAAAGAAGCCGATCACGTAGTCTTCGGTTAGGTTATCAAAACGAATCACCAATGCGCCGAGTACCGCTACAAGGGCGCTTAAAAGGTATAGAGGGTTGAATTGCTTCTTTAATGCATCGTATATCAAGGTGACGTAAATCGGCGTGAATACGGTGAACACTAACACTTCGGGTACGGTGAGTAGCAAGAAAGATTGGTAGTAAAAAATGTACATTAGGCCAAGCTGTACACCGCCTATGCCCATCAATTGTAGTGCCTCTTTTTTCTTAACCGCTTTAAGGCGAATAAAAGGTAAAAATACGATAGCGGCTAACGCAATACGTATCCATACCGATACATAAGCATCTACATGTCCGGCGAGATAAACGCCAATTAAGCTAAATGATAACGACCAGATGATCGTGGTAACGATTAGATATATCAAAACTACCTCGTATAACGATAATGTAAATTTTCTTGTTTGCGCGGGCCGGTGATGGTCCAATTAAATTCAACTGCGTTGTCTCGCCATTGTACTGTGCCACTATAAAGATCGTCAGCGCAGACGTGGGCGGCATCGCTGACCCACTGCTGGGTTTCTGCATGGTAGCTGAGGATAAACAGTTCAATGGCATTGTTGCGACCAAAGCGGCTATGGAGCAGTTTTATTTGATGTTGATTTAAACGCTGCCAAATAAACTCATTTTGGGTATCGACGGTATAGCCATTTTGTTGAAGGGTAAATTGGCCTACTTCTTTAAAATAAAGTGTCTGCTGATCTTCAAGTTCACAAGTCACATCACCACTACCAGCTCCTGCCCAACCCATAACGGAATCGGCTCCCGGTTGCGATTGATAACGATAGTGATTCATTTTTTGCAGCTCTTGCCAAAGATCAAACATCTTTCTTACTCATAATTAAAATCAGTTGCTTACGTTCTATATCAGTATAAAAGATACAACACATCCATTGAGTTTGTTTTCGCTTCCCATAAATCGCTGCCCATAAAAAATCCGATAATCATGACTGAATATCGGATTTAAAGTAGGTCAACGATTAGGTCTAAGCAATACCTTGAATGATGACAAATTTCTCGAGCAGTTCGTCTTCACTTTCAATGTGCTGCGGATCAGTGATGATGCATTTTGTTATAGGGCAAACTGATTGACATGTTGGCTTGTCATAGTGTCCTTTACATTCAGTGCATAGGTTTGGATCTATTTCATAGATTGAATCGCCCATGCTAATTGCATTATTAGGACACTCTGGTTCGCACATATCGCAGTTAATACATGATTTTTGGATCAGTAGAGCCATCGATTATTTACCTGATGGGTTTCGAGTATCTTGACCTGAGCTTAGGTTACGCATGAGCAAACCAAACTCGAGATCCATATCTTCTGGTACAGGAATAAATACAAAGTGACCGTTGCCTTTTGCATCATCGATGCTTTCTGACTTACGATTCTCCATCACTTCAAGGTTGAATACTACGTTACCTTGTGGAGTCATTAACTCTAAGCTATCGCCCACCATGAATTTGTTTTTCACTTCAACTTCAACAAGCTCACCACGACGTTTGCCTGTGAACTCACCCACAAATTGTTGAGAGTCAGACACTGAGTAACCATAGTCGTAGTTTTGGTAGCTATCGTGAGTATGACGACGCAGGAAGCCTTCTGTATAACCACGGTGAGCAAGGCTCTCTAGAGTACCGAGTAGGTTTTCGTCAAAAGGTTTACCGGCTACGGCATCGTCAATGGCTTTTCTGTATACCTGAGCGGTACGGGCGCAATAATAGAAAGACTTAGTACGTCCTTCTATTTTTAACGAGTGGATGCCCATTTGAGTCAAACGCTCTACGTGTTGTACCGCACGCAAATCTTTTGAGTTCATGATGTAAGTACCATGCTCATCTTCAAAGGCTGCCATTTTTTCTTCTGGGCGATGAGACTCTGAAAGTAATACCACTTCGTCGGTGGGTTTGCCTAAGCCAAGAGTATTGTCTGGGCGGGCTTCTGCTTCTTGGATTTCAACTATCTGTCCAGCATCATCTTCTGTCGCTTTTTCAGCTTTATATTCCCAGCGGCAGGCATTAGTACAAGTCCCTTGGTTTGGATCACGCTTATTAATGTAGCCAGATAACAAACAACGGCCTGAGTAAGCCATGCACAAGGCACCGTGAACAAAAATTTCTAACTCGGTATCAGGGCAGTGCTGGCGAATTTCTTCAATTTCTTCAAGGGAAAGCTCACGGGAAAGAATCACGCGCTCTACACCTTGGGTAGACCAGAACTTAACCGTAGCCCAGTTAACCGCATTGGCTTGTACTGAAAGATGGATGGTTACGTCAGGAAAGGCTTCACGAACCATCATGATAAGACCTGGATCAGACATAATCAGTGCGTCTGGACCCATTTCTACCACAGGCTTAAGATCGCGAATAAAGGTTTTTAATTTAGAGTTGTGTGGTTGGATGTTGCAAACCACATACAGCTTCTTACCTTGTGCATGCGCTTCGTTGATGCCAATTTGCAGGTTTTCGTGGTTGAATTCATTATTACGAACACGAAGACTGTATCGAGGTTGGCCCGCATAAACGGCATCGGCACCGTATGCAAACGCATAACGCATGTTTTTTAGGCTACCGGCAGGAGAAAGTAATTCTGGTGTGAACATAGCTGTATACTCTATATCTGATTTCAAGTCAGTATCTCGCCACCTTGTAGCGAGATATAAGGAGGGCGAATTTTACGGGATCGTCGCAAAAATCGCCACTAAAAAGTATACATGTCACACATTGTAGTGACTTATTGAGGTTAATTTTTCTCTAAACCGCCTAATTCGGTATGTAAATTGCCAATTAAGGCCAGTAATTCGCTGCTCATAAGAGAAAAATCGGCATCAAAACGTGCTGCTTTATCTTCACGAGGGATGTCTTCGTTTTGATCTTTCACTTCTTCACCAAATTTAATCCGTTTTAAACTTGCGTCGTCAGCAAGGACGAATTCAACGCGATCTTGCCAATTAAGCGCCAGTTTAGTCACAAACTTATTGGCCTCAATGTGGTTAAGGATCTCTTCACTTTGTAAGTCCTGTTGCTTACAGCGAATGATACCACCATCCTCTAACGCAGATTTTAATTCAGCTTCCGCTAAGATTTCGAATCCGCTAGGTTGGCTATCTCCTTTAACCCACTCTGTTAGTGTCGTCTCAACCGGTTTTTCTGGTAGGGCTGGGACCACAGGCAAACTGCCAATCGTTTTGCGCAATAACGCTAATGCGTCTTCCGCTTTTTTAGCGCTAGATGCATCGACAACAATCACGCCATCTTCAATGGATACAAGCAAATAGGTCAGTTGGCTACGCGTAAAGGCTCTTGGCAATAAGTCGATAAGCACTTCATCTTTGATGGTATCGCGTTCTGTTTTCTTTAAACGGCGATTTTCTTGTGCTTCAAGCAGATCCACTTTATTGGATACCGCATCATTAATGACAGAGGCAGGGAGTAACTTCTCTTCTTTTTTTGCACATAGCAGAATACGGTTTTGTGCTACATGACTTAATAGTTGATCTTGACCTGGCATCGCATATGACCAGCCAAATTTTTGCTTGTCTTGACTGCCACAAGGTTTGAATTGAAATTCTTTGAGTTGTTCTTCAAGTGTTTCGATTTGAATCTCTACTTCACGGTTGAAGCGGTAGACGAGGCAATTTTTAAACCACATGTCGTGTCTCTGTTTTGCTATGGGAAAAGTTTATAATAAGGAAGGTTTGTCCCAGTGCCTAATACAAAATTCATGTTAAAGCATGAATTTATTATGATCTTTTGTTTTCAACGGACACAAAAGTGTCATAATTTATCGGGATAATGTGCGCAGTGAACAAATTACAGAGGTTGTTAGAAAGATGTCTAGAAGAATCCTAGTGGTAGAGGATGAAGCGCCAATTCGTGAAATGCTTTGTTTTGTTTTAGAGCAAAAGGGCTACGAGACAACAGAAGCAGAAGATTACGACACGGCGATCAGTATGCTAAAAGAACCCTTCCCAGATCTTATTCTTTTAGATTGGATGCTACCTGGTGGCACAGGCATCAATTTCATCAAGCATTTAAAACGTGATGAAATGACACGTAGCATTCCAGTGGTAATGTTAACTGCGCGTGGAGAAGAGGAAGATAAAGTGAAAGGGCTTGAAGTGGGCGCTGATGACTACATCACTAAACCCTTTTCACCAAAGGAACTCGTCGCTCGCCTTAAAGCGGTTATTCGCCGTGCATCGCCGACTTCAACTGAAGATGCCATTGATGTAAAAGGGCTCAAGTTAGACCCAGTTTCTCATCGTGTAACCGCGCATGAACAGCCCCTTGATATGGGGCCAACAGAGTTTAAAATGCTGCACTTTTTCATGACTCACCAAGAGCGTGTGTATAGCCGCGAGCAATTATTAAATCATGTTTGGGGCACCAATGTGTACGTGGAAGACAGAACAGTAGATGTGCATATTCGTCGTTTACGCAAAGCACTAGAGGCCTCTGAGCATCATAAATTGGTTCAAACTGTACGTGGTGCAGGTTACCGTTTCTCGACTAAAGCCTAACCTAGTAACGGGTTGGACTCTGGAGTAGATTTTTAGATGGTAGAAAAACTGACATGGAGGAAGCTGGCTTTGGAGCTGGCTTTTTTTTACACCCCTTGGGTTTTACTCGGATGGTTTGTAGGTTTCATGCCGTGGATGCTGTTAATTGCAACAGCATTGCAATTAGGCTGGCATTTGCACAACCAAATTCGATTTTCACAATGGTTATGGAACGATAAACGCCTTTCTCCGCCTTCAAGCTCAGGTAACTGGGAGCCTCTTTTTAATGGCATGTATCGTTTACAGCAGCGTCAACGCCGCAAAAGAAAAGAGCTAACGGGCCTGATTCGTCGCTTTAGAAATGGGGCAGAGTCGTTGCCGGATGCCGTGGTTGTCTTTCGTGATGAAGGGAATATTGTTTGGTGTAACCGCTTAGCGCAACAATTGCTGGGTTTCCGCTGGCCTGAAGATACCGAGCTACCGATAACGAATCTGCTGCGTACTCCCGACTTTATTAAGTATCTCAATAAAAATGACTTTTCTGAGCCTTTGGAGATCCGCTCGCCATTAAATGTTGAGCGAATTCTCGAATTACGTATTGTGCCATATACCGATGGTGAGCACTTGATGGTAGTACGTGATGTTTCGCAGTTAAAAACACTGGAAGGAATGCGCCGTAATTTCTTTGCTAATGTCTCCCATGAATTGCGCACGCCAATGACGGTGTTGCAAGGTTACTTAGAGATGACAGCGGACCCTGATATGTTGATCGGTCCAATGTGGCCGAAAGCTCATGGCGTCATGACTGAGCAATTAAATAGAATGAATAGCTTAGTCAATCAACTGCTCACCTTATCTAAGATTGAAGCCGCTCCTATGGGAGGGGGGGAGGATTTGGTTGATGTGCCTCGTATGCTGACGGTTTTAGAAAAAGAAGCGCAGGCGTTAAGTGGTAATAACGAACACAAGTTACAGTTTGATATTGATACATCTCTGAAAGTGCTGGGCGATGACGATCAACTACGCAGTGCCATCTCTAACCTTGTTTATAATGCAGTGAAATACACACCTGCGGGTTCAAATATTCATGTGACCTGGCGCGAAACAGCTCAAGGAGCGTTACTGCAAGTTGCCGATACGGGGGATGGGATCGAGCCTCAGCATTTACACCGATTGACTGAACGTTTTTATCGTGTCGATAAAGATCGCTCAAGAGAAACTGGAGGCAGCGGTTTGGGGCTGGCGATAGTTAAGCATACTCTTAGCCATCACGACTCTCAGTTAGTCATCCATAGTGAGGTGGGCAAAGGGAGTCAGTTCTCGTTTGTGTTGCCAAAACGTTTGATCGCTCGGGAAGTTGTAGAGTCGTGATAAAAGGGTATATTTTAGCGTTATCACTGCTTATAGCGTCGTTTTATAGTGTGTCAGCGCCATTGTCAGACTACAAAACCAGCCCTGGCATCTCTGGCAATTTGTCATCAGTAGGTTCTGACTCATTAGCGGGTATTGTCACAACATGGGCTGAAGAGTTTTCTGCTTTATATCCCAGTGTCAATGTTCAAGTACAGGCATCTGGAAGTTCAACGGCCGTTCCTGCATTAACTCAAGGCACCGCGCAGTTTGGTCCTATGAGCCGAAAAATGCAGCCCAGTGAAATTGCCGCCTTTGAGCATGAGTATGGCTATGCACCAACAGAGCTAGTGGTAGCTTTGGATGCCTTAGGGGTGTTTGTTCATCAAGATAATCCCATAAAAGGACTCAATTTTATTGAGTTGGATGCCATTTTTTCAGCTACGTATTTTTGCGGTACAGAGCGCCCGATTAAGACTTGGAGCGATTTAGGCGTTCACCAGCCATGGGGCAAACTCAAAATACAGAAATTTGGGCGTAACCCTGTGTCCGGTACGCACGGTGTGTTTAAAAGTAAAGTATTGTGTGGTGGGGATTTTGATCGCTCCGTTAATGAACTTCTTGGTGGCACATCGGTGATACAAGGGGTAGCATCATCCGTGTCATCTATTGGTTACTCTGGAGTCGCATCAAAAGTGGTGGGAACGCGTTTATTGCCTATTGCAGAATATGGCGATAATTATACATTGCCGACCCCAGACAATATTATTAGTGGTAAGTACCCACTTAGCCGCAAACTATACCTGTATGTGAATAAACAACCGAATAAACCATTGCCACGTACTCAAAGTGAATTCATTCGTTTTATCTATTCAAAAAATGGACAGCAAGCCGTTCATCGAGAAGGGTATATCTCTATTTCTAGTCTGTTTGCAGAAAGAGAGTTAGCGAAGGTTGATCTAAAACTATAAGAAATACGCAATAAAATGAGTGGATGAATCTCGGCACATGGGGTCAGGGAATGGAATGATTTAAATGACCGGCACATTGGTGCTATTAGTTAGGATGTCAAATGTCGAGATTACATGCGCGAGTTCAGAAGAAGCTAAAATTAAATGAATAAGGCTCCATCATTGTTAAAAGAGACCAATAAGTCTCGCTTGGTCAAAGATAAACTCATCGCCGGATTAATACGTGCGAGCGGTTTAGGTATGTTAGTCGGCTTGTTTGGCATTCTTATTTACTTTATTACAGAAGCGCTCCCTGTATTTAGCCCTTCAAGCTACCAGCAGTCTGATTATCAACTTCCGGTTGATGGTCGAACATTGCAGCATTTTCACATTGATAATTCGGCTGATAACGCCATTGCGATTAACCGTAGTGGGGAAGTGCTCTATTTCTCTATAGCCGGTCAGGTCAAACTGCTACAAAAAACCGTAATCCAAGAAAACCCCGCTGCCATTGCGATGAATAGTCGTAAACCTTGGGTAGCGATGTTGGATAACAAAGGCGGCTTAGATGTGGTGCTACCAGAATTTAAAACCTCTCAACCACACAGTGGTAAACACACAGAGCCTAAGTTGGTAGTGGACAAATCATTATCGAACTTACGCTTTATAACGCCAAATTTTGAGGCTAAGTATTTAGGCTTTACCTTGTTATCAGAGGGAGCCGTTATTGCTAGAGCAAACCGTCATGCAGTAGAAATACTGGATTATGTGCAGAGTGAATCGGCAAAGGCGGTCACTAACATTACTCGATTACCCCATCGTTTCGATAATTTATCGGGGATATTTATCACCAATAATGGATTGCATGTAGTGGTGTTAGATGGCAAGCAGAATTGGCTATTCTCTCGTCACACTACCAATGATGCCTTTTCCTTGGCCTACCGACACATTGAAACGGTGCCTAATGACTTTCAGCGAGAGTTTGCGTTTATCAATGGAGATAAGGGAGCGATAGTCTCTAGCCCTAGCCATGAGGTTGAATTTTGGTTTTTGGCCTTTCACAATGAAAAACGCTTACGTTCAGAGCGTACATACCCAATAGGTTCAAAGGTACTAGATATTTTACCTGAGCATACGAATAAAGGTTTTTGGGCTATGGGGGGCGATGGTTCGTTTAAGTTATTCTATGCCACTCGTACTAAGCCAGTGTTGAGTATAGACCCGCATCCCATTCCTTTACTTAGTACGTTATCGGCCAATGATCGCTACCTTGTGAGCGTCTACCAAGACAAACTGGTTAAATTTGCTATTAATGCTCCTCACCCTGAAATATCGTTAAAAGAACTGACGCAGAAAGTGCAATACGAAGGGTACTCTGAGCCAGATTATGTTTGGCAAACATCAGCATCTGCTGAAGAAGTTGAGCCTAAGTTTAGTCTGGTTCCTCTAGTCTTTGGCACTTTAAAAGCCGCGTTCTACGCTATGTTGTTTTCGGTACCTATTGCGGTGTTAGGTGCGGTGTATACGGCTAACTTCATGTCGACGAGAATGCGAAATACCATAAAGCCAGCCATAGAGTTAATGGAAGCCTTGCCGACTCTAGTTATCGGTTTTTTAGCCGCCACTTGGTTGGCTCCCATTATGGAGAAAAACCTGCTGGCTTTCATGCTTAGCATTGTGGTTATCCCTTTAACAGCATTAGCTTGTGGTGGCATCTGGGCGGTACTGCCTGTGCGGGTTAAAACACAAGTACCTAAAGGATTGCATTTGGTAACCTTGTTACCTGCAATTGTATTGATTTGGTGGATTCTATTTCAGGTTTCTCCTTACATTGAAAAGTTTTTCTTTGATGATGGCTTACTTTATTTCTTGGCCAAGAATGGCTGGGATTATCAGCAACGCAATACTTTGATCGTTGGTATAGCCATGGGGTTTGCGGTGATCCCTACTATTTTTACCATTGCAGAAGATGCCATTTTCTCTGTGCCTAAGCACCTATCTAATGGGGCATTAGCTTTAGGGGCGACAGAGTGGCAAACCTTAACGCGGGTTGTGCTATTAACCGCCAGTCCCGGAATTATATCGGCAATTATGTTAGGGCTAGGGCGAGCTATGGGAGAGACTATGATAGTGCTGACTGTCACGGGCAATACTCCGATAACAGACTGGAATGTTTTTGAAGGGTTACGTTCGTTGACGGCGACAATTGCCACTGAGTTGCCGGAATCTAAGGTAGGCAGTTCTCATTATCGTTTATTGTTTCTTTCTGCACTGATTTTGTTTTTGTTTACCTTTATCGTGAATAGTGTTGGCGAGAGTGTACGTCAGCGTCTTCGCGATAAATACCGATCTCTATAGGCAGGGTGTACTGAGTGATTAATTGGTTTAAATCGGGAAAACCTTGGATATGGCTGACCTCAATGGCGGTCACCATCAGTATTCTATCTATGCTTGCTGTACTCCTTTTTATTGGCTGGAAAGGGATGAGCCATTTTTGGCCTCATAATGTTTATCAGTGGCAAAACTCCGCAGGACAATCCCTAATTGGTCAAGTGTATCAAAGAGAGCAGGTGCCTTGGTCTCAAATCTCTGCAGCACAACGGCAACAGGTACCGAAACAATTACGTACAGAGTTAGCGGAGCAGTCATTGCCAACGATTGAAAGGTTGATGATTAAGGTAGCCAATCGAGATCTCTATGGAGGTGCGTTTGTTTCTGAGTTTTCTTATGCTTGGTCTCAGCCTGTATTGAACCCAGATATTGTGGTGATGGACAGAACTCGAGGCGGTCAGTTTTTTGGCCAAGTGGTGGCCGTTGAAGAAAAGGGTGAAAAAACACAGCAGATTCAATCACCACAACAGATCAAAACACTCCTAGCGAGCACTCGTATTGCACGTAATAAAATCGAGCATATTATAGAGCAGCAGGTTGAACCTGCCGCAGAAGCGTTACTAAAAAATAAACAGATATTGCAGCGTCTGCAAAAAGATGGTTCAGCAGACATTGAACGTATCGACAGACTGGTGGCTAAAACCAATACGTTAAATAACCAGCGAGACGCAGCAGAACAACAAATTGAACAGATACGTGAACAAGTAGAGCAACGTATGCTGGTGGTGAAGGATATGAATAATGACCTTCATAGAATCAGCTTTTCTACCATTTTAGATGCATGGTACCCAAACCAAATGACACTGTTTGACAAGCTAGGTCATTGGGTTAAACAAGGGGCTATGTTTCTGATTGATGAACCAAGAGAGTCTAACTCTGAAGGGGGCGTATTTCCGGCGATTTTTGGCACCATATTGTTAGTGCTACTAATGTCTGTTGCGGTTATGCCTCTAGGGGTATTAGCGGGGCTGTATCTCCATGAGTACGCACATAATAATTGGCTTACTCGTTTGATTCGCATTACGGTTCAAAACTTAGCGGGTGTCCCCTCCATAGTCTATGGTGTGTTTGGCTTAGGATTCTTTGTTTACACTTTAGGGGGAAGTATTGATGACCTCTTTTATGCCGATAATCTACCCGCCCCGACCTTTGGTACTCCTGGCTTATTGTGGGCATCTTTAACCTTAGCCATGCTAACGCTACCGGTTGTTGTTGTGACGATTGAAGATGGATTATCGCGTATACCCAAATCGGTTCGCGACGGCGCTTTTGCGCTGGGTGCCACCAAATCAGAGACCATTTTTAGAGTCGTCTTGCCTATGGCTTTACCAGCGGTATTGACCGCATTGATCTTAGCGGTGGCGAGAGCGGCGGGTGAAGTGGCACCGCTGATGCTTGTTGGGGTAGTGAAACTAGCACCGAGCTTGCCCATTGATGGTCAGTTTCCCTATATACATTTAGAGAGAAAGTTCATGCATTTAGGTTTTCATATTTATGATGCAGGCTTTCAAACAACCAATTTAGAGGGGGCTAAATCTTTGGTTTATGCGACCTCTATGTTGTTAGTGACTGTAATTATTGGTTTAAATTTAATTGCGATACGCATACGTAATTCTTTGCGTAACAGTTATAAAAACTTAGGATTTGACGAACATGTATTCTAGTCCCGCAACCATCAATGTGTTACGACCTTTTGATGTGGCTAATTTGCCAAAGGATAAAACTGCGATAGAAATAGAAAATTTAAATCTCTATTATGGTCAGAAGCAGGTCCTGCATAATATTTCTATGCGGATACCCAAAGGAAAAGTCACCGCCTTTATTGGTCCGTCAGGTTGTGGTAAGTCTACGATCATGCGTTCTATTAACCGAATGAACGACTTGATAGAGGGCTGTAAAGTTGAGGGGGCTATTCGCTTATTAGGTACGGATATTAATAGTGATGATGTGGATGTGTCAGCACTAAGGCGAACCGTAGGTATGGTGTTTCAGCGGCCCAATCCTTTCCCTAAAACCATTTATGAAAATGTCGTGTTTGGACTGCGTTTGCAAGGCATTAGAAATAGCCGAGTGCTGGATGATTGCTGTGAGCACGCCCTGCGTGGTGCTGGCTTATGGACAGAAGTTAAGAACCGGTTGCATGAAAGTGCGGTGAGCTTGGCTGCCGGTCAGCAGCAGCGGTTAGTTATTGCGCGAGCCATCGCCATTGAGCCAGAAGTATTACTATTGGATGAACCCACTTCGTCTTTAGATCCTATCTCAACCTTAACCATTGAAGAGTTGATTAATGATCTGAAAAAGAAATATACCGTGGTAATCGTGACCCATAACATGCAACAGGCCGCGAGGGTGAGCGACTATACCGCCTTCGTACACATGGGACGAATTGTTGAGTATGCGGATACAGATAGCGTATTTACCTCACCAAAAGAGAAAAAAACCGAAGACTACATTACCGGTCGAATTGGATAAGGAACAGTAACTTAGATGCAAACAGGTCGTCATATATCAGGGCAATACAATGTTGAACTTGAGGCCATTCGTAGCCATGTTTTAACCATGGGGGGGCTGGTGGAACAGCAACTGGCGTACGCGTTACGCGCCTTGGTGAATCAAGATTATGAGTTGGCGAAAAAAGTGATGGCTGAAGATCATAATGTGAATGCCATGGAAGTGGTTATTGATGATGCATGCACTAGGATAATAGCGAGACGTCAACCAACAGCGGGCGATCTAAGATTGGTTATGTCGATCATTAAAACGATTTCAGCGCTAGAAAGCATTGGCGATGTTGCTTCGCGACTTGCACGCACCTCACTAGATAATAGAAGCGCCGATCCTAGATACCAAAACTCTCTTGAGCCCCTTTGTCGTTTAGCGATCAATATGCTTCATCAAGTGCTTGATGCTTTTGCTCGCTTAGATATTGATGCCGCCGCTCATATTTATGAGATGGACGATCAAGTGGATGAGGCGTATCAGAATATCATTCGTCAATTGACTCAATATATGATGGATGAGCCTGCATTGATCCCAGCCATATTACAGGTGATGTGGTCGGCGCGAGCCATCGAGCGAGTCGGGGACAGATGCCAAAATATTTGTGAGTATATTATTTACTGCGTAAAAGGTAAGGATGTCAGACACTCACAGGATGAAGAGATGTATAAATACAAAGGTAATACCGATCGTAGTCATTAACTGATCATTCGAGCATTTTTCCTACGCTATTTCTGATCACTTACTTAGTGTGATTGGGGTGATGATAGGAAACTTAACTTCTTAAACAACAAAATAAAAAGAGGCCAATACATTGTATTGGCCTCTTTTTTAAATTAGACAGTAAGCGTTAATTATTTGCTTAGGTCTTCAGCGTGCTCAGATAGGAATGCTGCAACACCTGTTGGAGATGCGTCCATACCTGCTTTGCCTTCTTCCCATTGTGCTGGACATACTTCACCGTTTTTCTGGTGGAAGTTCAAGGCATCAACCATACGTAGCATTTCGTCGATGTTACGACCTAGAGGAAGATCGTTAACGACTTGGTGACGGACTAGGCCGTCTTCGTCGATTAGGAAAGAACCACGGAAAGCAACACCTGCTTCTGGATGCTCAACATCGTATGCTTTACAGATTTCGTGTTTAATATCAGCAACTAGTGGGTACTTAACTTGACCAATGCCACCGTCGTCGATAGCAGTGTTACGCCATGCGTTATGTGAGAATTGAGAATCGATAGAAACACCGATAACTTCAACACCCTTGTCTTGGAAGTCTTGGAAACGGTTGTCGAACGCGATCAACTCAGATGGGCAAACGAAAGTGAAGTCTAGTGGGTAGAAGAAAACTACCGCTTTTTTACCTTTAGTGAATTCTGAAAAGTTAAAGTTTTCAACGATTTCACCATTGCCTAGAACAGCTGCTGCTGTGAAGTCTGGTGCTTGGCGGCCTACTAATACCATTTTGAGCTCCTAAATATGTAATGATGCCTATCTTTTAGGCTGAGTTCATGTTTCTACGGGACAAACTATAATACACAATGTACCATTGAAAAAAGCGAAATAAATAGATTAACTTAATCGAAAAAAGCGATGTTTAAAAATTGTTAAGCAACGCACATATTGACAGATAATATACGGTAAACATTGAACTTTTATGAACAAGTGGCCCAGTCTCAAACAGCTTCATTACCTGATAACTCTTCATGAAACACGCCATTTTGGTGAGGCTGCACAACAGTGCTTTGTGAGTCAGTCCACCCTAAGTAAGGGCATTCAAAATTTAGAAGAGCAGTTTGGCTGCTCTCTATACGAAAAGAAAGATAAGCGAAGTACGTTAGTGTTCACCCATATTGGTGAAATGGTAGTTAAGCAGGGACGAGAGTTACTGACCAAAAGCCAAGATATTATGGAGTTGGGGCAATTAGCTTGTGGCAGTGCAATGCAGGGGCAACTTAGGCTAGGGGCAATCCCCACAATAGCCCCTTTTTTATTGAGCAGTTTAGTGCATGAGGTGAACAACAATTTTCCTGAACTGACGTTACTGCTAAGAGAAGATACCACGGCTAATTTATTGACCGCGTTGCAAAATGGGCAGTTGGATGTCTTAGTGTTAGCCTTGCCGATGGACATTGGCAACTTTGCGAGCAAAATTGTCGGAAGAGACCAATTTCGAATGGTGATCAGTGAGTCTCAAGCACAGAGTGTGCGAACCCCTTTGCATTATTCTGATTTACCGGATGAGTCGGTATTTTTACTGGAGAAAGAGCACTGTTTAACTGAACATGCGGTTTCTGCCTGTAATTTGACGGAGAAAAGTAAGATTAACCCTTTTACCGCAACCAGTTTGCATACTTTAGTGCAGATGGTAGCTAACGGATTAGGGACCACATTTATTCCGCAAATGGCCATAGATCATGGATTATTAGCTAACCAAGCCTTAAAAGTGATTGACCCACCCGGACGCCAAGCGTACCGCAATATTGGCTTGGTATGGAGACCGAGCAGTACACGCACAGACACTTTTATGCAGCTTGCCGATGTCATAGAAACATTATTAGAAAAGTAATTTTTAACGGCAAATTGAAAGATCCAACGGTGGGGGACACCAATAGGCTGATAGAAATATCGGCTAATTATTTGCTCCCTTATAGCGGGTAGTCTTTACTAAATAAAAGGGTAGGGGGTGTACCATGCAAAAGCGTCAGTTCGATCAATGGATTCATGCTGATATTGAGCGACACTTGGCAGTGCCTAAAGTGTTTGTTATCGGCTGCTCGGATCTTTCTACTTATCAACTTGCCGTTGAGTTTAAGCACAAATTAGAGCCGATACGAGAAGATGGGAAGCCTATCTCTTTTTCTTCATTAGACGTCATTCGAGATGAGTTGATCAAACTGGGTTTAGACCGTGCCTATTTACGTTTACATAATGCCTATGATGAGTTTGGATCATCTGTTGAGCGTAGTTATTGTGATATTGAACTGTCACTAAAAAATGACTCGCTCTAAATAGTTGTCAATCAAAGGTTATCTTGCTGAGTGAGTATTGAGTGAGTGAAGCGACTGCGAAGATAAAAGCCTCTCGGCAGTGTCTTTATTTTTTTTCCATTGGCCCCATAAGCGTCAGTTAAAGCTCGGCTATTGGCTGCTTTTGGCCGAATTTGCATGACTTCCCCATGCCTGGCGTTGATTTCATGAATACGACCTGTTGCGATCATTTCCATCAACTCTTCCCAATCTTGTTGTAATAAAGTTTGTTCTTCTTCTGAAGGAGTCCAAAGCTTAGCAAAGCCCACGTGTCGCTCTGCAATGGGTAACTCTCTTTCCCCTTCAACTGGCACCCATAGAACTTTGCTTAGCTTTTGTTTTACATGACTTTGCTGCCAAGTAAGGCCGTGAATGCCTGTCAGCGCAGCCACACAGACAAAAGTACTTTCTAAAGGTTTACCGCTATAACTGAGAGGGATCGTTTTTAATTCTATTCCTAAATGAGCAAAGTCTTGCTCTGGGCGACTTCCAGCCTGTGCACCTAGGTGCATCTCAATGAGTTGTCCTACCCAGCCTTTATCTCGACGAAGATCTTGTGGAACAGCGATGCCCACCTCTTCGGCTAACTCCGCGAAAGAATACCCAGCAAGCTGTTCAGCCCGCTGTAAGAGCTCCAATTCTGTTTTAGGGGGAGTTTTCAACACGTTAGTTTTCCAAGTGAGTAAAAGATCTTTAAATGAGCAAGATCGTTGAAGATAAATCAATGGACAAGTATAAGCTAATTTATGTACAAAATGAAGGTTATCCACAGGCTGTGAAATTAACTAGATAAAAAATAATTACCATGTATAAAAAAACAGGGGTTTAGGTGATGTTTCTATCTTGTTTTAGTGGATTAAGTATGCCTGAGTAAGTGAGTTGTGTGGATAAAAGATGGAACGGTGGAATTTTAAACGATCTTAAAGGATCAATAATTAACCAGTGTTATATTCTGTTTTTAAATGCATTGTTTGCATGTTAACTATTGATTTTTAAGGTTATATTTAAAATGTGATGCAGGTTTGATTATTTGTAGATGATCAATTAATAATCCACAGATTACTTGATTACTCTTTTCTCACAAAGTTATTCACAGATATAGTGAATAAATACCTTCTATCCACCTTTTTCTGTTGATAAGGTGAAATTGGTATGTATTTTAAGCGAAAGCCTACTCTGGCTTCATACTTTCATCACTTTTACTGCGGTTACATTTGCTCAACTAGGTGATCTGTGGAAAAATCAAGACATATAACTTTTTATCAGTAGAGGCTAGCCAGTGATCGATGGCGATGGTTACCGCTTAAATGTGGGAATCGTAATATGTAATAACCATGGTCAAGTGTTTTGGGCTAAACGATACGGACAACATTCATGGCAATTCCCACAAGGTGGGATAGATGAAGGTGAAACGCCTGAACAGGCGATGTACCGAGAATTGTATGAAGAGGTTGGGTTAACCAAGCAAGATGTGAAAATAGTCACTACGAGTCGTCATTGGTTGCGTTATCGTCTGCCAAAACGATTAGTTCGCTGGGATTCCAAACCTGTCTGTATTGGACAAAAGCAAAAATGGTTTTTATTGCAATTAATCTGTGATGAATCACAGGTTAATATGCAAAGAGGGCCGACTCCAGAATTTGATGGATGGCGTTGGGTAAGCTTTTGGTATCCAGTGAGACAAGTGGTCTCTTTTAAAAGAGACGTTTATCGCAGAGCTATGAAGGAGTTTGCTTCTTTTGCTATGCCATTTAAAGATCGAAAGCAAAACCGAAAACGCAAACACCGTCGAGGGTAGTGAGGCGCAACAATGCTAAATCAACTTAGGGATATAGTTGAGCACGTATCTCGAGTCGAAGATATTTATCAAGCACTTGAGGTGTTTGTTGAACGTACCTGCGATGCGATAAATAGCGAATGTTGCACTATCTACCTATCTAATCATCAAAAGCAGCGCCTTGAGTTAATGGCAACTAAGGGGCTGACTTTTTCTGGAAAACAACTGCATATAGGCTTTAATGAAGGATTAGTTGGTCTAGTGCATAGAACGGCTAAACCCCTCAATGTCGCTCAAGCCTCCATACATCCGGACTATAAATTTTTTCCTCAATTAGGCGAGGATGTGTATCAGGCATTTTTAGCCACACCTATCGTTTACCGTAAACGAATTTTAGGTGTCGTAGTCATACAGCAAAAGAAAACCCGTCTATTTAGTGATACTGAAGAGTCTTTTTTAGTGACACTTGCCGCGCAATTAGCCGTATTAATAGCCAGTGAACAGCAGCAAGGTAATTGGCTTCTGCAAGAGCGAAAAATCTCAGTGGTATCAGGGCTTTCTGCCTGTAATGGTATTGCCATTGGTCCTATATGGCAGGGGAATTACGAACCTTCGCTCAGTGATGTTGCCCCAGCTTCTGTTATCGATATAGAAAGAGATAAAGAGTGGTTGCTGGTGGCGGTCGAAAGTGCCTTAAAAGAATTTCGACGTTTAAGAAAGCAGTTAGACAGTGATCTTAATAAAGATGCGTTGGCCATTTTTGATTTATTTACTCACCTACTCAATGATCCCAAATTGCGGGGAGATTTAATTCAGCAAATAGAAAAGGGTGATACTGCCGACTGGGCGTTACGTCAGGTTATTGAGCGTTATTCGGCTCGCTTTGGGCGAATGACGGATGTGTATTTGCAACAGCGTGCCCAGGACGTAAGAGAGTTAGGGCAGAGGTTGTTATACTTTCTCTACCACTCTCAGTCTCAAGAAATTCAGCTAGATAAGCCGGTGATTTTTGTGGTTAATGAGCTAACCACAACCTTATTGGCCTCCGTGCCAAGAGATAAATTGCTGGGGGTCATATCCTTGCAAGGTGGGGTGAACTCTCACGCGGCTATTTTATCGCGCGCCCTTGGTATCCCTTCCGTTATCGGCCCTAACTTAAAAAATATTGATGCCGATGACCGCCATATTATTTTGGACGGTTATAGCGGTGAAGTGTTGCTTGATCCTACAGAGCAAGAGATGGTGGAGTATCAAAAGCTCCAGGATGAAGAGTTGGAAGTGCGCTCTATGGTGGAGTCTGAACTGTACCTTCCCGCTGTCACTGTAGATAAAACCCCCATTACCATTTTATTGAATACAGGGTTAGGACCTGATGATAGTTACTTTTATTTCAATTTGGTGGATGGAGTAGGACTGTATCGCACAGAGATTTCCTTTATTCTCAAGCAAGCGTTTCCATCAGAAGATGAGCAGGTGGAAATTTATCGCAAAGTGCTTGCCTGTTCTGCAGGTAAGCCCGTTGTCATGCGAACCTTAGATATTGGTGGGGACAAGTCGCTACCTTATTTCCCAATGGAGGAAGAAAACCCATTTCTTGGCTGGCGGGGCATTCGATTTACGTTGGATCATCCGGATATTTTCTTGATACAAATTCGGGCAATGATGCGCGCCGCCATTGCTCAGAAGAGTGAGTTAAAAGTGTTGTTGCCGATGATCTCTGGTGTGCCAGAGTTAGACTCGGCTCTTGCTTTAATTGCTCAAGCTTATCATGAAGTGGCATTAACGCACCCCAGAGTGAAGAAGCCGCAAGTTGGCATAATGCTTGAAGTGCCATCCATGATCTATCTGTTACCTGTTATTGCTGATCGTATTGATTTTGTCTCTGTTGGTACCAATGATCTCACTCAATACTTGTTGGCGGTTGATCGTAATAATAGTCAGGTATCAGAGTTGTATGAAGTGGTGCATCCTTCTGTATTACTTGCTCTAAAGCAGATTCAAGGGGCGTGTGAACATGCCAATATCCCAGTGTCTGTGTGTGGCGAGTTAGCCGGTGACCCTATTGGTGTCTTGCTCTTACTCGGCCTTGGGTTTACCCAGTTAAGTATGAACTCTGCTAATGTGGCCAACATTAAGTATGTGATAAGGCAGTCGAATCTTAAAGAATTAGAAGAATTGGCGAGTCAAGCCATTACCAAGCCTTATGCATCTAATGTATATGAGCTTGCTTTTGATTACCTTGAAGGGAGAGGGTTAGCTGGTTTTGTCCGTCCAGGAAAGCATTAATGGTTACATTTGAATTAGTTATAGTTTTAGTTATGCTAGGTGCCGTCGTTGGCGTATTGGCCGGTTTACTCGGTATCGGCGGTGGCTTAATCATTGTGCCGTCACTGCTGTTTTTACTGCCTATGTTTGGTATTGATGCAGACGTTGCCATGCAGATGGCTTTAGCCACCTCTTTAGCTTGTATTATTATCACATCCAGCTCATCAGCATTTAATCACTATAGAGTGAATAATGTGGATGTTTTTGTGGTTAAATTTTTAATACCGGGGATAATTTTAGGGGGATTTATCGGCAGTTTTGTGGCTGAATTCCTCCCAAGCCAGTATTTACCACCGATTTTTGGTTGTATTGTTCTTGGGTTATCCGTACGAATGTTTCTTTCGATTCGAAGTACACGCACAAAACGAACGCTTGGTGTGACAAACTCCTTTATATCTGGAGCAAGCATCGGTACTATTTCAAGCCTTGCTGGTATTGGTGGTGGCTCTTTGTTAGTCCCTTTTCTTAATCGGCATGGGATAGAAATGCGTAAGGCGGTTGGAACTTCGTCTTTTTGTAGCGCATTATTAGCAACCTCTGGAATGCTCGGTTTTGTTTTTCATGGCGCCAGCTCAGATGCTTTACCTGCCCACAGTTTTGGTTATGTTTATTTACCAGCGTTGTTCGCTATTGCGTCTAGTTCCATATTAACCAGTAAATTAGGCGTACGGTTGACGACAATATTACCGACAGTAATATTGAAAAAAATATTTGCTGTATTGCTCTTACTCATAGCAGTACGCATGCTTCTCTTTTAATGAAAACTCTAAGAAGACATTATGAATCAAGGATTTCTCACTTTCCCTCATATTGATCCTGTAATTTTAGAAATTGGTCCAATTTCTATTCGTTGGTATGGATTGATGTATCTAGTTGGTTTTGCCTTTGCTATGTGGTTGGCAAATCGTCGCGCTGATAAGCCTAATAGTGGCTGGAATCGTGAGCAGGTATCAGACCTATTGTTTCTTGGTTTTTTAGGGGTAGTCGTGGGTGGCCGTATCGGCTACGTGATTTTTTATCACTTTGATTTATTCCTCGATAATCCGCTTTATTTATTTAAAGTTTGGACGGGGGGCATGTCATTTCACGGTGGTCTGATCGGGGTGATCTCCGCCATGGCCTACTACGCCTATCGAAATAATCGTACCTTCTTTAATGTTGCTGATTTTATTGCGCCACTGATACCGTTTGGTTTAGGTATGGGACGCATTGGTAACTTTATGAATGATGAGCTTTGGGGAAGAGTGACAGATGTGAAGTGGGCTGTACTGTTCCCATCTGGTGGCTATCTACCACGTCATCCATCTCAGCTTTATGAAGCCTTTCTTGAAGGGGTGGTACTGTTCCTTATCTTGAATATCTTTATTCGTAAACCAAGACCGGCTGGCGCAGTCGCGGGTTTATTTTTAATGGGCTACGGTACTTTCCGTTTCACCGTTGAATATTTCAGAGAGCCCGATGCTCAACTTGGTTTGTTTGGTGACTGGATATCCATGGGGCAAATCTTATCATCACCGATGATTTTTATTGGCGCAGGTATGATTTGGTGGGCCTATAAATACAATAAAAAGTCGCTACAAACGACGACGGCTAAGGATAAATCATGAAGCAATACCTAGATTTATGCCATCGCATTGTTGATAACGGACATTGGATTGAAAATCAGCGTACAGGCAAGCGTTGCCTGACGGTGGTGAATGCCGATTTAACCTATGATGTAGGAAATAATGCCTTCCCTCTAGTGACTACTCGCAAGAGTTTTTGGAAAGCCGCGGTCGCTGAACTCCTTGGTTATATTCGTGGTTATGATAATGCGGAGCAATTTCGTCAGTTAGGTACGAAAACTTGGGATGCCAATGCCAACTTAAATGAAGCATGGCTAAACAATAGTTACCGTAAAGGCGAAGATGATATGGGACGCGTTTACGGCGTTCAAGGTCGTCAGTGGGCCAAACCTGATGGCGGTCATATCGACCAATTACGCAAAATTGTTGACGATCTGACTCAGGGAGTGGATGACCGAGGGGAAATCCTTAACTTCTATAACCCTGGAGAGTTTCATATGGGGTGCTTACGTCCTTGTATGTACAGCCACCATTTCTCTTTACTTGGCGACACTCTGTATTTGAATAGTACTCAGCGCTCTTGTGACGTGCCCCTTGGGCTTAATTTTAACATGGTACAAGTGTATGCGTTTTTGGCGATTATGGCGCAAATCACAGGGCACAAAGCGGGTGTGGCGTATCATAAAATAGTCAACGCACATATTTATGAAGATCAGTTAGAATTGATGCGCGATGTACAACTGCAACGCCAGCCTTTACCGGCAGCAAAATTCATTATAAACCCAAAAATTAAGTCTCTGGAAGATTTAGAAACTTGGGTAACCTTGGATGACTTTTCTGTTGAGGGGTATGAATCTCACCCTGCTATTCGCTACCCATTTTCGGTTTAAGGCAAAAATAATAAATTTATCTCACTGAATTTAATAAATTATTTATAAGAGGCTAATATTTAGGTATTAGCCTTTTTTGTTGCTTAATACCTGTGGATAGAGTTGCTTGAATATGAAATATGGATATTTCTCAGTCTTTGCTGTTGGCATGCTAACCTTACCTAATATCGCTTTCTCTAGCCTTATTGATACCGATAAATACTTATCTGACATTTATTCAACGGCGTTAGTGCTTACGGATAGTGAGTTGGTGAGTTTCGGTTTTGGTAATTTTGATCCTAACCAAGTTTTTGGCACCAATAACCCTGATTTTGGGGGAAAAGATGCCATTGATACACGCCGTCGAATCGCTGTGACCTCATTACCCATTTCATTTCAGTTTTCCAATGACAATAGTGCTTGGCTACAACGGCTGAAACTTAGAGCCGCATATATGGAGTTAAGACGAGATATTAATTACGATCTGATTACCTCACCAGATGGCACTCAGTGGCAAACGGATGAAAATAAAGATCAAGTGTTAGCGGGTTATGCTGAGTACTCTGTCGGTTATCAAGTCTCGGAAGGGTGGCAGTTCTTTGTGGGATCGGGTCTGCATCTTATGCACTACAGCAACCAATTTACCGCCAATAGCCCAGCAAAGGATTATCTTGATCAGCAAGGCATTGCCTCAGTGATTAATGGATCTTCCAATACATGGATGATAGAGCCTCAGTTGGATTTTATTTATACCAAAGATATTGGGCCGGGTGAGCTCAAGTTTAATAGTGAATATCATTACTTTTGGGGGCGTAGCTTTTCTGGAAGTATCGATACGTCCGGTGCCACTCCTAGTGGGTGGCGGGTAATGAATGGCCTGCAATACAAATATCATCTGAAGCCGTGGGGGAGTCGCAAGCAAGATGTACTGTTTAGAGCACGACGGGTGGATGTAGGAGGGGATCTTAGAGATCCTCTTGATACGACTCACTATGGTGAGTACAGCATAGGGTGGCTACTTGACACTAGTGACTATTCTGCTCTGTTTTATAATGTTGGTATTGGCGTCAGTATTAACTACGGTAGCTCTTTAAAAGGTGGTGCCTTGGTACTGTTTTATAATGAATAGAGAGTATTGGCTTTGGGCAATAAAAAACCGGCTACTAAAAAAAGTAGCCGGTTTTTTGCTATTAATGAGCGGCTTATTATGCGGTTAAGGCAATAATAGTTCCAGGCATTACAACGAAGACTGCGATGAGGTATCCAGCAACAACCCCTTTATTTTTGATCGCCATGCTAGAAATCCAATCTGCGCCTTTAAGGGGTAACTCTCTTAGGAATGGAATACCAAAGATAAATACTGTGGCGGCTATATTAAACAGTAAGTGCACTAGGGCAATTTGCAAAGCAAAAGCGGCAAACTCACCGGATACGGCTGTTGCTGCTAGCAGTGCGGTAATACAAGTACCTATGTTAGCTCCTAGTGTAAATGGGTAGACATCGCGTACTTTCAGCACACCAGAGCCCACTAGAGGCACCATTAAGCTCGTTGTGGTAGATGATGATTGCACAAGGATAGTAACAATAGATCCTGAGAAGATACCGTGTAGAGGACCACGACCAATGGCATTTTTTAAGATGTCACGAGCACGACCCACCATCAGTTTTTTCATGAGTTTACCCATGATGGTGATAGAGATAATAATGGTCGCAATACCCAAAATAATCATAGTTACACCAGCAATGATAGGACCAAAGGCGGTTAATGGCTCTTGAACCACACTAATAAGAGGCTTAGTGAGAGGTTTAATAAAGTTAAAGCCACCCATATTTAGGTCACCAGTGCCCATTAGAGGCGCAACTAGCCACGCAGAGAGCTTACCAAAGATACCGAACATCATTTCTAATGGCAGGAAGATAAGTACTGCAAGCAAATTAAAGAAGTCATGCACAGTGGCGCTGGCAAAAGCGCGTTTGAACTCTTCTTTGCAGCGTAGGTGTCCAAGGCTTACTAGTGTATTGGTGACAGTAGTACCAATGTTGGCACCCATTACCATAGGGATTGCAATGCCAACCGGTAGGCCACCGGCAACAAGACCCACAATAATCGAAGTCACTGTACTTGATGACTGAATAAGTGCTGTTGCTACAAGACCTATCATCAAACCTGCAACAGGATGTGAGGCGAAATCAAATAGTGTCTTAGCATGTTCGCCAGAAGCCATTTTAAAGCCACCGCCAACCATAGAAACAGATACTAGAAGTAGGTACAGCATGAAAGCCAAGTTAGCCCAACGTAACCAGCTAGATTTTCCTGCTGTTAGTGCTGAAACTGAGGATGCTTGGTTGTTCATTTGTTATCTCCGCGCCTTATGCAGGCTTTTAATCAACTATTTGCGAGTTTAGATAACTTATATTTCAGTTATATTACAGTTCGATAAAAAAAAGCCTTTTTATTACCGAATAAAAGCAATCGTTTACGTAAGAACTTTTTGTTTATAACTTGTTGTTTTTAAAGGTTTTATTTTGGTTCTGTTTCTTGGGTTTACTCTGTAATACAAGATGATAGTAGGTGTTTAGTGGGCAAAATTACAATTTTTATATGACAAAAATGTCATCTTCCTTTAACTTTGTTTCGGTATTATCGAAATTTAACGTGCTTTACCTTTAATTTTGCAACCCATTAAGCTGGAGTGTACATGTCGCACCTGAATTACAATCACCTTTATTACTTTTGGATGGTCTGCAAGCAGGGTTCCCTGACTAAAGCCGCTGATGCTTTGTTTTTGACACCCCAAACAGTGACCGGACAAATAAAAGCATTGGAGCAAAGGTTAAACGGTAAATTAACTAAACGTAATGGTCGCAGTATTGAGCCTACAGAGCTTGGGCAATTGGTATTTAAATACGCCGATAGGATGTATGACCTGAGTTATGAGATGCTTGATATTGTGAATTACAGCCAACGAGCAAACTTATTATTTGAAGTTGGAGTTGCTGATGCCTTATCAAAAAGTTTAGTTAGCCAGATTTTATCAACCACAGTACCTTCTGATGGCAACATTCATTTAAGGTGTTATGAGTCCACTCATGAATTACTCCTAGAGCAACTATCGCAACATAAATTAGACATGATCCTTTCTGACTGCCCCATTGATTCCTCACAGAATGCGGGTCTCTATAGTAAAAAGCTGGGTGAGTGCAGTATGAGCTTTTGTTCTGCTACTTATATTGATGAAAAAGAATTCTTACCCAACTTAGAAAAATACAGGCTATTAATCCCAGGTTCTAGAACCTCAATGGGCAGAAAAGTCACCGAGTGGTGTGATAGGCAAGGATATCAACCTACTATTCTTGGCGAATTTGATGATTTTGCGCTCATGAAAGCATTTGCAGAAACTCATCCAGAGACCGTATTTGTTGCCCCTACTCGTTATCCATACAAATACAATGCCACGGGGGAGTTTTACCGTATAGCAGAAATTGAAGCATTAAAAGAAGAGTACTATGTTATTTTCGCAGAGCGTATGATCCAACATCCTGCGGTGAAAAGTGTGTGTGATGCTGATTTTTCTAATATATTTCATTAATTTAGCTAAACTGCACTTTTACTTTATGAGCCTCGTCTGTAGGCTTGGTGACCAATCAAAATTAAATATTATTGAAACGCTATGAATTTACAAGCAATGAAGAGCAACTCACCAAAGGCTGTTTCTCTATTAAAGGCTATGGCCAATGAAAGGCGACTTTTTATTTTATGTATGTTGCGTGATAGGGAGTTGTCAGTGGGGGAGCTTTGCCAACAGTTGGAGCTTAGCCAGTCTGCATTATCACAGCATTTAGCTTGGTTAAGGCGTGATGGGTTAGTGTCTACTCGTAAAGAGGCTCAGACCGTGTTTTATTCGTTAAGTAGTGATGAGGTTAAAAGAGTGATTCATTTACTGCATGACATGTATTGCGCTAGCGAATCATAATAATAGACATCTTACTACTATGGTATAAAAAGGAAGCATTTCGATAGATACAAAAAAACCGGCGTTAGCCGGTTTTTTACCTGAATCTCAGTTCTAATTAAAGAGCTTTGATTGCAGCAGAGAAGCGTGCTTTATGACGTGCAGCTTTATTCTTATGAATAAGGCCTTTAGTCGCTGCGCGATCTAGGATCGGTGTAACAGCTGCTAGTTCAGCAGTTGCCGCTTCTTTATCACCAGCTTCGATAGCTGCGATAGTTTTTTTCATGTAAGTGCGCATCATAGAACGACGACTAGCATTATGCTGACGACGTTTCTCAGCTTGGATAGCGCGCTTCTTAGCAGATTTACTGTTTGCCAAGGGTCTAACTCCCAAAACTTGTTCGGTAACAATATAAGGCCGTGGAGAATGCCTGTTTGATAACCGAAAGTCAATTGATTTGTGCGAAAACTCATCTAAAACAATGAAATTTTGTTTAGATAGGTTAACACGGTTAAGATGGCGTGGATTCTAACAGCATTTTGATACTAGATCTACACTCAAGCTAGTTTACTTCTCGTAAAGTGAGTATATCAATATGTTAAAGTCTCTTTCTGATAGGCTATGCCTTTGCTAAGTGTAACCTACAGATTATTGCAGATGATATTATTAAGGAATAAAAGTGAGTAAAGGCCTTCTCAAGTCTGGCGCTATTGTAAGTGCTATGACTTTAGTTTCTCGTGTTTTGGGATTAATTCGCGACGTCGTTGTTGCCAACCTAATGGGAGCGGGAGCAAGTGCTGATGTCTTTTTCTTTGCTAATAAAATTCCTAACTTCTTAAGGCGTCTATTTGCTGAGGGGGCATTCTCTCAAGCCTTTGTCCCTGTTCTTACCGAGTATCACTCAAAAGGTGATATGGATGAAACACGGCAATTAATTGCAAAAGTATCCGGTACGTTAGGTGTCATTGTTACCGTTGTGACCGTGTGCGGAGTACTTGGCTCTGGTGTAGTCACCGCGATTTTTGGTACGGGGTGGTTTTTAGATTGGCTAAATGGTGGGCCGTCGGCTGAAAAGTTTGAAATGGCCAGTTTGATGCTGAAAATCACCTTTCCTTACTTGTGGTTTATCACCTTTGTTGCGTTATCGGGGTCGGTACTTAACACTCTAGGCAAATTTGCGGTTTCCTCCTTTACCCCTGTATTTCTTAACGTAATGATCATTTTCGCTGCCGTAATGATCGCCCCTCGTCTTGCGAACCCTGAAATAGGCTTGGCCATCGGAGTTTTTCTGGGCGGAATGGTGCAGTTTTTCTTCCAAATTCCTTTTTTGATTAAAGAAGGGGTATTCGTTAGGCCTAAATGGGGTTGGCGCGATCCGGGTGTTGTGCGAATTCGTACCCTGATGATCCCAGCCTTATTTGGGGTTTCAGTCAGCCAAATTAACCTGTTGCTAGATACCTTTATTGCCAGTTTTTTACAGACGGGCTCCATCAGTTGGTTGTATTACTCCGATCGTTTACTTGAGTTCCCACTAGGTTTATTTGGTATTGCTATCGCAACAGTTATTTTACCTGCGTTATCACGTAAGCATGTAGACGCTCAAAGTCAGGGGTTTGCGGCGACGATGGATTGGGGGATCCGCATGGTATTATTGCTGGGTCTGCCCGCTATGCTGGGTTTGATTGTATTGGCAAAACCTATGCTGATGGTGCTATTTATGCGTGGTGAGTTTGGGGTACATGAAGTGCTTCAGTCATCTTACTCCTTAATCGCTTATGCCTCTGGTTTACTTAACTTTATGTTAATCAAGGTATTAGCCCCAGGGTATTACTCTCGACAAGACACTAAAACCCCTGTGCGTTATGGCATTATCGCTATGACCTCAAACATGCTGTTTAACATCATTTTTGCTTGGCACTATGGTTATGTGGGATTAGCGATGGCAACGGCGTTATCCGCCTTTTTCAATATGGCGCTGTTATATCGTGGTTTACATAAAGCGCAAGTTTATCGTTTAACAGGGCAAACGGTAAGTTATATCGTCCGTGTCGCTCTGTCTGGTGGAGCAATGGTACTGGCTATTTCATACGTATTAAAACCATTGGATGCTTGGCTTGCCATGTCATTACATCAACGGATTTTTGAATTGATTACAATGATAGGTGTGGGCGCTCTTGCTTATTTGGTGGTGGCATTATTGCTAGGCATTCGTCTTAAGCACTTGAAAGCCAGTGTTTAATTAAAAGCAAAACCAATCATCACTTTTCGTTGCTAGCATCTATAGGAGTTTTCAGTATATAATTCGTCAGTTTAGGGCTTTTAGGTCCTGTAGCTGAGAAGGTTAGGTTTTAACACGTAACATGCATCTTATCCGAGGTAGCCATAATATACGTCCTGAACATCAGGGCTGTATCTTAACCATAGGTAACTTTGACGGTGTCCATCTTGGGCATCAAAGAGTTTTAAAGCAGGTTAAGCAAAAAGCTGAGATTCTAGGTCTACCCGCAGTGGTCATGACTTTCGAGCCTCAGCCGTTAGAACTGTTTTTACAAGACAATGCTCCGGCTCGTCTTACACGCTTGCGCGATAAATACGTGCAATTAAGTAAGCTGGATTTGGAGCGCCTTCTGTGCGTGAATTTTAGTAAACGTTTTGCTGAACTACTACCAGAGCAATTTATAAAAGAGCTGTTGGTGGAAAAACTTGGCGTTAGGTTTCTGGTTGTTGGTGACGACTTCCGTTTTGGACGCAAACGTCAAGGTGACTTTTCTATGCTACAAAAAGCTGGGAAAGAGTATGGATTTGAGGTTGTGAGTACGGCCAGTTTCTGCCTAAATACAGAAAGAGTGAGCAGTACAGCAATTCGTCAAGCTCTAGGTAATGATGAATTACAACAGGCCAAATCCATGCTAGGGCGACATTACAGCATTAGTGGCCGTGTGTCCCATGGTAGAAAGTTAGGGAGAACCATAGGTTTTCCAACCGCTAATATTCCGCTAAAGCGAACAGTATCACCCGTCTCTGGAGTGTATGTTGTCGAAGCCAACATAGACGGCCATATGGTTGGCGGGGTTGCCAATGTTGGGCAAAGACCAACAGTAAACGGTGTACGGCAGCAACTTGAAGTGCACTTTTTTAATATAGAAAAAGACCTGTATGGCAAACAACTAGAAGTTTGCTTATTAGAGAAGTTGCGTGAAGAGGTAAAGTTTCCTTCCTTCGACGCACTTAAAACACAAATCGAATTAGATGCTGAAGCAGCTCGGGTGTGGTTGCTGCAGCACAGGTGAGAGTGGCCTCAATAATGCAAGCGAAACAACGGTTTTTGCTTGTGATTATTTGAATGGTCACTCCCCATTAATGTCTAACTTCGCCCAATATTACGGAAATAAGAATCGATGACTGATTATAAAGATACCCTGAACCTTCCTGAAACAGGGTTTCCAATGCGTGGTAATCTGGCGAATCGTGAACCAGAAATGCTTAAGCGTTGGTATAAAGAAGATCTTTACGGTGCTATCCGTGAAGCTAAAAAAGGTAATAAGCCTTTTGTTTTGCATGATGGCCCTCCATACGCAAACGGTGACATTCATATTGGTCACGCGCTAAATAAGATTCTTAAAGACATTATTATTAAATCAAAAACACTATCTGGATACGATGCTCCTTACATTCCAGGTTGGGATTGTCATGGTCTTCCTATCGAATTGATGGTTGAGAAGAAAAAAGGCAAGCCAGGTCATAAGATCTCTGCTGCTGAATTCCGTGAGGAATGCCGTAAGTACGCGGCCACTCAAGTAGAAGGCCAAAAAGAGAGCTTTAAGCGCCTTGGCATCATGGGTGAGTGGGATAAACCATACCGCACTATGGATTTTGCTACAGAGGCGAATATCATCCGCGCTCTAGGCAAAATTGCGGATAACGGCCACTTACTTAAAGGGTTTAAACCTGTTCACTGGTGTACAGACTGTGGTAGTGCTCTAGCGGAAGCGGAAGTCGAATATAAAGATAAAGTATCGCCATCAATTGATGTGAAATTTAAAGCTGCAGATGAATCTGCCGTGCTAAGTAAATTTACTCTAGCTGATGGTCATGCGGGTGAAGGTGATGTTTTTGTCGTTATTTGGACAACAACACCTTGGACACTACCTGCAAACCGCGCCGTATGTATGCGTGATGATCTAGAGTATGTGTTGGTTCAAGTTGAAGGAGAGCATCCTCAACGTTTGATCTTAGCCGCTGATCTTGCTAAAGAGACGATGGAACGTGTTGGCGTTGATAACTTCCGTAATCTTGGTTTTGCTAAAGGTTCTGATTTAGAACTGCTTAATTTCCAACACCCATTCTACGACTTTACTGTTCCTGTGGTTCTAGGTGATCACGTTACTACTGATTCAGGTACTGGTATCGTTCATACTGCTCCTGGGCATGGTCAAGAAGACTTTGTGGTTGGTAAACAATACGATTTAGAAGTGGCTAACCCAGTTGGCTCTAACGGTGTGTATCTACCGGATACCGAATTGTTTGCAGGCCAGCACGTATTTAAAGCCAATGATTCAGTATTAGACGTATTGAAAGAAAAAGGTGCGTTATTGCATCATCACGCTTTTGAACACAGTTACCCACATTGCTGGCGTCATAAAACACCAATCATCTTCCGTGCTACGCCACAATGGTTTATCTCTATGGACCAAGCAGGTCTACGAGCTAACTCATTAGAAGCGATCAAAGGTGTGCAGTGGATGCCGGAGTGGGGTCAAAGCCGTATCGAAGGTATGGTTGAAGGTCGCCCTGAGTGGTGTATCTCTCGTCAACGTACTTGGGGTGTGCCAATTACCCTGTTTGTACATAAAGAGACAGCAGAGCTTCACCCTGATACTCAACAACTGATTGAAAAAGTAGCTAAATTAGTTGAAGAAAAAGGCATTCAAGCTTGGTGGGACATCGATCCAGTTGAACTATTGGGTGAACAAGATGCCGCTAACTACGAAAAAACACTCGACACATTAGATGTGTGGTTTGATTCTGGTGTGACTCACTACTCTGTAGTTGATTCTCGTGAAGAGTACAACGGTGCCAGTGCCGATCTATACCTAGAAGGTTCAGATCAGCATCGTGGTTGGTTCCAGTCTTCTTTAGTTTCAGCTGTTGCAATGAAAGGCGAAGCGCCTTACAAGCAAGTATTAACACATGGTTTTGTGGTTGATGGCGATGGCCGAAAAATGTCGAAATCTATCGGTAACGTTGTGGCACCAAAAGATGTCACTAACCGACTAGGTGCTGATATTTTACGTCTTTGGGTATCGTCAACAGATTATACCGGTGAAGTAGCCGTATCGGATGAAATTCTGAAACGTAGCGCAGACGCTTATCGTCGTATTCGTAACACTGCCCGTTTCTTCCTTGCTAACCTCAATGGCTTTAATCCTGCAACGGATATAGTGCCAGCAGAAGAAATGGTCGCACTGGATCGCTGGGCTGTAGGTCGAGCACAAGCAGCACAACAAGAGATTGTTCAAGCGTATGAAGATTACAATACGCATGCAGTAACTCAGCGTTTGATGCAGTTCTGTTCTATTGAAATGGGTTCTTTCTACTTAGATGTAATTAAAGATCGCCAATACACAGCAAAACAGGGCAGCCATGCTCAACGCAGTTGTCAAACCGCTCTTTACTACATCGTAGAAGCTTTGGTTCGTTGGATGGCGCCTATCATGTCATTTACTGCCGATGAAATTTGGAATCAAATGCCAGGGGAGCGCGATAAGTTTGTCTTTACTGGTGAGTGGTTCGAAGGGCTATTTGGTCTTGCAGAAGACGAAGCACTAAACAATGCTTTCTGGGATGATGTGCAGCAGGTTAGAGCCTCAGTAAACAAACTTCTAGAAGAAGCGCGTAAAGAAAAACTGATCGGTGGTGCATTACAAGCAGAAGTAACACTTTATGCTGATGATGCTCTTGCTGAAAAACTGCATAAACTTGGTGATGAATTACGTTTTGTATTACTGACATCTCGTGCGGATGTTGCGCCACTAGCAGACAAACCTGCAACGGCTCAACAAACTGAGGTTGAAGGGCTATTTGTACAAGTAAGTGCAACAGAGCTAGCAAAATGTGACCGTTGCTGGCACCACACAGCCGATGTAGGCACAGTGGAAGGACACGAAACAATTTGTGTACGCTGTGTTTCTAACATCGATGGTGAAGGCGAGGTTCGTCAGTTTGCCTAATAACAGCATATTTAAACAGACAGGGTTACGTTGGCTATGGCTGGCGGCTCTAGTGTTTGTTAGTGATATAGCGATCAAACTGGTTGTGATGAACAGCATGGAATATGGATGGGCAAACCGTATAGAGGTGACGTCTTTCTTTAACTTGCTTTATGTACACAACCATGGCGCAGCATTTAGCTTTCTTGGTGACCAATCAGGTTGGCAACGATGGCTATTTGCTGGGATTGCTATTATCGTCTGTGGGGTGTTAGCCCTATGGATGCGTAAGCTACCAAATACTGCAAAATGGAATAATATTGCTTACTCACTGATTATTGGTGGGGCTCTAGGTAATGTTTTTGACCGTATAATCCATGGCTTTGTTGTCGATTATCTTGATTTCTTTGTTGGGAATTACCACTGGCCAGCCTTTAACTTAGCGGATACCGCTATTTGTATTGGTGCTGGTATGATCATTCTTGATAGTTTTATAAAAGATAAGTCGAGCTCAGCTAAATCAATAAATAAGCAGTAATAGTGAAATAAGTGCTCGATAAGTGAGCACTTAGTGGCGGTGATGAAAGTTTTACTTGTCACCGCTACAAGGTTTCGCTAGTATTGCGTCCGCCCTATAAAGGGCGCGCTAGCTTTGTTGTAATCTAATTTATATTACGATTATGACGCGCTGGCTCAACAATTTGGAACATAGGTGGAAAGATGTTTGAAACTCTACTTGTGATTTACCTGTTGGCTGCGCTTGGTGTAATTGGCCTGGTTCTGATTCAACAAGGTAAAGGCGCAGATATGGGAGCCTCATTCGGTTCAGGTGCATCAAATACAGTATTTGGCTCTGGCGGCTCTGGTAGCTTTTTAACCCGATTGACTGCAGTTTTTGCATTGATTTTTATCGTGGTTTGTTTGGTGATTGGTCATATGTCTGCACATAAGACTGATTCTCAGTGGGTTGATCCTACAGCGGGTCAAACCATTCAGAAAACAGACAACGTAGCAGCGGAAGTTCCAGCCCAGAAGGGTGAAGAAATTCCTGAGTAAGTTTAAAGACTTATTTGCCGAGATGGTGAAATTGGTAGACACGCTAGCATGAGGTGCTAGTGCCTTTGGTGTGAGGGTTCGAGTCCCTCTCTCGGCACCATATATTATTTTAGAAGTTAATCTATTAAACATAACTATGTTTGATAGTCGGACGCGGGGTGGAGCAGCTTGGTAGCTCGTCGGGCTCATAACCCGAAGGTCGTCGGTTCAAATCCGGCCCCCGCAACCAATTTAATAACTATGAATGGTAAATACTCGATTCATAACAGTTTATTAGGCTGTCGATATTCATCTGGCCTCAATAAATTGAGTTATTAAGTTTGAATTTCTAAATATCATAACTAAATTATTTAGTTATGAGCTAAGCTTCTTTTAGCTTAGTGATATCAGGGTCCAGCAGCATAAAACCCCGACACTATCGGGGTTTTTTGTTATCTGCAGTTTATCGCTGTAGGTGTGTGCTTGGTAAATGAAATGGGCTTTATGCCCTTTTTTTGTTTCTGGAGTAGTTGAACAATGACTGGTTTAGAAAGACAACTAACGGAAATGCTTGAAGCGCCAGTAGAGGCAGCAGGCTATGAATTAGTTGGACTTGAGTTTATTCGCGCAGGCGAATATTCGACATTACGCATTTATATCGATAGCGAAAACGGTATTAATGTTGACGATTGTGCTGAAGTAAGCCATCAGGTGAGCGCAGTAATGGATGTAGAAGATCCAATTTCTGTTGCTTATAGCCTTGAAGTGTCTTCACCAGGACTTGAACGACCACTTTTTAAAGCCGCACACTATGAGCAGTTTGTGGGCCATGAGGTCAACATTGTATTGAAGATGGGTGTTGGTAATCGCCGTAAGTGGAAAGGCATTATTAAAGGTATCGATGGTGAGTTAGTCACCATTGAAACTGACAACGAAGAGAATGAGTTTGCTCTAAGCAACATCTCAAAAGCCAACCTGATCCCTAAGTTTTAAGTCTATTTTAAGAGGCTATTAGAATGAATAAAGAAATCTTAGCTGTAGTTGAAGCGGTTTCAAATGAGAAAGCAGTTCCTCGTGAGCGTATATTTGAAGCACTTGAAATCGCATTAGCGACGGCGACCAAAAAGAAGTACGAAATCGAAATCGAAGTACGTGTTGAAATTGATCGTAAAAGCGGTAACTTTGAAACACTTCGCCGTTGGCAAGTAGTAGAAGAAGTTGAAAACCCAACTCTTGAAATCTCTTTTGAAGCAGCCAAATACGATGATGAAAATATCGAACTTGGTGGTTACATTGAAGATGATATTGAGTCAGTTAAATTTGACCGCATCACCACTCAAACGGCTAAACAAGTTATCGTACAAAAAGTACGTGAAGCTGAGCGTGAGCAAATCGTTGAGCAATTTATTGATAACGAAGGTGAGCTAATCACCGGTGTTGTTAAGAAAGTAAATCGTGAAACAGTGGTTTTAGATCTTGGTAACAACGCTGAAGCTGTTATCCTGCGTGATGATCAACTTCCTCGTGAGAACTTCCGTCCGGGTGACCGTGTACGTGGTCTTCTTTATTCTGTTCGCCCAGAAGCTCGTGGCTTCCAGTTATTCATTACTCGCTCTAAGCCTGAAATGCTAACGGAACTATTCCGCATCGAAGTGCCAGAAATTGCAGAAGAGATTATTGAGCTTAAAGCCGCTGCTCGTGATCCTGGTTCTCGTGCGAAAATCGCAGTGAAAACAAATGATCGTCGTATCGACCCTGTAGGTGCATGTGTGGGTATGCGTGGTGCACGCGTACAAGCTGTATCTGGAGAGTTGGGCAACGAACGTATCGATATCATCCTTTGGGACGATAACCCAGCACAATTTGTTATCAACGCAATGGCTCCAGCCGATGTGGCATCTATCATCGTTGATGAAGATACACACTCAATGGACATCGCTGTAGAAGCTGATAACCTAGCACAAGCAATTGGCCGTAGCGGTCAAAACGTACGTCTAGCATCACAACTGACTGGTTGGGAGCTAAACGTAATGACTGTAGAAGATCTACAGAAAAAACACGAAGCAGAATCTACAGAAGCTATTGAAAGCTTCATGAAGCATTTAGATCTTGAACAAGATTTCGCAGAAATGTTGGTAGAAGAAGGTTTCTCAACTCTTGAAGAAGTGGCATACGTGCCAATGAACGAGTTGCTAGAAATTGATGGACTAGATGAAGACTTAGTCGAAGAACTACGTGGTCGAGCTAAAAATGCACTAACTACCCTTGCTCTAGTGCAAGAAGAGTCATTTGAAGGCCTACAACAGCCAGCAGAAGACCTATTAGCCCTAGAAATTTTAGAGCGCGAAATGGCGTTCAAACTTGCAGCCAAAGGTATAGTGACCTTAGAAGATCTTGCCGACCAAGGCATTGATGATCTTGAAGGTATCGACGATTTAACAGAAGAACGTGCTGGTGAGTTAATCATGGCTGCGCGTAATATCTGTTGGTTTGGTGACGAAGAATAATCCGGCACGGAGGTAGTTGCATGACAAAACTTACAGTTAAAGCCCTAAGTGAAGAGATTGGTACGCCGGTTGATCGCTTAATTGAACAACTAGCAGATGCAGGTCTGAAAAAGAACTCTAGCGATAAAGTGACTGAAGAAGAAAAGCAATCACTATTGACGCATCTAAAAAAAGAACATGGTGATACGTCAGGCGAGTCTGAACCAACCCGTCTAACTTTACAACGTAAGAAACGTAGCACATTGAGTGTTGCAGCTGGCGGCGGAAAGAGTAAAGATGTAACCGTAGAAGTGCGTAAAAAGCGCACCTACGTGAAGCGTAGCTCTGTTGAAGAGCAAGCTCGTCTAGAAGCGGAAGAGAAAGCGCGTCTAGAAGCAGAAGCTGTAGCAAAACAGGAAGCTGAAGAAGCTGCAAAACGCGAAGCTGAAGAAAAAGCAGTGCGTGAAGCTGAAGCAAAAGCAAAACGTGCAGCAGAAGAAGCTGCAAAACGTGAAGCGGCCGCTAAAGCAAAAGCTGAATCAACAGAAGCTCCACAAATTGACTCAGAAGAGCGTAAAGTGAAAGATCAAGCAGCAAAAGACGCGGCTGACTTAAAACGTCGCCAAGAAGAAGAAGCCAAACGTAAAGCAGAACAAGAAGCGGAAAAACTTCTTGAAGATGCGCGTAAACTTGCAGAAGAAAACGCAGAGCGTTGGGCTAAAGAAGAACAAACTAAGAAGACAGAGACCACTGATTATCACGTCACAACTTCTACTTACGCTCGTGAAGCGGAAGACGCAGCCGACCGTCGTGCGGATGGTGGTGGTCGCAAGAAGAAGAAGAAAAAATCAGCGGATACCAATGCTAACTCAAATTCTCGCGGTGGTCGTAACCAACGCGGTCGTGGTCGCAAAGGCAAGCTAGCTAAACCAACTTCTATGCAACAAGGTTTCGATAAAACTGCAACAGTAGCAAAAGCAGATGTTGTAATTGGTGAAACGGTTGTTGTTTCTGAACTGGCAAACAAAATGTCAGTGAAAGCGACTGAAGTGATCAAGGTAATGATGAAGATGGGCGCTATGGCGACTATCAACCAAGTTATCGACCAAGAAACAGCGGCATTAGTTGCTGAAGAAATGGGTCACAAAGTGGTTCTTCGTAAAGAGAATGAACTAGAGGAAGCGGTACTATCTGACCGTGACAGCTCTCTTGAAGCTGTGCCTCGTGCTCCAGTTGTTACTATCATGGGTCACGTTGACCACGGTAAAACATCGACTCTTGATTACATTCGTAAAGCGCACGTTGCTGACGCTGAAGCGGGTGGTATTACACAGCATATCGGTGCTTACCATGTTGAAACTGACAATGGCATGATCACCTTCCTTGATACTCCTGGACACGCCGCGTTTACCGCAATGCGTGCTCGTGGTGCTCAAGCGACAGATATCGTTGTTCTTGTTGTTGCCGCTGATGATGGCGTGATGCCACAAACAATTGAAGCTATCCAGCACGCGAAAGCGGCGGGCGTACCTCTAATTGTTGCTGTGAACAAGATTGATAAAGAGGGTGCAAACCCAGACAACGTTAAGAATGAGCTTGCTCAATACGATGTTATCCCTGAAGAGTGGGGCGGTGAGAACATGTTTGTTCACATCTCTGCGAAACAAGGTACTAACATTGATTCTTTGCTAGAAACTATTCTCCTACAATCTGAAGTACTTGAACTTACAGCAGTAAGCGAAGGCATGGCTTCAGGTGTGGTTGTTGAATCTCGTCTAGATAAAGGACGTGGTCCTGTTGCTACTGTACTTGTTCAGTCAGGTACTCTGCATAAAGGTGATATCCTTCTTTGTGGTCAAGAATACGGCCGTGTTCGTGCAATGCGCGACGAAAACGGTAATGAAATCGTTGAAGCGGGTCCATCTATTCCTGTTGAAATCATTGGCCTGTCTGGTGTTCCAGCGTCTGGTGACGAAGCAACAGTAGTACGTGATGAGCGTAAAGCTCGTGAAGTTGCGAACTACCGTCAAGGTAAATTCCGTGAAGTGAAACTTGCACGTCAACAGAAATCTAAACTTGAGAACATGTTCTCAAATATGACCGCTGGTGAAGTTGCAGAGCTTAACGTTGTACTTAAAGCTGACGTACAGGGTTCTGTAGAAGCTATTGGCGACTCACTACGTAAACTTTCTACTGAAGAAGTGAAAGTGAATATCGTAGGTTCAGGTGTTGGTGGTATCACTGAAACTGATGCGGTTCTAGCTGCAGCGTCTAATGCTATCATTCTTGGCTTTAACGTTCGTGCTGATGCCTCTGCACGTCGTACTGTTGAAAATGAAAACCTTGACCTACGTTACTACTCAATCATTTACCAATTGATTGACGAAGTGAAACTTGCGATGGGCGGTATGCTTGCTCCTGAATTCAAGCAAGAGATCATTGGTCTTGCTGAAGTACGTGACGTATTTAAGTCTCCAAAACTTGGCGCTATCGCTGGTTGTATGGTGACGGAAGGCGTTATCAAGCGTAACAACCCAATCCGTGTTCTTCGTGAAAACGTTGTAATCTACGAAGGTGAGCTAGAATCTCTACGCCGCTTTAAAGATGACGTACAAGAAGTTAAGAATGGCTACGAATGTGGTATCGGCGTTAAGAACTACAATGATGTTCGCGTTGGTGACCAAATCGAAGTATTCGAAATTGTTGAAGTTAAGCGTACTCTTGACTAATCAACACATTGACAAAAATTATCTGAATTCTAATGTTAGATAATTGGTTGTTGAATACACCATGGGGGGCTTATGCCCCTCATTATTTTTTCTAAAGTGAGAAAAACAATGTCAAAAGAATTTAGTCGCACACAGCGTGTGTCGCAACAACTGCAAAAAGAACTGGCGGTTATTTTACAGCGCGAAGTGCGTGATTCACGTATCGGAATGGTGACCATTTCTGATGTGGAAGTCTCTCGCGATCTTGCGGTTGCCAAAGTATTTGTTACCTTCTTCTGTGTGGGTGACCAAACGCCAGAGTCTAGCCTTGCTGCATTGAAAGAGCATGAAGTTGAAGTGCGCATGACGCTAGGTAAGCGCATCCGTCTTCGTCTAACACCTGAAGTTCGCTTTGTGTATGACAATACACTGGTTGAAGGTATGCGTATGTCTAACTTAGTAAGCGAAGTTGTGTCTAATGACCAACAGAAAAAAGCTGAGTCGGGTCGCGAGGACGAAGAGTAATGGCAAGACGTCGTAAAGGGCGTCCAGTCAATGGCATTATTCTGCTAGATAAGCCAACTGGAATCTCCTCTAATAGCGCACTACAAAGAGTTAAGCGTATCTATTTTGCTGAAAAAGCAGGTCATACTGGCGCTCTCGATCCTCTGGCAACGGGAATGCTTCCTGTTTGCTTAGGTGAGGCGACTAAGTTTTCTCAGTTTCTATTAGATTCTGACAAGCGCTACCGCACCATTGCCAAACTGGGTGAACGTACTAATACTTCGGACTCAGACGGTGACGTTGTTCAAACTCGCCCAGTATCTGTGACCAAGGAACAAGTATTAGAAGCCATCGCTTCTTTTCGTGGTACTACCGATCAAGTTCCTTCTATGTTTTCGGCGCTGAAGTATCAAGGCAAGCCTTTGTACGAATATGCTCGTGAGGGTATTGAAGTTCCTCGTGAATCTCGCAAAATCACCGTTTTTGAGATTGAGTTGATCCGTTTTGAAGGGGATGAAGTGGAGCTAGAAGTACACTGCTCCAAAGGGACTTACATTCGCACAATTGTCGATGATCTTGGTGAAATGCTAGGTTGTGGTGCACATGTGAGTTACCTTCGTCGTACTGGTGTGGCTAAATACCCCTATGAAAAAATGGTCACTTTAGAGCAACTTCAAGCATTGCTAGATAAAGCAACGGCTGAAGAGATCCCACCGAAAGAGTTGTTAGACGAACTTTTATTGCCAATGGATACCGCAGTAGAAGACTTACCTGAAGTGAACCTTATCCCAGAGTTAACGGATATGGTGCAACATGGTCAGCCAGTACAAGTCCTTGGCGCACCAAACCAAGGTATTGTGCGTATGACCTCTGGCGAAGAAAAAACCTTTATTGGTGTGGCTGAAATCGATAATGATGGGCGCATTGCCCCTAAGCGATTGGTCGTATTTAGAGAAGAAGCGGATAACCAATAGCTTTAATACCCTATATGGTATAACAACGACCTTATAATGATGAGCATACAAGTGTGACGCTTTACCGTTATTACTGTAGAGGATAGCGCTTGCTTTAGCTCAATCTTATCCGTATAATTCGCGCTTCGCGTAGCGGCTGAATCAGAGATTGGCGCTACAACTTTTAAACTTACTCTTATCAGGAGAGATACATGTCTCTGAATGCAGAAACTAAAGCAGCAATCGTTGCAGAATACGCACAAAGTGAAGGCGATACAGGTTCACCAGAAGTTCAAGTAGCACTACTTACTGCTTCTATCAACCACCTTCAAGGTCACTTTGCTAACCATAAGCACGATCACCACAGCCGTCGTGGTCTGCTACGTATGGTTTCAAGCCGTCGTAAGCTTCTAGACTACCTTAAAGGTAAAAATCTAGCTCGCTACCAAGACCTAATCAAACGTCTAGGCCTACGTCGCTAATTTAGCGACTGCGCTAAGCAGTTTGAATAAAAAGGAGCCTATGGCTCCTTTTTTTGTACCTGATAGTAGCACTTTCGTCATCTTTTGGATTATGTATTGTGTGCTATTTCTATACATGCTCTTTTAATAATGGCTATAAGTTCACCTGTTTTTAGGCTTACCCCAGCTTTTTCTTCTCTAGATTACAAAATCTAACTTAAGTAGTTTATACTACGCCTCGTTATTTGCGTTTTTTGCAAAATGACTATCGACTCAACAATATTACAGTCACAGATGTCGGCCACTAGGTCGCGACTATTACAAATGGATTATAAATATTTATACCCATCATACTAAGTAAGTGATCAGAAATAGCGCAGGAAAAATGCTCGAAAACAAGGCGAAATTTTTCGATAAGTAGTGATTCTACAATCTAAAAATTCGAATGCCGTTATCGAATGTTTTAACAAGCTAGAATGACCCGTTATTTAGTACGGTTGGTATTGGTTAGTCTATTTTTACTAGTCGCGATTGGTAATGTGTTGGGTTTTCACTAAATTTTTCTATGGCTTGATTGCTATGGGACAAGGAAACAAGAATGTTCGAAAAACCAGTTGTTAAGACTTTTCAATACGGTAACCACACCGTTACTCTAGAAACAGGCGTTATCGCACGTCAAGCTACTGCTGCTGTAATGGCTACAATGGACGATACTTCTGTATTCGTATCTGTTGTTGCTAAAAAAGAAGCGGTAGAAGGTCAAGATTTCTTCCCTCTTACAGTAAACTACCAAGAGCGTACTTACGCTGCAGGTAAAATCCCTGGTGGTTTCTTCAAGCGTGAAGGTCGTCCTTCAGAAGGCGAAACACTAACAGCTCGTCTTATTGACCGTCCAATTCGCCCTCTATTCCCAGAAGGCTTCAAAAATGAAGTTCAGGTTATCGCGACAGTAATGTCTGTTAACCCTGACGTACAACCAGATATGGTGACTATGCTGGCAACTTCTGCTGCATTGTCTATCTCTGGTGTACCATTTAACGGTCCTATTGGTGCTGCACGTGTTGGTCACATTGACGGCGAGCTAGTACTTAACCCATCAATGACTGAGCTTGCAACGTCTAAACTGGATCTTGTTGTATCTGGTACAGAAGGCGCGGTTCTTATGGTGGAATCTCAAGCTGAGACTCTAACTGAAGAAGAAATGCTAGCGGCAGTTGTTTTCGGTCACGATCAACAACAAGTGGCTATCCAAGCTATCAATGAGTTTGCTGCAGAAGTAGCAACGCCGTCTTGGAACTGGGAAGCACCTGCTGAAAACACTGAACTTGTAAATAAAATTGCTGCACTAGCAGAAGCACAAGTTGTTGAAGCTTACCAAATCACTGAAAAAATGGCGCGTTATGACCGTATCCATCAGATCGGTGATGAAGTGAAAGCAACGCTACTTGCTGAAGATGCTGAGCTGAATCCAAAAGAAATTCACACTATCTTCCATGATCTAGAGAAGACAGTAGTACGTCGTGGCATCATCGCGGGTAACCCTCGTATTGATGGTCGTGAAAAAGACATGGTTCGTGCACTCGATGTACGTACTGGCGTTCTTCCACGTACTCACGGTTCTGCTCTATTCACTCGTGGTGAAACTCAGGCTATCGTTACTGCGACTCTTGGTACTCAGCGTGATGCTCAAATCATTGATGAGCTAACAGGTGAGCGTAAAGATAACTTCCTACTTCACTACAACTTCCCTCCATACTGTGTAGGTGAAACGGGTTTTGTTGGTTCTCCTAAACGTCGTGAAATCGGCCACGGTAAACTGGCTAAACGTGGTATTGCTGCAGTAATGCCTTCTGTTGAAGATTTCCCATACACAGTACGTGTTGTATCTGAAATCACAGAATCTAACGGTTCTTCTTCAATGGCTTCTGTATGTGGTACTTCTCTTGCTCTTATGGATGCAGGTGTGCCAATCAAAGCGTCTGTTGCTGGTATTGCAATGGGTCTAGTGAAAGAAGGAGACGACTTTGTTGTTCTTTCTGACATCCTAGGCGATGAAGATCACCTTGGTGACATGGACTTTAAAGTAGCGGGTACTACTGAAGGTATCACTGCGCTACAGATGGATATCAAGATCGAAGGTATCACTAAAGAGATCATGCAAATTGCTCTTAACCAAGCGCAAGGTGCACGTAAGCACATCCTTTCTGTAATGGATGAAGCTATCTCTGGTGCTCGTGAAGAGATTTCTCAATTCGCTCCACGTATCCACCAAATGAAGATCAACACTGACAAAATCCGTGACGTTATCGGTAAAGGTGGTGCTGTAATTCGTGCTCTATGTGAAGAGACTGGTACGACTATCGAAATCGAAGACGACGGAACAGTGAAGATCGCTGCAACTTCTGGTGAGCAAGCTCAAGATGCTATCGACCGCATCAAAGCGCTAACAGCTGAAGTTGAAGTGGGTACTATCTACATGGGTAAAGTTGCTCGTCTAGCTGATTTTGGTGCCTTCGTAACGATTCTTCCTGGTAAAGATGGTCTAGTACACATCTCTCAAATCGCTGACAAGCGTGTTGAGAAGGTTTCTGACTACCTAACAGAAGGCCAAGAAGTTAAAGTTAAGGTTCTAGAAATCGACCGTCAAGGTCGTGTACGTCTAAGCATGAAAGAAGCGGTTGAAGCTCCTGCAGCAGATGATGCAGCACCAGCAGCTGAATAATATTGATTTTTAAGAAAAAATTGATGAATGTGTAAATAAAGAGGAGCTTTTTAGCTCCTCTTTTTCTATGCTAAAGGAATCAAGTTTGATTTCTATGGGCCACATGAGGGCAGTATTACGTGAAATGGTTTAGTGTGCTAATAGCTGGATTGGTACTGACAATGTCAGGTTGTGCTAGTATCGGTGGGAAAAATGAGCAATGGGCACTGCCAATCATGGCCGTTCCTCTGCAACCTTCCATTCAACAAGAAGTGCAAATTGCGCGTACTTCCCAGTTATTATTAAGAACGGATCTTAATGATGATGAAAGGGCAGAGCTGCATTTTCAACGAGGCATGTATTACGATAGCTTAGGTTTGCGTGAGTTAGCCCGCTACGACTTCAATCAGAGTTTATCTCTTAACCCTGCGCAGCCAGAAGTGTTTAACCTTTTGGGGGTGTATTTTACCCAGGTAGGCCAATTTGATGCCGCATATGAAGCGTTTGATTCCACGTTAGAGTTAGATCCTAATAATCAATATGCTGGGCGCAATAGATCGATTGCCTTGTACTACGGCGGTAGAACGGATTTAGCATTAGAAGACATGACCAATCATTACAACGATGATATTAGCGATCCTTTCCGTTCGTTATGGTTATATATTATTGAGACAAAAGCCAATAAAGCAGATGCGACCGCGCAATTAGAACAAAGTTATGCAAAAAGAGATGATAATTGGGGCTGGGTTTTGGTGGGTATGATGCTCGATAAGGTGTCTCAAAGTGATGCTTTTGCAGAAATTGCAAAAGGGGCTACGGATAACGTTATGTTGGCTCAGCGTCTCACTGAAGCGTACTTTTATCTAGCGAAACATTACCAAATGCAAGGTGACTATGCGACAGCGGTGAGCTTGTATAAAATTGCTTTAAGCTTCAATGTTTATGAATACGTTGAGCATAGATACGCTTTCTTAGAGTTAGGTCGTATTTTCTCAGCCGTCCGTGCAGAGCAAGCGCAACAGAATAATCAGCAAGACAATAGTGAACAATAAGCCCAATAAACCAGCAAATCATTGAAAACAGCCCACTTTGATGGGCTGTTTTTTTATCTGTTAACTTAGCCTAATACTGCAGGCATGGGTATAAATTTAGCCATTATGATTGGTGTAACTCTAGCCCAGCGATTTGATGCCAATAACCGTTGCACTGGTGATCGGATATAGTAATGGGCTTATTGCCCTGCTCATTGGCCTTGAACGCATCAAGTTGGTTCAGTGTTTCAATCCCGAGAGGGCTGAGACGTATCACGTCTACTAAACCTTGCATCGACGGAATATCATTGCCTAGGTTATAGCAATAACCGGACTGGGTTTGGATTCCATTGAGGTTGAAGACCGTTTGTCCTTCTTGGCTATCGACTTTAAGGCCGGTAGGGTATTTTATACAACAGGTCTCGCATTCATCTTTGGCTCTGTTTTCTGCGCGGGCGGTAAAGCAACGCGCAGAGTAAGCTAATGGCAAATAGCCGTGACTGAATACCTCTACTTCAAATTGATGGCGTATGCCAATCTCCTGACATTGATCTAAGGTTTTCGCTAACCAGTCTCTGGACAGTTCAACGGGCATACACCAACGAATCATCCCTTGCTTGAGAAACAGCTTTAGAGTGTGGGCGTTGTACGTATTAACGGCTGGACCGACGACAAACGGAACCTTTTTTTGTTGTGCCAGTTGAATGGCTGATACATCGTTTGCTTCAATGGCAAAGTCACCATTGTCGATGTATTTTTTCATGATGTTCACTTCGCTCGGTGCTTCTAAAAGCGCCATAGTGGATAACACCACTTGCTTACCGGATGTTGAGAGCTCTTTGGCCATATCAAACCAGTGCTGAGCCTTTAACTCTCTTCGTTTAGAACACACTGATTCACCGAGATAGATGATGTCAGAGGAGGAGTGCTTCGCTTGTTGATAAAAGCTTTCGACGTCTTGTTTTGGCCAGAAATACAGTAATGGCCCTAATGAGTACTTCATAGTTACTTTTTTCCTACTGCCATTTACGATGATAGGCGCCAAGGGTGGTTTGTGTCCCTTCGGATACATTAGCGAGCGCTTTATCCCATTGTGGTTGAACCTGATAATTATTAGGGTTGCTTTGATACGCATCGATTGCCGCTCGCCAAGTGCGGGTAACTTGCTCTACATAGGCGGGACTACGTTGACGTCCTTCGATTTTTACCGAAGCCACATTGGCGGCAAATAACTCTGGCAGTAGCGATAACGTATTGAGGCTAGTGGGTTCTTCTAAGGCGTGATACAGCTTAGTTTCCCCGTCCACATCGGCATTAAAGCGGCCTTTGCAAAGGGTTGGGTAGCCCGCGTTTTCATCTTTTGCGTAGCGATCAATTAAGATCTCATTGAGACGAGACTCTAGGCCTGAGTCGGTTTCTTGCCAACGAACATATTTAGCCGGTGAGCATGCGCCTACAGTGTTTGGGGATTCCCCTGTCAAATAAGATGAAAGATAACAGCGACCTTCCGACATGATGCATAGACTGCCAAAGGCAAATACCTCAAGCTCAACATCAGAGGTTAAATTTCTAGAAAGTTGTTTTACTTGGTGAATCGAGAGCACTCGAGGTAATACAACTCGCTTAATATTGAAGTTACTGTGATAGTAATCTACAGCAGCCACGTTAGTCGCAGAGGCTTGAACTGAAAGGTGCAGTTCAAGTTCAGGGTAATGTTTTGCAGCATATTCTAAGATAGCAATATCGGCCACAATGAGGGCATCAATACCATTTTGTGCTGCCATATCTACAGCGTTGGTCCAACGTTCAAATCCTGATGGTTGGGCGAAGGTATTTAGGGCAACATGAATTTTTTTGTTCGCGTTGTGTACGTATTGCACAGCTTTTTCAAATTTTTTGCCGTTGAAGTTTAAACCAGCAAAGTGGCGAGCATTGGTGTCGTCTTTGAAGCCGACGTAAACAGCATCAGCGCCACAATCAATAGCCGTTTTCAGTGCGGGTAAGTTGCCCGCAGGGCAGAGTAGTTCCATAATTCTGATCGTTCACAGGGAAAACAGTCCGATATTGTAGCGACATGTGTTAAATCGGTAATTGATATGAGGCAGTTTTGTCATGCATTTGTGTGATTATTCATCGTGAAATACTGGACTTTGACCGAACTCAGTTCATTTATTTTTATAATTCAGTATCATGTATTAGATTTTATTGATGAGAGAAGCAAACGTGCTCGAAAAAGTCAGACAACAATTGGTCGTGAATGCCGCGACTATTTTTAGGGTACCCGCTAAATTAATGCCGGCGAAGATACGCAGTATGACTCTACTAGAGGCGTTAAAGTTAGTATTTAAAGAAGCATTAGAAGATGGTGACTTTGAGTTTCTCGAAGGTCAGTGGCTTAAAGTGTCGGTAACCGATATGGATTTAAGCTGGTTTATTAGTTGCGATGACGGTCAGTTATTAGTTAGTACCGTTCAACAAGAACACCATGTGAGTTTCAGTGGTTCACTTAATGACCTCGTACTTATCGCGGGCAGAAAAGAAGATCCTGATACGCTCTTTTTTCAACGCCGCTTGAGCATTGAAGGGGATACTGAACTAGGGTTAGAAGTTAAGAACCTGATGGATAGTGTGGATCTGGATGCACTACCAAAAACCGTGCGGACTGGCTTGGAGCAGTTAGCGACTTTTGTAGCGAAAGGCGTACAGACTTCAACAGACTTACACACTACTGCAGTGAGAGAGACGGGCAATGCTTATTAGAACAGAAGCACCGGCGGATAATTTAGGAATATTAGCATTATTAGAGCACGCTTTTCCTACGGATGCCGAAGCTAAACTGGTGAACAGCCTACGTGAAAATGGCAATATTACATTAAGTATTGTAGCCAGTGATGAGCAAGGAAAAGTTATCGGTTGTGCGCAGTTTTCTCCTGTGACGTTATCTGGAAATGACTATGGTTGGCAGGGGCTGGCTCCAGTAGCGGTTCATGAAGATTATCGAAACCAAGGCATTGCAGAGCGCATGATCAAAGAGGGGCTGGACTCATTATTAGAGTTTGGTTACTCGGCATGTGTCGTGCTAGGGGATCCTGAATATTACTCTCGCTTTGGCTTTGCCTGTGCGGAAAAAAACCGTTTCCGTTGTCAGTGGGACCTCCCCGTTGGCGTATTCCAAGTGTTAGATTTAACTGGCGACAGCTTTGATGGTCAGTCTGGCTTAATTGAATATTGTGAAGAATTTGACCAGTTCTGAGGCGATTGTGGACCCAAGCTCTTATAGCGCTTTACTTTCCGAAATGGGTATCGAACAGTGGCAATTGTTGCATCCAGAGCGTTTGCAAGGATACCAGCTGCCTGCTATTGAGTTGGATGAGTCGGTTAAATTGCTGTTGGTGTCTCCGCAGATCCCTTGTGGGCATTATGCTGAATTTTTGCAAAAGGTGCTCAAGGCAATGAATTTGCAGTTGAGTGATTGCCGTCATCTCTATCCTCACCAGTTCCAGCAGTTAACTGCCCATCGTTTGCAATGGTTATGGTTTAGTGACTGTGAGGTGGCATCTGTGGATGGGGTGCGTGTGATTCACTCTCCAGCACTGTCAGATATTGACGGTCATAATCAGAACCGTCGTCAATTATGGAATCAAATACAAGCCAATGTTTAATCTTACCCCGTTAACACCATTGCATCTTGAGCAAGTATGGCAAATTGAGTCGAAAGCCCATTCTCACCCATGGAAGCAAACCATGATTGACGATCTCGACAGTCGTGGTGCTATGCATTTTGCCTTTGAGCAAGATCAGAACGTAGTGGGTTACTTTTATGCACAAAATATTGTGGGAGAGGTGACTTTACTGAACATTGCGGTGGATCCACACAGGCAAGGGCAAGGTATTGGTGGTCAACTCATCGAGCAATTCATTGAGTTATGCGAGCAGCGCGGTGCGGAAAGTATTTGGTTAGAAGTACGAGAGTCTAATCAAATCGCCCAGTCGTTATACCTTAATGCTGGTTTTAACGAAGTGGATCGACGCCATAATTACTATCCTACCCATTCAGGACGCGAAGATGCAATTATAATGAGTTATCTCTGCTTATAGTTATTGCACTCACTGCCATTATATTAAGGTGGCGGTGACGTTTCTTTATTCCGCTATTCATGCCTCCCCCATTAACTCAACCCTCACTCTAAACCTGCAAACAATAGTGATAATCATTCTCTATGAGTTTACTTGATCTAGATCAAGCAAGCGTTAAGTAGTAATTTAAATGCTTCTTTATAGGGCAGCGAGGCACTAAAATTCACGCCATATAACATGTATATCAAATATAACTTTAAGTGAGGCCAAATGTTCTGTATTCAATGCGAGCAAACAATGCAAACCCCTGTTGCCAATGGTTGTCAGTATGCAATGGGCATGTGTGGCAAAACATCAGAGATTTCTGATTTGCAAGATGTGTTGATTTATATCCTACAAGGTGTCAGTGCGTACGCGAATGCAGCGCGCAAACTGGGTGTAGTCGATACAGATGCAGATGCTTATGTACCACAAGCGTTTTTTGCTACTTTGACTAATGTGAATTTTGACGATGCTCGTCTAATTAAATACACAGAACAAGCCCTTGCTTATAAAGCACAATTAAAAGCAGCCTATGAAGCGGCCTGCTTGGTACAAAACGTACAACCTGAAGTATTAGAAGGTGCGGCTCAGTTTACTATTGAAGCTGAAAAAGTCACATTATTGAGCAAAGCGCCAGATGCGGCTTTAAATAATGATGTGACAGAAGTGGGCGAAGACATTTTAGGTTTACGTCTATTAGCACTGTATGGTCTAAAAGGTGTTGCCGCATACATGGAACACGCACGTATTCTTGGTCAGCAAAAAGAAGACGTTTCAGCAGAATTCCATCGCATCATGGCTCGTCTGGGTGAAAACCCAACTGAAATGAATGAACTGCTTGAACTTGCTATGGCGTGTGGTCACTTGAACTACAGCGTTATGCAAATGCTAGATCAAGGTGAGACCGAAGCATTTGGTCATCCTGTACCAACGAAAGTCAACATGAAGCCAATCGCAGGTAAAGCGATTCTTGTTTCTGGTCACGACCTGATTGACCTTAAATACATCCTTGAGCAAACTGCGGGTAAAGGCATTAATGTTTACACTCACGGTGAAATGCTTCCTGCACACGCATACCCAGAGCTTGGTGGTAAACACCCTCATCTAGTAGGTAACTACGGTAGCGCATGGCAGAACCAACAAAAAGAATTTGCTAATTTCCCTGGCGCAATCGTAATGACATCTAACTGTCTGATTAACCCAGAAACTAATGGTTATGCTGACCGTATGTTCACTCGTAACATCGTAGGCTGGCCTGGCGTTCTGCATCACACGGGTCATGATTTCTCTGCAGTTATCGACAAAGCACTAGAATGTGAAGGCTTCAAGTTTGATGAGATCCCTCTTTACACAACAACTGGCTTTGCCCGTAACGCTTTAATGGAAGCCGCACCTGCAGTTATCGAGCAAGTGAAAGCCGGTAACATTCGTCACTTCTTCCTTGTTGGCGGTTGTGATGGTGACAAAAAAGAGCGTAACTACTTTACTGAATTCACTAAAGCTGCACCTCAAGACACATTAATCCTGACTCTAGCGTGTGGTAAGTTTAAGTTCAACGACCTAGATTTCGGTGATGTAAACGGTATTCCTCGTCTATTAGATGTGGGTCAATGTAACGACGCATACTCTGCAATTCAGCTAGCGCTTGCACTGGCTGAGACTTTTGAGTGTGGTGTAAACGAACTGCCTCTATCTCTAATCCTATCTTGGTTTGAGCAAAAAGCGATTGCAGTACTGCTTACTCTGCTTGCGCTAGGCATTAAAGATATCCGTGTAGGCCCAACGGCTCCAGCGTTCTTAACTGAGAACCTTCTAAACCACCTACATGAGCAAACAGGTCTACGCTTGATCACTACGGTTGAGCAAGATCTTGCTGACATCCTAGGTTAATTTAGATCCCCAAAAATATAAAGAGGAGCTTAGCTCCTCTTCTTTGACTGCAAATAATGAGTTTTAAAGATGCAACTGACTTGTACCGACATTCGCAAAGACACCTGTGACGTAACCACATACTGGTTTGAAGCAAACAGTGAGATGGATTTTATTCCTGGACAATTTCTACCTTTAGAAGTTGATATTGATGGCGAAACCCATCAACGCTGTTATTCATTGGCCTCTTTACCTGGCGACAAGCAGTGCAGTTTGACCATTAAACGCGTAGCTGGTGGACGAGTATCCAACTACCTAGCGGATCGTTTTTCTGTAGGAGATACGCTCAATAGTGGTCTTGCAGCTGGGGATTTTAATCTTAATTTAGTCAATCAACAGCCTTTACTCATGCTCAGTGCCGGTTGTGGTATTACACCTGTATATTCCATGTTACTGGCCCGTTTAGCCGATGAGCCATTAGCGGATATCGTGTTTATTCATAGCGCAAGCACGCCAAACGATCGTATCTATGTGGCAGAGCTTGAAGCTTTAGCCGCCAAGCACTCAAACTTACAATTGATTTGGTCAGTGAGTCGTGATGATGAGAACAATTTGTATAGTGGACGTCTCTGTCAGGAGTTGTTGCAGTCACAGGTAAGTGATGTTGCTTCACGAAGCGTACTGATGTGTGGCCCTAATGCTTATATGGAATCGGCTAAAGCTTGGTTTGATTCTCTTGGGGTTAACCCTCAGCGTGTTTTTCATGAGCAGTTTAATGCGGTGATTGAAAAGTCGGCGGTAGCGGGTGGCGATAGTACTCATACATTAAGTGTTAACGGCAGTGAAGTGAGTATTGCTGAAGATGAAACGGTATTGGAAGCACTAGAAAAAGAAGGACTTCCCATTTTTGCAGCTTGTCGCGCTGGTGTGTGTGGCAGTTGTCGCTGTAAGGGTGATAAAGAGAAGCTACTGAGTTCTACAACCGGTCCTCTTAGCGCAGATGATATAGAACAAGGGTACTTTTTAGCCTGTGCAAGCCAAGTAAAAGATGACATGTTTGTTGAAATTGGCTGATAATTAGACTTTTATTGTAAAGGCTCAACCTAAGGTTGGGCCTTTATTGTATAGATAGATTGTGAAATGGCGTAGAATCAGCGAAAATAGCGCCAATTTTCGCCAGTGCACCAACCAAAAGAATTCGATCATGACAAATAGTCCATTTCAGCAAGAAGTGAGCAAACGCCGTACGTTTGCGATTATCTCTCACCCGGATGCGGGTAAGACGACCATCACCGAAAAAGTATTATTATTTGGCAACGCTATCCAAAAAGCGGGTACGGTAAAAGGTCGTGGTTCTAATCAACATGCCAAGTCAGATTGGATGGAGATGGAAAAAGAACGTGGTATCTCGGTAACGACCTCTGTGATGCAATTCCCATTTAATGGTTGCTTAGTTAACCTTCTCGATACCCCAGGACACGAAGATTTCTCGGAAGATACTTATCGTACTCTGACGGCTGTTGATTCATGTTTGATGGTGATTGATGCGGCGAAAGGTGTCGAAGATCGTACGCGTAAATTGATGGAAGTGACGCGTTTACGTGATACACCTATCGTTACTTTCATGAACAAATTGGACCGTGATGTTCGCGATCCAATGGAAGTGCTTGATGAAGTTGAAAGCGAGCTTAGCATGGCGTGTGCGCCAATTACTTGGCCTATCGGATGTGGTAAAGAGTTTAAAGGTGTTTATCACATTCACCGTGATGAAACGATCTTATATGAATCAGGCCATGGCCATGAAATCCAAGACGTTCGTATTATTAAAGGGTTAGATAACCCAGAGTTAGATGTCGCCGTTGGTGATGATCTAGCTGAAAGCGTTCGTGAAGAGCTTGAGCTTGTGATTGGTGCTTGCCCAGAGTTTGATCAAGAACTCTTTTTAGCGGGTGAACTAACCCCCGTCTACTTTGGTACCGCACTGGGTAACTTTGGTGTTGATCATATGCTAGAAGGTCTCACTAAGTGGGCCCCAGCGCCTCAAACTCGTGAAGCCAATGAGCGTCAAGTGGTTGCGACAGAAGAAAAGTTCTCTGGTTTTGTATTTAAGATCCAAGCCAATATGGATCCTAAGCACCGTGACCGTATTGCCTTTATGCGTATCGTATCGGGTACTTACTCACAAGGCATGAAAATGAACCATGTGCGTACGGGTAAAAACGTCAGCATCTCTGATGCGGTGACCTTTATGGCCGGCGACCGTACTCGCGCTGAGAAAGCGTACGCGGGTGATATCATTGGTTTACATAACCACGGCACCATTCAAATTGGTGATACCTTTACTCAAGGTGAGTCACTTAAATTTGCTGGTATTCCTAACTTTGCGCCAGAGCTATTCCGTCGCATTCGTCTGCGCGATCCACTAAAGCAAAAGCAATTGCTTAAAGGCCTTGTTCAGCTTTCAGAAGAGGGGGCGGTACAGGTATTTCGTCCACTACAGAACAACGATCTTATCGTTGGCGCTGTGGGTGTGTTGCAGTTTGATGTGGTTGTCGCGCGTCTTAAAGCTGAGTACAACGTAGAAGCGATTTACGAGAGCGTAAACGTAGCCACAGCGCGTTGGGTTGAGTGTGACGACGCTAAGAAGCTAGAAGAGTTTAAGCGTAAGAGCCAAAGTAACTTAGCTTTAGATGGTGGTGACAACCTTTCTTATGTCGCTCCAACTATGGTCAACTTGAACCTTGCTAAAGAGCGCTTCCCCGAAGTTGAATTCCGCGCCACTCGCGAGCACTAATAATAAAAAGCCCGTTGCACGCTTTATAGTCGCTAAAACGGGCTTTTTATACCAAATAAAAGCAGGTATTGCTTCTCACCTCAATTTAGAACGTCCAGTTCTAGGCGTTTCATACTAATTACAGCAAGAGTATTCTCAGAAATAGCGCAGGAAAAATGCTCGAAAACAAGGCGGGATTTTTCGATAAGTTATTCTACAATCAAAAATTTCAACGCGGTTATTCGGTGTTTTAACAAGCTTGACTGATTAGAGACTGACTACACTTAATGGTATAACTATCTCTAATAGGAGAACGAGGGACTATGTGGTTTGATACTCACTGTCATCTGGATTTTGATTGCTTTCAGCAGGATTGGGCTAGTTACATAGCAAAATTTGAATCGGCAGGTATAGAACGATGTTTGATTCCGGCTGTAGGTGCTAATAATTGGCTTAAAGTTATTTCACTAGCAGAGAATAAAGGCTTCTATGCCGCTGTAGGTGTTCACCCAATGCGGGTTGCGGAAAAAACGCAACAAATAGAACAAGAGTTGCATTCATTAGATGTATTAATATCAGCCAACTTAGTGAATATAACGGCAATAGGCGAGTGCGGCCTTGATAGCCGTTTTAAGTCTTGCCTTAATGAGCAAATAAATGCTTTTGAATTTCAACTGCACCTTGCAAACAGGTATAACAAGCCAACGGTTATCCACTCAGTAAAACAGCATCACCAAATATTATCCTCAATAAAATCACTTAAAGCGAGTCATGGTGTTATCCATGCCTTTAGTGGTAATTATCAGCAGGCTAAAGCGTTTATTGACCAAGGGTTTAAAATAGGGATTGGGGGTGTGATTACTTGGCCCACTGCACAAAAAACACGCCAAGCAATAGCCAAGATACCTGTTGATAGTATTGTATTAGAAACGGACGCTCCAGATATGAGGTTGGCAGGATTGCAAGATCAGCCTAACTCTCCTCACTTATTACCATTGATTTTTAAGCAGTTAGTTTCACTTCGCTCAGAAACTCCTTCTATACTTGCAGAGCAAATATGGCAAAACAGTCTTTGTTTATTTGGTGATAAGTTTCATTTAGATACATAAAAAATAACGTGATTTTTTGTTTTGTGAAGTGAGTTGATTTATTTGTGCTCGCTTAAGATATTAGTTGCGTACAAATGTGACATCTAATTAGATTTGCCAAGTTATCAACGGTATAATTGCCTCGTTTTACACATTCTATTTAACTTTTTTTAAACACTTTGGAATAAGGAAGCCATAAACTATGAGCCTGTTTATGAGCATAGTAGGTATGCTGGTACTGATTTTAATTGCAGTACTACTATCAGATAACCGCAAAGCAATTAATGTTCGTACTGTAGCGGGTGCATTTGCAATTCAGTTCGCACTAGGTGCGTTTGTATTGTATGTACCTTGGGGTAAAGATCTTCTGAAAAGCGTTTCAGATGGTGTTTCAAGCGTAATTAACTACGGCGCTGACGGTACTGGTTTTCTTTTTGGAAGCCTAGTTAACTTTTCTGTAGATGGCATTGGCTTTATCTTTGCCTTCCAAGTTCTACCAACCTTGATTTTCTTCTCTGCGTTAATCTCAGTGCTTTACTATTTGGGAGTGATGCAGTGGGTTATCCGTATTCTTGGTGGTGGTCTGCAAAAAGCTCTTGGTACTTCTCGCGCAGAATCCATGTCTGCTGCGGCTAACATCTTTGTTGGTCAAACTGAAGCGCCACTCGTTGTTCGTCCATTCGTACCTCGCATGACTCAATCAGAACTGTTCGCAGTAATGTGTGGTGGCTTAGCTTCTATCGCTGGTGGTGTATTAGCCGGTTACGCTTCTATGGGCGTGCCAATTGAATACCTAGTTGCCGCCTCTTTCATGGCAGCACCTGGCGGTCTATTATTCGCTAAAATTATTAAGCCTGAAACCGATGAGCCTATCGACCAACTTGCTGACATGAATGCAGAAGGTGAAGATAAACCTGCAAACGTTATTGATGCGGCCGCAGGTGGTGCATCTGCAGGTCTGAGTCTTGCGCTAAACGTGGGCGCAATGCTGATTGCGTTCATTGGCCTTATTGCTCTAATCAATGGTTTACTAGGTGGTGTTGGTACTTGGTTTGGTTTTGAACACTTAACGCTAGAATTGCTTCTTGGTTACTTGTTTGCTCCTTTAGCCTTCCTTATTGGTGTGCCATGGAACGAAGCACAAGTTGCTGGTGAGTTCATCGGTCTTAAAACGGTAGCTAACGAATTTGTTGCTTACGCTAACTTTGCCCCTTACCTAAGTGAAGCCGCTCCTGTAGTGCTAAGTGAAAAGACCAAAGCGATTATCTCATTTGCATTATGTGGATTTGCTAACCTTTCTTCTATCGCTATTCTGCTTGGTGGTTTAGGTAGTATTGCACCTAAGCGTCGCGGTGATATCGCTCGCATGGGTATTAAAGCGGTTATCGCAGGTACTCTATCTAACTTAATGGCAGCAACCATTGCTGGTTTCTTCCTTTCTTTCTAAGGTTGTAGAAACAAGTTAATAACGGCGCCCTAGTGATTTTTCATTAGGGCGTTTTTCTATATAAAGTGGTATTACTTCACTCTTTTTTGAGATGCAAACCGTTTGCGTTCATATGCAACGTAACATTGTGCACGCTTCCTACTATACTATTATGCGAAGTCTATAAGATGGATCAAAATAATGAATGAAGTATTACTGGCTGTTATTGCTGGCTTTTTCGTTGGAGTATTATTCTCAGCGATAAAGTTGCCAATTCCTGCGCCTCCGGTATTAACGGGTGTGATGGGAATTGTAGGGGTATATCTCGGCGGACAGTTCTATCACTGGCTGATAGAGCGTTTCTTTTCATAAATACTTATGCCGCTGTCAATAACAGCGGGTCGGCGGTTAGGATTTATAACCGCGCGGTGACAAGGATTGCAATTGGTTATTTTACCAAGTCTTCATGGAACCAAGTCCGTTCATTGAGTCTGGACGTGTCATCATTAGCACTCTATTTACACTTAAATAGTCCCTATTAATGCCGTCAACACTATTTAAACTTTTCGGAGAAAAAATGAGCGATTTGAAAACTGCAGCTTTACGTGCACTTAAATTAATGGATCTGACCACTCTTAATGATGATGATACCGATCAGAAAGTCATCGATCTTTGCCATGCGGCAAAATCAGCGGTAGGTAATACGGCGGCGGTTTGTATTTACCCTCGCTTTGTTCCAATCGCTAAGAAGACCCTAAGAGAGCAAGGAACAACAGATATCAAAATTGCCACGGTGACTAATTTCCCTCATGGAAATGATGACATTGATATTGCAGTAGCAGAAACAAAAGCCGCAGTGGCTTATGGGGCTGATGAAGTGGATGTGGTTTTCCCATACCGTGCTTTGATGGCGGGTAACGCAGAGGTGGGCTTTGAGTTAGTGAAGCAATGTAAAGCGGCATGTGGCGATACTTTACTCAAGGTCATCATTGAAACCGGTGAGCTAAAAGAAGAAGCTCTGATTAAGCAAGCGTCAGAAATTTGCATTCAAGCTGGGGCAAACTTTATTAAAACCTCAACAGGTAAAGTGCCAGAAAATGCCACGCCAGAATACGCTCGAATGATGCTTGAAGTCATTCGCGACATGGGTGTAGCGCAAACCGTTGGGTTTAAACCCGCAGGTGGCGTACGTACTGCTGAAGATGCGGCACTTTATTTAGCGATGGCAGATGAGATCTTAGGCGATGCTTGGGCTGATAGCCGTCACTACCGTTTTGGAGCATCAAGCCTACTCACTAATTTATTAAATACCTTAGAAGTTACAGATGAGAAAGCTGATCCGTCGGCTTACTGATCATCCTAGAGGCTCGTGCTGCGATATAAGTGACACAGTGATGAGCCTTTACTTCCCATAAAAATCTAAGGTAGGGCTTATGTATTTACCTCAAGAAATCATTCGTAAGAAGCGTGATGGTGAAATTCTTACAGCGGATGAGATTAACTTCTTTATTCAAGGTGTCGCTAACAATAGGGTCTCTGAAGGACAGATCGCCGCCTTTGCCATGACGATCTTTTTTAATGAAATGACGATGCCTGAGCGCATTGCCTTAACCTGCGCAATGCGTGACTCTGGAATGGTTATCGATTGGGGGCATATGAACTTTGCTGGCCCAGTTGTTGATAAACACTCTACCGGTGGTGTCGGTGATGTGACCTCCCTTATGCTTGGTCCTATGATTGCTGCATGTGGCGGATTTGTTCCTATGATCTCGGGGCGTGGCTTAGGCCATACTGGGGGGACACTGGATAAATTAGAGTCTATTCCTGGTTACAATATTATCCCAGATAATGACACTTTTGGTCGTATTACCAAAGAGGCTGGGGTTGCGATCATTGGTCAAACGGGCGATCTGGCTCCGGCAGATAAACGTGTCTATGCCACTCGAGACATTACAGCTACCGTTGATAACATATCACTGATCACAGCTTCTATTTTGTCAAAGAAATTGGCAGCAGGTCTTGATTCATTGGTGATGGATGTAAAGGTGGGGTCGGGCGCATTTATGCCTACTTATCAAGCATCTCAAGAGCTAGCGAGTTCTATTGTTGCTGTGGCTAATGGTGCCGGTACCAAAACAACCGCCATTCTTACCGATATGAATCAAGTGCTAGCGTCATCGGCAGGAAATGCGCTTGAAGTGCGCGAGGCGGTTCGCTTCTTAACTGGAGAGTATCGTAACCCTCGATTGTTGGAGGTGACGATGGCGTTATGCAGTGAAATGCTACTGCTTGGTAAGCTGGCTGATTCTGCAGAACAAGCACGCAAAAAACTGATGACAGTATTAGATAATGGTCAAGCGGCGCAGTGCTTTAATAAAATGGTTGCAGGTCTTGGCGGGCCGACAGACTTTGTTAGTAACTATAATGAGTACTTACCGGTAGCAGAGATGATTAAACCCGTATTTGCTCAACAAAGCGGTACCATAATTAGCATGGATACTCGAGCCATTGGCATGGCGGTTGTGGAGATGGGCGGTGGCCGCAGAGTTGCCACAGATAGCATTGATTACGCTGTAGGTTTTGACAAGTTTGCTCGACTAGGGGAAACGGTTAACTCTGATAATCCGCTAGCTTTTATACACGCACGTAATGAAGAACAATGGCAACAAGCCGCCGATGCATTGCAAGCGGCCATCCATATTGGTGACAAGTCGCAGTATCAAGCGACACCTGAAGTGTATGCTCAGATACGAGCAGAAGATTTATAGGCAGGGCATAACAATGAAACGAGCCATAATTTTAGTATTAGATTCATTTGGTATTGGTGCTACTGAAGATGCTGACAAATTCGGTGATGTAGGTTCGGATACTTTAGGGCACATTGCCGAGCATTGTGCAAAAGGGTTGGCTGATTCAGATACGCGAAGCGGTCCTTTAACCTTACCTAACTTATCTCGATTGGGTTTAGGTTTAGCGGCGCAAGAGTCTACGGGGCAATTCCCTATAGGTTTGGACAGTCACGCCGACATCATAGGTGCTTACGGTCACGCAGCGGAAATTTCATCCGGGAAAGATACCCCTTCTGGACACTGGGAAATTGCTGGTGTGCCTGTGCTTTTTGATTGGGGTTATTTTACGGATAAGCAAAACAGCTTTCCGCAACCGTTACTTGATCGCATTGTTAAACGTGCTGGCCTGAAAGGCTATTTAGGTAATTGTCATGCCTCAGGGACTCAAGTATTAGATGATCTTGGGGAACAGCATATGCAGTCTGGTAAGCCTATTTTTTACACTTCTGCGGATTCGGTATTTCAAATAGCCTGCCACGAAGAGACCTATGGCTTAGATAACTTACTCACCCTTTGTCAGATTGTTCGTGAAGAGTTGGAGGGGTATAACATTGGTCGAGTGATCGCGCGTCCATTTGTGGGTGACAAAGCCGGTGAGTTTAAGCGAACCGGAAATCGTCGTGATTTATCGGTTGAGCCACCGGCCACAACAGTGCTGCAAAAGCTAGTGGATGAAAAGCAAGGTGAGGTCATTTCTATTGGTAAAATTGCCGATATTTATGCCAATTGCGGAATTACCAAAAAAGAAAAAGCCACAGGTTTGGAAGACCTGTTTAATTTAACCTTAGAGCAGGTGAAAAAAGCGGAGCATAACAGCATCGTCTTTACTAACTTTGTGGATTTTGACTCCGCTTATGGTCATCGCCGTGATGTTGCCGGATATGCCGAAGCCTTAGAGTATTTTGACGCTCGCCTTCCTGAAATACTGGCGATATTAGAACCGAATGACGTGCTTATTTTAACCGCGGATCATGGCTGTGATCCTACATGGGAAGGCACAGATCATACACGAGAGCACATTCCTGTATTGGTGTACGGGGAGAAAGTTACTGCAGGTTCCCTTGGCCGACGCTCAACCTTTGCTGATATTGGGCAAAGCTTAGCTCACTATTTTCAGACCTCAAAAATGGATTATGGAACCAGTTTCTTGTAATTGGTAAGTAACCACACAATTGCGCTAATAGGGCTTTTAGACCCTAAATAACAATAAATAAAAAGGAAAGATAAAATGGCTACTCCTCATATTAATGCAGAAATGGGTGACTTTGCAGATGTCGTATTGATGCCTGGTGATCCCCTACGAGCAAAATACATCGCAGAGACTTTTTTAGATGACGTCGTACAAGTGTGTGATGTACGTAATATGTACGGTTTTACGGGCACCTATAAGGGCCGCAAGATCTCCGTTATGGGACACGGCATGGGAATCCCTTCTTGCTCTATCTACGCGACAGAGCTTATTAAAGACTATGGGGTCAAAAAAATAATTAGAGTGGGCAGCTGTGGTGCGGTGCGTGATGATGTTAACTTGCGTGACGTGGTTATTGGCATGGGGGCGAGTACCGACTCAAAAGTGAACCGTATTCGTTTTAGAGATCATGATTTTGCCGCGATTGCCGATTATGGCATGGTGCGTAATGCAGAACGCGCAGCTGAAAAGTTAGGCATTGCTGTAAAGGTAGGTAATTTGTTCTCAGCTGAGCTTTTTTATACTCCAGATCCAAGCATGTTTGATGTTATGGATAAATACGGCATTCTGGGTGTAGAAATGGAAGCCGCTGGAATCTATGGTATTGCTGCTGAATATGGCGCTAAAGCGCTTGCTATCTGTACGGTTTCAGATCATATAAAACGTGGTGAGCAAACAACATCCGCAGAGCGCGCGACAACATTTAATGAGATGATGGAGATTGCCCTAGAGTCTGTGTTATTAGGTGATGAAGAGTAATCCATGTATAAACATTGAGTAGCACATCATTTGAGAGCAAGGAGAATGTATTTAAAATAACCGGCCAGTATGCACTGTTCTTAATGATTATTAACTGAATAAAAAGCTTACTATCTGTAATCGATGGTAAGCTTTTTTATTTTTTGATTAATATCACAGTGAGTAGCACACCGGATAAGAAGCTCATCATTATCATTAAGAACATAGCTCTATCACTGTTGCGATAGTGATGTTCTGAAAATGCGGTTACACGCCCTTTTTCAAAGGTAATTCGTACATAGCCGATAATGGAGTGTTGTGAGAATATAGGTTCAACCAACTGCTGCTTGCCTATACTTGCTGACGCAAGAGGAGTGTCCATACCTAGAGATTCGCGCACGGTTTTAGCATTATTGCTGGATGCTACTTTGATACCACTATTATTATATATAGTGGCATCAGTCACCAGAGTGTCACTAGCTAACTGGTTAGCGAGGTACCTGAGTTTTTCCTGATCTTTTACTTCGAGAAGATCACTGGCGCTCAAAGCTGCTTGTGAAACTAAAAGTCTGGTAAGGGTTTGCAACTGTTTTGTTTCTATCTGCTGGTTTCCTTGGCTTATGTGAACACTATTACGAACAATGGTGACTAGCATTAGAACTAATAATCCCACAAAGACAAGTTTTATAAACAAACGCAGAGAAAATAGAGATTCTTTCATTTATCTAAATGTCGTTAATGTATGCTATTGCATAGTGGGACTTGCACAAACAAATTGCAATAGGGTAAGTTGAAGGTAATGTTATTCTTATAATGGATTTTAAAGTTCATGGACGTTAAAAACTTACAACTATTACACCCTCTTACCTCAATCAGAGAGGAACAACTGGCCATTGCTTTTGTTGACTGCAATAGCCAACCTTTAACTGATTTGTTTCTCAACCACGACCAATTTGCCTGCTGGAATCTAGGGCGCTACCAAGTGTTACTGACCAGTAATGCGACCATAGACAAAATGAGAGCCACATTAATAGAAGCTCAGGTCGATTTCGCCTCAGTTAAAGCGTTACCTAATTTAAATAAGCCTGGCCTAGCATTATTTGATATGGATTCTACTTTAATCGAAATCGAATGTATTGATGAGATTGCTAAGTTGGCTGGTGTAGGAGAGGAAGTATCGGAAGTCACAGAACGTGCCATGCAAGGTGAACTGGATTTTGAGCAAAGTTTAAGACAACGTATATCTAAATTGGCCCATGCTGATGAGTGCATTTTGCAGCAAGTGCGTGATGAACTTCCTTTAATGGCTGAGGCGAAGCTGCTGGTTAAGGGATTGCAGCAGTGTGGCTGGAAAGTGGCTGTTGCATCGGGTGGTTTTACTTATTTCTCCAATCATTTAAAAGAGTTATTAGACTTAGATTATGCTCGCTCTAATCAATTAGAAATCATTGCGGGAAAATTAACGGGTAATGTATTGGGGGATGTGGTGTCAGCACAAACTAAGGCTGACATCTTAGAGCAGCTGCGCCTTGACTATCAGTTCGATACCAGTAACTGCATTGCCGTTGGTGATGGAGCAAATGATTTGCTAATGATGGCGACGGCAGGGCTAGGCATCGCTTATCATGCTAAACCTAAGGTGGTAGAACAAGCTCAAGCTGCGGTAAACTATGCCGACTTAGGTGGGGTGCTGTGTATTTTGTCAGCAAGCCTCGTTTTACACTCTCTAACAACAAAGAATAATTAATGGCAAAAGTTAAAACGGCTTATGTATGTAATGACTGCGGCGCAGATTTTCCTCGCTGGCAAGGTCAATGCAGTGCATGTGGCGCATGGAATACCGTTACTGAGGTTCGTTTAGCTGCGTCTCCACAAGTGGCCCGTAATGAGCGCTTGAGTGGTTACGCAGGTGCTGAACAATCAAAAGTTCAGATACTGGCGGATATTGATCTGCAAGATGTGCCGAGGTTTAGTACGACCTTTAAAGAGTTTGATCGAGTGTTAGGCGGGGGGATAGTACCGGGGGCTGCTATTTTGATTGGCGGTAGTCCTGGTGCGGGTAAGTCTACTGTATTACTACAAACCATGTGCCGTTTGGCGGCTGCAATGCCAACCTTATATGTCACTGGTGAAGAGTCATTACAACAAGTGGCGATGCGAGCCTCACGTTTGGGTTTGCCTAAAGATAACTTGAAAATGTTGTCAGAAACCAATGTCGATAAGATTTGTCAGGTTGCTGAAAAAGAACAACCGAAAATTATGGTTATCGACTCTATACAAGTGATGCACGTATCAGACGTGCAATCTTCTCCAGGTACGGTTGCCCAAGTTCGCGAATCTGCTACCACTTTAACGCGTTACGCCAAACAAAATAATGTCGCTGTATTCATTGTCGGCCATGTAACGAAAGATGGATCATTAGCCGGACCAAAAGTGCTGGAGCACATTATTGATTGCTCTGTTTTACTCGATGGCGGTGCCGATAGTCGCTTTAGAACGTTACGTAGCCATAAAAACCGTTTTGGTGCGGTAAATGAGCTGGGCGTATTTGCCATGACAGGACAGGGTTTAAAAGAAGTGTCTAATCCATCAGCCATCTTTTTGTCACGAGGTGAAGAACAAACCTCGGGCAGTTCGGTTATGGTCATTTGGGAAGGGACGCGTCCTTTACTCGTAGAAATTCAAGCGTTAGTTGACTATTCGCAACTGGCTAACCCTAGACGAGTGGCTGTGGGCCTTGAACAAAATCGCCTTTCTATGCTTCTTGCTGTATTGCACAAGCATGGGGGGATGCAGATGGCTGACCAAGACGTGTTTGTTAACGTGGTCGGCGGAGTCAAGGTTACAGAAACCAGTGCGGATTTAGCTTTATTGATGGCACTGTTATCAAGTTTTAGAGATAGAGCGTTGCCAAAAGATGTGGTGATTTTTGGTGAAGTCGGGCTAGCAGGGGAGATTCGTCCAGTTCCTAGTGGCCAAGAACGATTAAATGAAGCGTTTAAGCATGGTTTTACAAAAGCGATTGTGCCAAACGCCAATATGCCGAAAGGTGGTATTGCTGGTATGCAAATCCACGCGGTGAAAAATTTATCTGAAGCAATTCAGGCATTTGATGAAATGTAACTATAGACAAGTGAAATAATTATCCACCTTATGAACAAAGGCGCTTTTCACGAGCTTGATTCTCATCTATAGTTCCTTGATTGAAAATAAAAGGCGAAATTTTCGCTCAACAAGCACACAGAGCTATCAGTCTATGCAGATTGTGATATACTCTGCGCGCATTTTATATCCTATTGATAGAGTAAAACGATGACTGATTTATCAAAATACAGAAATATTGGTATTTTCGCGCACGTTGATGCGGGTAAAACCACGACAACTGAGCGTATCCTAAAGCTTACCGGCCAGATCCATAAAACTGGTGAAGTTCATGATGGTGAATCAACTACTGACTTCATGGAACAGGAAGCTGAGCGCGGTATTACTATCCAGTCTGCAGCAGTAAGCTGTTTTTGGAAAGGCCACCGTCTAAACGTTATCGATACTCCGGGACACGTTGACTTCACAGTTGAAGTTTATCGTTCTCTTAAAGTTCTTGATGGCGGTGTCGGCGTATTCTGTGGTTCTGGTGGTGTTGAGCCACAATCAGAAACTAACTGGCGTTACGCTAACGAATCAGAAGTATCTCGTCTGATCTTCGTTAATAAACTAGACCGTATGGGTGCTGATTTCTACAACGTTGTTGACCAAGTTAAAAACGTTCTAGGTGCTACTCCTCTAGTTATGGTTCTACCAATCGGCCGCGAAGATGACTTCGTGGGTGTTGTAGACCTTCTAAGCCGTAAAGCTTTTGTTTGGGATGACACTGGTCTTCCTGAAAACTACGAAGTTAAAGATGTTCCTGCGGACATGGTTGATGATGTAGAGCAATACCGTGAAGAGCTAATCGAAACTGCAGTAGAGCAAGACGATGAACTAATGATGGCATACATGGAAGGTGAAGAGCCTTCAATCGAAGACATCAAACGTTGTATCCGTAAAGGTACTCGTGATCTAGCGTTCTTCCCTACTTACTGTGGTTCTGCATTTAAGAACAAAGGCGTACAGCTTGTTCTTGATGCTGTTGTTGATTACCTACCTGCTCCAACAGAAGTTGATCCTCAACCTCTAATGGACGAAGAAGGTAACGAAACTGGCGATCACGCTATCGTATCTCCAGATGAAACATTTAAAGCGCTTGCATTCAAAATTATGGATGACCGCTTCGGTGCACTAACTTTCGTTCGTATTTACTCAGGTAAATTGAACAAAGGTGACACCATCTTGAACTCTTACACAGGTAAAACTGAGCGTGTTGGCCGTATGGTTGAGATGCAAGCTGATGACCGTAACGAACTAACTAGCGCACAAGCTGGTGACATCATTGCTATCGTTGGTATGAAGAATGTTCAAACTGGTCACACTCTATGTGATCCTAAAGACCAAGTTACTCTTGAGCCAATGGTATTCCCAACACCAGTAATCTCAATCGCTGTATCACCTAAAGATAAAGGCGGTTCTGAGAAAATGGGTATCGCTATCGGTAAAATGGTTGCAGAAGATCCATCTTTCCAAGTTGAAACTGACGAAGAAACTGGCGAAACCATCCTTAAAGGTATGGGTGAGCTTCACCTAGACATTAAAGTTGACATCCTTAAGCGTACTTACGGTGTTGACCTAACTGTTGGTGCTCCTCAGGTTGCTTACCGTGAAACTATCACTCAAGAAATTGAAGATAGCTACACGCATAAGAAACAATCTGGTGGTTCTGGTCAGTTCGGTAAGATCGACTACCGCATCAAACCAGGCGAAGCTGGTTCAGGTTTCTCGTTCAAATCAACAGTTGTTGGTGGTAACGTTCCTAAGGAATTCTGGCCTGCAGTTGAGAAAGGTTTTGCTGGCATGATGGAAAACGGTGTTTTAGCTGGTTTCCCAACTCTAGATGTTGAAGTTGAACTATTCGACGGTGGCTTCCACGCAGTGGATTCATCTGCAATCGCATTTGAAATCGCAGCGAAAGGCGCATTCCGTCAATCAATGCCTAAAGCCGGCGCACAACTTCTTGAGCCAATCATGCACGTTGACGTATTTACTCCAGACGATCACGTTGGTGATGTTATCGGTGACCTTAACCGTCGTCGTGGCATGATCAAAGATCAACAAGCTGGCGTAACAGGTGTTCGTATTAAAGCTGACGTACCTCTTTCTGAGATGTTCGGCTACATCGGTCACCTACGTACAATTACTTCAGGCCGTGGTCAGTTCTCTATGGAGTTCTCACACTACGCTGCTTGCCCAATGAACGTGGCAGAAGAAGTAATCGCAAAAGTTAAAGCTGAGAAAGATAACAAATAATTATTTGTATCTAACTCGCTAATAAAAAGCCCCGATAGTGAAAACTATCGGGGCTTTTTATTTTTAGTAGTCTAGACTTAGGAGATTAGGTGAAGGATTTTTGAACGTAATATAGATATATGGAACTAGCAATAAATAAGATAAAAAATAATCAGATAAATATAATTATGTTATTCATTCTTGTATTTATATCGACGGTATTAAACTTCAACTCACCATATTGGACTTCTTGTTATATTGCACTTTTGGAATTTATAATAATATTATTTATAGTAAGCAGAAATAATATTTCTTTTATAAGTAAACCTAAAAGTTTAGAGCATATATTGATAGTTTTGTTTATATTATGTTCACTAATTAGTACTCTATCTATTTTATTTTCAAATGCATCATCTACTATCCAATTTAGTTTTGGTTTAGCAAGATATATATTTTTATGTGTACATATTATATTCGGAGCATCTCTCTTTGCTATATACTCAAAAGGTGATGGTGTTAATAATATATTAAGAGTATTATCTTACTCACTTGTAATATATATATTGTATATTATCTATGATTATAGTGTGAATGATACCGAACATTTTAACTTTAATTCATTACCATTTGTCACAAATAGAAGGTATGTAGGGTATATGATAATGGCCATAGCTACATATTATATGGTGGCACTGTTTATAAATAAAATAACGATAGAAAGTAATGCTGAAAAGTATTCCATGTTTATTATTCACTGTTCATTTATTATTTGGCTTGGAGGACGAGCTGCAATTGTATCTCTAATGATTACATTTATATTTGTAATGATAATGTCTTTTATTATTAACGAATTTAGTATAAAGAAAGTAATTAACACACTTAGCCTAATGTTTTTATCTTGTTTAGTCTCTATACCATTTAGCATTTTTCCTTGGAATGGTATGAATAGACTGTTTTTTAATATGGAAACAAATCAAACCATGGAGCAGTTTGCTAACGGTCGATTTGAGCTATGGGTGGATACATGGGGTTTTATTATTAAACAACCTATGTTTGGTTATGGGGCTGATGCATATAGATTTACAGTAGAATCTGGACATTATCAACCTCATAATTTTGTTCTTCAAATACTTTTAGAGTTTGGTATTATCGGGGCAATGACTTTAGGCGGATTTTTTTTAATACTATTATTAAAGTCTATATACTTAATATGTAAGTACAAGCAGACAGATTTACTTATTTCAGTTTCAATAATTATGGCATTATTTGGCCATGCCATGTTAGATGGAACGCTTTATCATGCTCAACCTGTAATGTTATTATCGATATTATGCTCTTATCTTGCTTATAATCACATTGATAAAACTAAATGTTTTTATGTTAAGGAGTCGGCCAGAAATAATCCAAATTAACAATGAAGATATAATGCTAAAGTATCCATCAACGGCATAGTGCCAACCTAAATGAACAGAGCCAAATAAAATAATTAACGTGTATACCCACATAACCATTCCAAGTTTCTTGTTTATGGTAAAACAAGTAATAGCGATTACTGTCGCAATAGAGACGTGCATACTTGGAAATGCAGATATACCACTACCTAACTCTACTTTCCCACTTATATATATATCCCATATATAGTCCTGAACATAGAGGGCTGCGACACCAAAGTTGATGCCCTTTGACTTTAGAAATTCATCTTGTGCGTTAAGTCTATTCATTAAGTCGATATAAGTATTATCACCTATGCTTAACTGAGAATAAAAACAAGGTCCTGCGGATGAAAAGAAGATAGCAAAGATAATACCGTTAATTAACCAGCATAAATTAAATGTTAAAATAGATTGGTATTTAATATGGTTAGAGGAAAAAGCAACTAATATAAAGAATACCCATAGGACAAAGAACCAGAGATTATAGAGTACATTAATAATTAGCGTAGCATAGGGGGATGAAGCCAACCAATGAGTAATAACCCAAGGTTCAAAACCAAAGTGTATACTGTTATCAAGGTTGACAAAAAATGTATCCCAATCAAAGGGTTGTATCTGTGGGATATGGACTTTTATACTAGTATATAAACCAGTTGTTAGCATGAATAAAGTAATAAATATTAATGCATTAATAAGTCTACTTGATTTTATTATGTGTAAGTATCGATTAAAGATAAATCGAAGAGGTGATGATTCCCTTTTTATGGCACAAGATATAAAGGTAAAAGAAAAATCTATTACAAGCGTAAACAGTAAACCATTGAGTAAGGTGGATAGATACAAGTAGTAATCCACCTTAATGGTATTGGTATCGCTTTTGAATAGCAAGCCAATAGAAAGCAAAAAAAATACGTTGATAAAAACAACTTTAATCAACGTATTATGGCGACTGCTATTTTTCCCAGACAACAAATTGATCTTTTGGCCAATGTGAACCAATTTCATGGTATTTTTTCTCAAGAATATGTCGTTTAATTTTTAGGGTTGGAGTGAGGATTTCATTTTCAATGCTCCACGGTTCTTTAATTAACAATACACCTTTGATTTTTTCATGTCCTTCTAGCTTGCTGTTGATATGTTGAATTGCGTTATCAATACTTTTTTCATAACGCTCTTTATCAAAATTAGGAAAATCATGAGGGACAATAAGCAATATAGGTGCTGGCATACCTAAACCTACAAGGCACAACATTTCAACACGAGCGACCTCGATAATGGCTTTCTCTATAGGGACAGGAGCAACAAATTTGCCTTTTGCTGTTTTAAATGTGTCTTTCTTGCGCCCTTGAATAGTCAGAAAACCTTGTGCATCAATTGAGCCTATATCACCCGTATGCAGCCAGCCTTGTTCATTAAATGTTCGCGCAGTGGCTTCATCATTTTTGTAATACCCTGAAAACATCCCTTTACTGCGTACTAAAATCTCTTCGTCATTAGCTATTTTTAGTTCAATGCCAGGGCCTGCTTGCCCAACTGACCCTATTTTTGAAGGCTCAAACGGGTAATTCAAGGTGCTATAGGCAAAGGTTTCTGTCATCCCCCACGCCTCTGTAATATTGATCCCAACTTTATGATACCACTGTAAAGTAGCCGGACTTATTGGGGCTGAGCCACAACCAAGAACTCGCCCTTGATCTAACCCTAATCCCTCTATGATTTTTTTCTTGATGATAGAGTTTAGTATTGGGATTTTAAGTAAAAAATTGAGTTTTTTCGGAGGTAGCTTATCTTGAATACGTTGCTGAAATAGCGTCCATAAACGAGGAACCGAAATGAATAGGGTAGGACGATGCATTTTCACATCTTCAATAAAAGTATCTAGGGATTCAGGAAATGCAGTTTCTAACCCAGCTTGGATGGACGAGCCGAAGATATACACGCGTTCTGTAATATGCGCTAGAGGAAGATAAGAGAACATTCTATCCCCTGGTTGAATCCCTATATGGTCCACTAAGTTTTTAACAGACCAACTAAATGCACCATAAGTCAACATAGCGCCTTTGGGCACACCGGATGTGCCAGAGGTATAAACGATAGACATGAGTTTATCATCGTGATGCTGCAGTCGTTGTTGGTAGGTTGCAGAATCATGAATCAGTTGCGCAAATTTATGCTGGCACTGTGGGGCTGAATCGTATGGAAATGAAATGGTAATGAGTTCGGGAAGGCGCTGCATTGCTTCTGAGGTAGCATGTGCATCATCAAGCTTCCCTGCAATTAAAACCTTACTTTCACTATGGGTAAGACAGTACTCAATGGTATCGGCCCCCGCAGTTGGAAAAATAGGCACGCTAATAAAGTCACCTAGCATCAATGCTAAATCAGTAATAAACCACTCAACACAGTTCTTTGAGACAAAAGCAACTTTGTCCCTAGGTTGTAGCCCAAGATCGTATAAAGCACTGACAAATTTAAGAGCCATATCAGCAACTTCTGAATAAGTGTAAGTGACAAACTCTCGATCAATAATCTGTTTTAAATATATTTCATTAGGACGTTCTTGAGCCCATTTAAGGATGAGATCATTAGGGGGGGGCAGGGTGCAAGTTGGGTTAGTAAATTCCATTTTTGTGACTTCCTGTCAAATAATACTGTTTAAGAGTAATGCAGAGACAATTCTAGTTTAGATTCAGGGCGTTGCTACGGAAAATACTAAAAAAATAAAAATATACAAAAATGTCTTAATTGTAGAAATAATTAAATATATTGAAAACATAGTCGTGTACGACTAATTTTAATTGTAAGTTGGCGTTTACCTGATTGAATATGCTTACTTCAAGGAGGAGATAATGAAAAACATTTTATTTTTTTTTCGCTCAGAGGAAGGGCTGACCGTAGTCGAGTATGTTGTAGCTGCCGCTTTGCTTGTTGCCGCACTGGTGGCATTTTTCAGCTTTCAGGAGGAAGCTTTGAGTAAAAAACTCCAATCCAGCGTTGATAGCGTTAGTTAGGCTTATGCTTGTAACAAAAATGAAATATTTTTCACATAAAATGTTGCAAAATTGTAAGTATTGATTAATGATTAAACCGTCATCGCGGGTTAGATGATTTTATACTTTATGGAGAGATATATTATGGAAAATTTTTCAAGGAAAGTGACGTCTTTTTTCCAAGATGAAGAAGGTTTGACCGTTGTTGAGTACGTGCTAGGCGCAGCTTTAATGATAGCCGCTATGATTATAGTATTTGGTAATTTGGGGACGACTTTGCAAAGTAAGTTATCGACAGCAGTTGATAAGATTAGCTAGGTTTGAGTGAATAAGCATTTAGACGCCAACAAAGCCATGCCAAGAGGTGTGGCTTTTTAGTTTAAAACTGAGGTTATAATGTTGCCATTTTCCATTATTTCTTGGGGATTGCTATTCGCTATTGCTGTATCAGATGCAAAATCTCATAAGATACCCAATATATGTCTTTTATTACTTTTAGGCTATCAAACCCTATTATATATAAATATTGAACCAGGTTTGCTTATTTATGCGTTTTTAGCATTAGTGAGTGCATTTTTATTGGCTCTCTTATTATATTTTTTAAGGGTACTTTCTCCTGGAGATGTAAAACTTATTGGTGTAATCGGTTTTTTACTAGGTTTTGAACATCTGATTTTAGGAATTGCATGGATTGTGATTGGTTCTGGAATTACGGCTGTTTTCTATATATTTCATAATATTAGCTTCTTAGGGGTGAATAACCCACTCTATATTATCTCTAATAGAGAGTTGGTAACAGAAGCTAATTATGAACTGGGAAAAATGAACATCCCCCGTTATAAGAAAGCATTAACAATGCCATTTGCTCCAGGCGCAGTACTAGGCATTGCACTATATTCACACATGTTTGTTTAAGTTTTCATGGAGGAACACTTGAAAAATTTAACAGCGCAAGCAGATGCTCCCGTGATAGTGTCCAATTTTGATGGACTAGATGTTCCACAAGTTGTAATTGAAAATTTAATAGTGAAACATCTAGCCGCATACCCTAAATCAGACGTGCTGAAATTAGCTCGCTTGTTGGGTATTGTTACCCATTTGATTGAAGAGATACTGGCAGATTTGCGTAAAAAAGCAGTAGTGGAGGTCTTTCAGCCTGAATCTCAATCTATATTTTCCGAGTCATCGAAAAGTCATATAAGGTATGGTCTTTCTGAGCAGGGGCAAGCTCAAGCTGAAAATGCCTTTAAAAAAGACGCTTATATTGGCCCTGTTCCTGTATCTCTTCGTGTATACAATAAGATGGTTAAAGCTCAAGATCTCCGAGCAAACCTGATTTCTCGGCCTGATGTTGAGCGCGCCTTAAATGATGTTTATGGTGCGCAAAGGCTGGTACCAGTATTAGGTCCTGCGATTAATTCCGGAAGAGCATTGTTGCTATATGGGCATGCAGGTACAGGGAAAAGTTTTGTGGCTGCGAGAATTCTGAATGCTCTGCATACTTCGGTATATATACCATATGCTGTCTATGCTGCTGGTAATATAATTAAACTATTCTCACCTCAGCATCACAAGCCTGTCGATAGCAACCATAACCGAGAAGTGATTAGCCTTAAAAGTCATTACGACAAACGTTGGGTGTTGTGTGAACGTCCAAATGTTCAGGTGGGTGGTGAGTTAACCATGGATATGCTTGAGGTGAATCATACAGAGCATAATCGTATGTGGATAGCCCCGCTGCAAATGATAGCAAACAATGGCATTTTGGTTATTGATGATTTAGGGCGACAACCTATGCCAGTGGCAACGTTATTGAACCGCTGGATAGTACCTATGGAATACAATTATGATCACTTATCACTGCCTAATGGTCAGCAAATAACGATTCCTTTTGTCCTCACAATGGCCTTTTCTACGAATTTAAATCCACAAAAAATCGCCGATCCTGCCTTTTTAAGACGTTTAGGCTATAAGATTCAGTTTCAGCCATTGGTTGAAACTGATTATTTAAATTTGTGGTCAGACTTGTCTGTTGAAAAGGGGTTAGAGCTTGTACCTAGTGCCTTAGAATCGTTATTAAACCTACATAGTTTACATAAAGTGGGATACTTTCCTTGCCTGCCAAAAGATATTTTAGGGATAAGCCAAGATATTATTCAATTCGAAGAAATTGCACCTCGAGTAGACTCGACTATATTACAAAGAGCGTGGGATCTTTATTTCACTGCTGACGAACAGGGAGAATCAGCATCATGAGTAAGGGAACGATATTATTCTTATTAATTTTGTCAGTAGTATTTGGCTTAGGTGCAGTTATGGTCGCCAAACAGTGGATGGAAGGCCAAACTCAACCGCAAGTTAAAGTTGAAACAGTAGAAAGGACACCAACAGTTATTGCCGCTGTGGATATAGCCGAGGGCACGGTGATAGAGGAAAAACATCTGACGAAGAAACAACTCGAGTCAGCATGGCAAAACTCTAATCAAGTGAAAGATTATTCTGAACTTATAGGTATGGTTGCCAAATCCCCAGTGTTTCAAGGTGAATTAATTCATAAGTCTCACTTTGGTGGGCCTAACGAAGGTGCCAGCCTTGCGGTATTGATTCCAGAAAATAAACGAGCCATCACTATTCGTGTCAATGATGTGGTGGGGGTGGCTGGGTTTTTATTACCTGGAAATAAAGTGGATATCTTAAATACGGTAAACAATCGAACCAAAACCGTGTTAAAAAACATTCGAGTTTTAGCCGTAGATCAAACGGCTAAAACTAATGAAAACAAACCTATTATTGTACGAGCGGTGACTCTAGAGGTGACGCCTCGTGAAGCAGAAAAACTGCTGTCTGAAAATAGTCGAGGAGCAATACAGCTTGCACTTAGAAACCCACAAGCTATCGATCCACCCGTTAGAAAGTACGTAGCTCCTCCAAGTGTCACTATTATCAAGGGCACAAATCAATCTAACGTTCGCGTAAATAATTGAGGCTTATCATGAAACGGATTTTTGTAATATTTGCTTTGATTGCCTTGCTCGTTCCTTCGGTTCAAGCATCAACGCAATCCGGAAAGACAATAACTATACCTCATCACAAATCGACGCATGTGAAAATTTCGGGAAAGGCGAAAAAAGTCTCACTTGGGGATCCCGCAGTATTGGATATTGTGATGCTCAAGGCCGATGAGTTGTTTTTGATTGGCAAAAAATTAGGTTCAACCAATTTGTCAGCATGGGATGCTCAAGGGCGCTTAATTGAATCTTTAAATATTGAAGTTACCCACGACTTAAATAGTCTTAAATCAAAACTTTATGAATTTCTTCCTGAAGAAACTATTAAAGTGCATAGCGCTCAAGACAAGCTCATTCTCAGTGGTCTTGTGAGCAGTCAGGAAAAAATGAACATTGCTGTGAAAGTGGCACAAACCTTTTCTGGTGGGCAGGCAGTCAATGCTTCTGATGGCAATGCAGGGCAAGCAGAATCAGGTGTCATTAACTTAATGACTATAGGGGGGGCTCAGCAGGTAATGCTTGAGGTGACGGTTGCTGAGGTGCAACGTTCATTGGTTAGACGTTTTGATTCTAATTTTCGTTTCTTTCAGCAAAGTGGGGATTTCACTTGGGGCTTAACCAGTGCAGGTGGCGGAATAGGTGAGTCTGGAGGGAGTATTTTACCCATAATTGATGCTGTTGGTGCCAACGACTTTGGTTTACTTGGCGGATTGGTAGATAGCAATACATTGTTTACTTTTGCGTTAGATATAGCCAAGGAAAACGGTGTTGCCAAGGTATTAGCTGAGCCAAATTTAACCACCTTAAGTGGCTCTGAAGCGAAGTTTTTGGCTGGTGGAGAGTTTCCCATTCCTATTCCTAGTGATGATGGCATTGGCATTGAGTATAAAGAATATGGTGTCAGTGTGCATTTCACTCCTGTTGTATTGAGTGATCAAAAAATCAATCTAGAACTTGCCGTTGATGTTAGTGAAGTGGCCGCTTCAGGGGCTTTATCATATAACCCAGGAGAAGTGAATGCTGCTTATATAGTACCGCCTCTAACCAAGCGTAGTGCTTCTTCTACAATAGAATTGGCGGATGGTCAAACCATAGGTATTGCCGGTTTACTTAATGAAAATAGCCGTGATGTGGTTAATGAAATGCCAGGTATTGGGGATGTGCCCGTATTAGGTAACTTATTTAAAAGTAAGCAATATGTTTCTGGTGAAACTGAGTTGGTTATCTTAGTAACCCCAAGGCTCGCTAAGCCAGTAGATAGAGACAAAATTGCCCTGCCAACAGACGCTTTCGTTGAGCCAACGGATATGGAGTTTTACTTGATAGGTAAATCCTCATATATAGATAATGAAAGAGTAAAGCCAAAACAGCCACAAAATTCAACAGAACGTGTACAGGCACCTGTAGGTGCAGGTGGTTCAGAAGGTCAGTTTGGACATTCCTTATAAGCGCAAGGAGCAAATTATGAACATTAAAGTATGCTTAGTTTTGTTGTCTACCTTTGGCTTGGTTGCTTGTTCTAACAATCAACCACTAGGTACTGCGATGACCCTAGTTAAAAATGAACAAATATATAACCCTCAGGCAACCGAGGAAAATAAAGGGGTGATTCCTGAGGGCAGTGGCGAACGTTCGCAGTCTGCAATTAAGGGCTATAATAAAGGAAGCAGTAAAGACATCTCTATTACAGGTTTTAACCTATAGAGTCAGTATTCAGGGGGTTCGTATGCAAGGATGCAATAGGAACAGACAAAAGCAATCTGGTCTTGTCATTATCATTTTCACCATAGCCTTAACTGTTTTGTTAGGTTTTGCTGCATTAGCTATTGATATGAACCACGTTGTTTTAAATAAAGCACGCTTGCAAAATAGTGTGGATGCAGCCGCGTTGGCCGCAGCTGTTGTGGCAGATGCAGGTAGTGATACTAAAGATATTGCAAACGCCACACTGGATGCTTTGAAAACGTATGCTTCTTCTTCAGGGAACTCTGAAATAGAAGTGACGCAAAATAAACAGTTTTCAAGTACCGGTGCGTCACTATCTTTGCCTTTATCTGATAGCGCTACATTATCTATTCAATTTTCAAATGATCCCACCGTGTTTCCTCAAGCTTCATTTTCTTTAAACGGCGCTGGTGGTGAAGCCAATGATATCTATATCCGAGTACAAGTTTCAGGTGTTGAACTGCAAGGTTTCTTTGTCAGTTTATTTGGCATCGAAAAGTCTGTATCAGCAAGTGCGGTAGCCGGTCCAAGCTCCTCGGTGGAGGAGTTATGTAACTTGGTGCCAATGGCAGCCTGCGCCATTAATAATAGCGATGATAAATTTGGTGGTTATAAAGAAGGTCAGCTACAAACGCTAAAGTCCTCTGATTGGAAAAAAAGCGAACTAGGCTCCCCTGGGAATTTTGGCTTACTGAATTTTGGCGATAATGGAAAAGGCGACATTGATGAGCAATTGGCAGGGGGCTACGAAGGTTGCTTAGAAGATGGTATTGCTCATGGTGCAACCGGTAATAAAGTGGGCGTTGTTAAAAATGGTCTAAATACTCGGTTTGGTGATTCAAGTAGCTCTGAATACCCCCCTGATATCTTAACCACCAGTGGGGAAGTGACTACTGATGATGCGGATAATGTGTTGTCCTCTACGTTCACTTATAGTGATTATGTTACCGAAACATCAAGTGCTAATTTTGAACCTGTGGAGGGGGGGGAAGCAGGAAGGAGAATGTTACAGATTCCTATTATTGATTGTGAAAATGGTATAGGTAATGGTAACAATTATGAGGCTCCGGTAGTTACGATAGGGTGTTTTTTTCTTACATCTAAAGCCCCTCAAAGTAATGGTAATGATGATCAAATCATCTATGGAGAGTTTGTTTCTGGTTGCAGAGTTAATAATGCTTCATTTGGATTAACCCCCAGCAATACAGGAGCTTATAAAATACAGTTGTACCAAGATCCCAATAGCGAAGGAGTGTAGTTATGATTTCCTTGCGTAAAAGTAAAGGGTTAGCCGCTATAGAAATGTTGATTGTTTTGCCTGTATTGCTGCTGTTACTAGGGGCGATTGTAGAAATAGGTAGAATGTTTATACATTACACGACCTTAAATAAAGCATTGCAAAATGGGGCTCGCTCAGCGGTATCTGAAACATATGGAACGGAGAGATTAAGTGCGATTGCCAGTGACGACGACATTCAACATATCGTAGTGTATGGCAACACAATGAGCGCAACGGAGACAACCTTACCAGGTTTGAAAACCTCTGATATTAGCATAGCGACAACAGCGGATTACGTCACAGTATCGGCAAATTATAATTACTCCCCTATATTTACTACTATCCCAATTATTGGCGGTGCATTTAATGTAACGATGAAAGCTTCATCAATTATGAGAACATCGCCATGATGGGGAAATCGAGGTATGTAAAAGGACTCTCTATTATTGAGTTTACGATAGTCTCGACAGTTTTACTTTTGTTGCTGTTTGGCATCTTAGAACTATCGCGTTTTGTCTTTTCGTTGCAAATGCTTAATGAAGTGACAAGAAAAGCGGCAAGGTTAGCCGCTGTATGTGAAGTTGAGCAAGGGAGTGTTATTCCAAGTTTATCCTCAATTACATCAGTTGCTCCTGATGGTTATAAAGAGAACATGTTAAAAATTGACTATTTGGACCAGCAAGGGAACGTTATCTATTCAGGTACTGGAGCAATTACAAATGATGAGTTCCTCGATATAAAGTTTATCCGAGCAAAAATAGAAGGGTTTAATTTTGGCTTCTCATTATTGCCTAGCCTTCTAACGGATAGTGTCAGTATTCCAAGTTTTGAAACTATTTTGCCAGCAGAAAGTTTAGGGATTTATAGGCCAGAGAGTGATGGTAGCGTGCCAAGCAGTCCTAACTGCAAGTAGTAAAATCAAAACATAATTAGGAACAGGGAAGTATGAGCGAAGTAGTGCAAATGAATGCAGAAGACAATTTTAGATTAACGCTCAAAAGTCAGGTAGCGGTATGGCTGATTTATTCGAGTGATGGTTTTAAATTACACATGGAGTCAGAGTTAAAAAAGTGTACTAATGTGTCGGTTGATTTGATTCCGCTGTCTGATTTTTCTTCACATACCATCAAAGATAAACCTGCCCCTGATCTTATTTTTATTCAGGCTGGTGGTGATTGGTCGAAAAAACTCAGCGAACTGTATGCCAATAGCGTTGTTTTACAAAATAGTAACTCTTCTTTAGTGGTTTTTGGCGATGAAAGTAATAACTTTGATTTAAAAGTAGCGTTAAGAATTGGCGCGTCAGATTTTTTGTCAGAATCCATACACCTGCAAGGTATCGCATCAATTCTTACTGCTGTCTCTGAAGAGAAATTAGCCAGTTTAGACTTAGCTGAGTTGCATGTTTTTGTGAATAGCAAAGGGGGAAGTGGCGCCTCTACGGTATCTATGAATACAGCCATTGAACTGTCAAAGAACCCAGCAAATAAAGTTCTGTATTTAGATTTAGATGTTCAATTTGGGGCGATTCAAGATTACTTAGATTTAAAACCTCAATATGGCTTACACGATATTATAGATGCCGCTTCAGACTTGGATGAGATATCGTTACAAACTTTGGTTTCTAGTCACTCTTCAGGTTTGTTTTTTCTTAACTTTCAGCAAATGCATCCCATAGAGAATGAACTGAAAGCTCGAAGTTTGCATACCATTATCCCATTACTTAGAGAGCACTATACACATATAGTGGCTGATTTATCTCGGGGCATTGAAGCCAACTATAGCTCGTTAATTTCCCAGGCGACGAAAGTGTTTTTTATCGCTCAGCAAAACTACGTTTCCATCAAAAATACCAACGATATGCTTGGTGTTGTGGAGTTAGAGTTTGGTTTATCTAAAGAGCAAGTCGAAGTTGTAGTTAATCGATACGACAAGAAACAGCATTTAAAAATAACCGATATAGAAGAGGCGTTAGGTGCTATACGAGTCCATGTTTTTCCAAATGATTATAAAGTCGTTAATGAAAGTTCAAATTTAGGGAAACCTTTCTCTTTGAGTAAAAAGAAATCACCTGTTAGTGAAGCGGTGACAAGACTCGCGTCATCTATTACTCCTCTACCAGAAGAGAAAAAAGGTTGGTTGGGTAAAATTTTTGGATGATTACAGGGTGAGTTATGTTTTTTAAAAGGAAGAATATTAATCCAGATTTTGAGCGTAAAGCTCGGGATGTTTCTTTATCAGAAAAGGCGGCAGAGCAACCAAAAGAGCCGGCTCCTACTGTGCAAAAGAAAGTGGTTCAACAAGAGAATATTGTAAGTAAAGAAACACCAACAGAGTCAACTAAGCACTTAAAACAAGAACTCGATGTTAAGCACTATTTTCATAGGAAGTTGTTAGAGACATTGGATTTAGGTGTGCTATCAAATCTCGAAGAAGGCCGAGCGAAGAAAGAGTTACAAGAAGCACTTCATCAACTGATGAACGATGATAAAACGCACCCCGTGAGTTTAGAAGGTAGAAAGCGTGTCATTAAACAGATTGAGGATGAAGTGTTTGGCTTAGGGCCTTTAGAGCCATTGCTTCACGATAAAAGTGTCTCCGATATCTTGGTTAATGGTCCTAAAAATGTCTATGTGGAAAGGTTTGGTAAATTAGAAAGAACCCCCCATACATTTTTAGATGAGAAACATTTACGTAATATCATTGATCGCATTGTTAGTCAGGTTGGACGTCGAATAGATGAAGCATCACCAATGGTAGATGCTCGCTTGAAAGATGGCTCACGTGTGAATGCCATCATTCAACCTTTGGCGATTGATGGGGCATCAGTTTCCATTCGTAGATTTGCTGTAGACCGTCTAAATATGGAGAACATGCTGGAGTTTAACTCCTTGTCACCTCAGATGGCTAAGTTTATTGAAGCTGCAGTAAAGGGCGAGCTAAACATCTTAATATCGGGTGGTACCGGTTCGGGTAAAACAACGACTCTCAATATATTTTCTTCTTTTATTCCCAGCGATAAACGCATAGTGACCATAGAAGATTCAGCTGAACTACAACTTCAGCAACCTCACATCATCAGACTGGAAACTCGTCCAGCTAACCTTGAAGGGAAAGGAGAGATTAGTCAGCGTGACTTGGTGAAAAACTCCTTACGAATGCGACCTGATCGCATAGTTATTGGTGAGGTTCGTGGTTCCGAAGCCGTAGATATGTTAGCGGCGATGAACACCGGTCATGATGGTTCCCTTGCTACCATTCACGCCAACACCCCTCGCGATGCATTAAGTCGTGTTGAGAATATGTTTGCTATGGCAGGTTGGAATATGACCGCCAAGAATTTACGCTCACAAATTGCTTCTGCGATTCATGTAGTGGTGCAAATGGAGCGCCAAGAAGATGGTAAGCGCCGGATGGTCAGTATTTGTGAGATTAATGGTATGGAAGGGGACATTATCACTATGTCTGAGCTGTTTAAGTTCCAGCGACAGGGGGTTGATGAAGAGGGAAATATTATTGGTGATTATATTTCCACCGGTATTGTGCCTGGGTGCCACGATAACTTGGTTAAACGTGGGTTAGATGTGCCGTTCGAACTCTTTAAAGCATCAACTTATAAATAAGGAAATATATCATGGGTGATTTAGGCTTATTTTTGATCTTGTTGTTTTTTGCGGTTCTGTTTATTTCTCAGGCATTATTGCTTCCCGTCGCTGGGAGAAAAGCAAAGCATGGTGAGCTCACCAGTCGTTTAAAGCAGGCGCAAAAAAATTTAGATGAAGAAAGTTTAAACTTATTGCATGAGTATTATCTTAAAGAAATGACTCCTTTTGAAAGACAGATAATTAAAATATCTACTTTTGAAAAGCTAAAGAAAATGATTGATTTAGCAGGCATGTCGATATCATTAGGTAAGTTACTGAGTGGAACACTAATAGCAAGTTTGTTTGTAGCTATTATTTCGATTTCATTAGGACAGTTATGGTATATGAGTTTGGCTTTATTTCTCGGGGTTTGGGTTATTGTCTATTTATATATACAAAAGAAAATAACAACAAGGTTACATAAGTTTGAAGAACAATTACCTGAAGGTTTAGATATCATTAAGCGTGTTTTACAGGCTGGACAACCAATAAATAAGGCATTTAAAGAGGTGGGTGAGGAAATGCCTGATCCTATAGGTGTTGAGTTTAAAAAAACCTTTAATTTACTTAATTTTGGCTATGATATGCGATTGGCGATATTGCAGATGGTAGAAAGAACGCCAACGGTCTCTATGTTAGCTTTTTCTAGTGCTGTTATCCTGCAAAAGGAAACAGGTGGTAATTTGACAGAAAACTTGGATAAAGTATCAAAGGTTTTACGGGCTAGGTTTAAACTGTCTAGAAAAATAAAAACATTATCTGCCGAGGCGAGATTATCTTCATGGATACTTGTGCTGTCTCCTTTCGCTCTATATTTAATGACAATGGTAATCAACCCTGAACATGCAAATTTATTAATAACTGATCCTAGAGGAATAACAGCAATAAGTGTAGGTATTATTAGTCTAGCTGTTGGTTCATTATGGATTAGAAAAGTTGTTAATATAAAGGTGTAAATATGGAATTTAATGAAATATTTAGAGAAATGGATGTTTTGACATTATTCACCAGAGACAATCTGTTTTTATTAATGGTGCTAATAGGGACTATGTTAGCGGTGTTAGCTATAGGGGTGCTAGTCTTAGGGTTTAACTCTCCATTAAAAAGAAAATTAAAGTCCATCCAAGGACATGATAGTGCGCCCGTTAGGCAAGAAAAGCTAAGTACAGCCTTAGGTAGTATGGCTCCAATAATGATCCCTAATAGCAAAAAAGAAAGGGATAGTATTCAATCTCATTTAACCCAAGCTGGATTTCATAGCTCTAATGCACTTTCTTTCTTTTATTCTTTAAAACTGATTACTATCTTAATTGGTCTGTTTCTTGGTGCGATAACTTACTTATTAATGCAAGGTTCTTCATATATGGCGGTCATTATTATCGCTATTTTTTGGTGTGGTTTATTCGGGCCTAATATGGTTCTTGCTAAGCTAGTGGCTAATAGAAAAGATGAAATTAGAGCGGCAGTGCCAGACGCATTGGATCTTTTGGTTGTATGTACAGAGTCGGGTCTTGGTTTTAATGCAGCATTGAAGCGTGTAGGTGATGAGTTGATGATAAGTCACCCAGAGTTTGCGGAAGAGCTTGATACGGTTTGTGCAAAAATTCAAGCCGGAGTAGAAATGCCTACAGCGTTTAAAGAGTTAGTTGATAGGACGGGTGTTGAGGACTTAACAGGTTTAGTCAGCATGCTTTCTCATGCATCAAAGGTAGGTGGTAGTATTGCTCAAACATTAAGAGATTATACTGAAGATTATAGAGATAAAAGAACTCAAGCAGCAGAAGAAGTAGCAGCGAAAATCCCAACAAAAATGTTATTTCCAATGGTGCTCTTTATTTGGCCTTGCTTCTTTATTGTGGCGTTAGGCCCAGGGCTAATTACTTTGTTTGATGCGCTAAAATAATGAAGGAATATGACAATGGATGTTAAATTAAACAAAAAAGCGTTAATACTCTTGGTTGCTCTAAGCTTAGCAGGTTGTGCATCTTCAGATCCTGAGCCTGTTGCTTTTGATGCTTCTTTGTACTCAGGGAAACCGATAGAATCTCTCACCAATGAAGAACCACCGAAAACCGAGATGGAAGCGATATCGCGAGGAGATGCAGCACTTAGTACTAAAAATTATGACCTCGCTCTGTATGAGTATTTGCGTTCGTTATCTTTCTCCGATGCCACTCATCAAAACCAAACCTTATATACTGTCGGTAGAATCCACGCGGCAAAAGGCAATTTTTCTCTAGCGGAGAAAGCCTATATGCAAGCGTTGGAGGAAGATGAAAATGATGTGAAATCCCTTGAAGAGTTAGGCTTGTTGTATACCAGACAAGGATTAAAACCTGAAGGGCAAACATACTTTTTCCGTGCTATTAGCGCGGATCAGATACGTTTAAAGAATCCTAATGCATTGTCGAGTTATTCCGAAACAACTGAAGAGATCCTCACCAGTTTACCGTATGATTCTAAAAGTCCTTTTAGAAGTTATATGGGGTTAGGTGTACTGTCTGATGTTGAACAAAAGTTTGATATTGCAAAACGTTACTATGAGCGCGCTCTTGAAATTAACCCTAATTCGACACAAGCCATGATTAATTTAGGTTATTCACATTATATGAGTGGCAGTCATTATTTGGCACAAAGAATAACGAATAGAGTGTTGAAGAAAGATCCTAACAATGAAAAAGCGCTAAACAACCTTGCCTTGATCTACATAGCTTTAGGTGATAACAGGCAAGCACTTAATATTTTTAAAAGAAATATGACTACCCCTGAAGCATTAAATAATGTAGGTTATTTTTTAATGCTGAGAGGAAACTCAGACCAAGCGATACCTTATTTTCAACAAGCGATTGATAAAAACCCATCTTACTATAAAGTAGCAAATGAAAATCTAGAGCGTGCACTGTCAGAAGTGAGACTTAGTAAAGTTGAGCCAGTATCTACTGAAGAGTCATAACTTAACCACTTTTTAGAAAGGGAACAGCAGTGCAGTTGTTCCCTAACCAAAATTGAGGTGCATAGACTTCAGGTATATACTTTTCATCTTGATAAAAATCATTTGCTATTCGTATAGAAACCTTATGAGATACGAGCGTAACTATTATAATGCAAGTGATTATAATAAAATAATGAGATGAGGTACTGTTAATATTATTAGATGTATTTTTTATTGATATCCAAAACATGGCTAATGTTATACAGGCTAGTATTTGACTTAGTGGCGAGTCTAATACTCCTGAAATAAAGCTGTATGCTATTCCACCTAGTAGGGTACTCCCGATAGATATTGTTTTGCTATTTTTACAGTTAACAGTTTTTATTAGCAGTTTTATTATTAATAGTACATAACAAGCAAGTGGGATTACTCCCCAATTAACTAAAATTAATAGCATTGAATTGTGGGGGCGCTTAGGCGAAAGTTCCGAGTGACAAACGAAGTAATCCCCTCCGTTTCCAAAAAAAGTAGCTATATCTAATGCATGTAGCCAAAGTGCTATCCTGTCAGATGTGGTAGTTCTTATTTCTGGGAGAAGCCATTCTTTCCCCATAAGAAACCCAGGTAGTGGGGAAATAAATAGAAGTTTAATCATGTATCCGATAAATAAGGTAAATAGAAGAATCTTAATAATGTTATTTCTATTTTTACTATCAATTAATGACCATAAAATAATTGATGTAATAGAGGCTATTGCCACACCCCTGCCATCCAGTATAAAAATAGTGGAAAAATTAAGTGATGCAATAAAGAGTGGTAATTTACTTTTGGTTATTAATGCAATGTAAATGACAGGTATGATGATCCATATTTGTACTTGATTTAACATTCTTGGATTAAAATAACTTAATATGTTGTATTTTGTCGGGATGTCACCATTTATAATAAAAAGTACATGAGGGATAAATACGGATAAAAAACAAAGTAATGAAATAATTGAAAATAATCTGTATGTTTGTGTTCTTTTGTTTTTAGTGTTTAAAGATAAAATGGTTGTTAATAGTAATAGTCCTATAATATAAAAATAGTCACTCATCCCTCTGTATAAGTACACGCCAAATACATTAGAAATAAATGCAAACCCAAGTAGAGTAAATAATAGATATTTTGTGCTTTTAGGTAAATGACTTATTTTTGAAATTGTTTTTAAGCGTAACTTATTGGATGTAATTAGTAAAAGTGAAATAGAAACCACTATAAAAGAAGTAAATATACGCTTATAGTCATAAAGAAGGACGACCTCATCTTGAAATATTAATAAATTAAAGCTAAATAGAGATATACCTAGCAGACATATAAGTAAGGTGTAATTTGATATGCGTTCACTGTATCGGTTTTGCAATTATATCTTCCTTGATATAATTTAAATAATTATCTAATTATAGTTGATACTGAGAAAAACCCAGCATATTGATGTGATTTAACTCTCATTTGTTCATTTTTAGCAATAGAGATACATTGTGAGTTATCACTCAAAAAATATATAACTATCTTAAAGTCTGTCGTCTGTTGCTTACTCGTTTACCCAATTTTACAACAATATTCACATATCATTACAGAACATTGCTAATGTCTTTATCAGTAGCGTAGCTTTCATCAAGCCATTAAAGAATAAGGATGCAGTTCAATGACAATCACCTCCTCTCAGTTAGTCGACAGTTTTAGTAAAGGGAAGGCTTTCGATGAAAAGCCAGCCAAAGTCTATCAGTTAAAGAATAGCCATGGCATGGTTGTGACATTCATGGATATTGGTGCAACCTGGTTAAGTTGCCAAGTGCCCGTACGGGATGAAATACGTGAAGTATTACTTGGTTGTAATACGATGGAAAAGTTTAATCAGCAGTCTGCTCGTATGGGGGTCACCATAGGTCGCTATGCAAATCGTATTGCTAATGGGCAATTCTTTATCGATGATGTTGCTCATCAAGTTGATATCGGAACTACGGGTCATACCCTCCATGGTGGTGAGGTTGGCTTTGATCAGCGTCGTTGGAAAGTAGCACAAGTAAAAGAGCAATTAGTGCAGTTTTCACTCGTTTCCGCAGAGGGTGATCAAGGGTTTCCTGGTGAGTTGAAAGTGACAGTAACTTACGAGTTAACTGAGCTTAATGAGGTGCATATTCGCTATTGTGCTAATACGAATAAACCCACGATCGTCAATTTGACTAATCACGCGTATTTTAACTTAATGGGAGCGGATTCAATTGATGATTGTTTGGGGCATATCCTGAGTATTAATGCGAGTCACTATTTGCCAACGGACAATGCTGGGATCCCACTAGGTGAATTATGTGATGTTGTGGGGACCGGTTTTGACTTTTTATCGCCAAAAGTCATAGGACAAGATTTATTGCTTGATGAACAGCAAGACTCTAGGAATGGCTATGACCACTCTTTTTTATTAAATGATAGGTGTAGCCAAGGGGAATGTGCTGCTACGCTGACTTCACCAGACAGTTTAGTGACAATGAAATTGTATACCACAAAGCCTGCTTTACAGTTATATACGGGGAACTATTTAAAAGGTACAGCGAATCGCCTAGATAGAGAGTATGATAACTATGCAGGGGTAGCCTTAGAAACTCAGTATCTTCCTGATAGTCCAAATCATCCTCATTGGCCACAATCAAGTTGCGTGCTTTATCCTACAGATACATACACCTTTAGCTCGACTTATCAGTTTGTTGGTATTGTTTAGTTAGAACCATTAGTGAAACCATCTAGCGCATATTGAGCCACTCTTTTGTCTGGGAGGATTATATGCGCTAATGTACCCTCTTATTGCTTGTATGATTTTTGTTGATTATTTGTATCTGGATACTGTTTTTATAACAATTGCAGTGATAAAGATCACGATTTTGTTTTTTTAAGGTACGTGATAAGATATATCGCCGTTTGGCCTGCTAACCTGCTTCGCGACTTTGTAGCCGTTCAAAGCGAAAATTATAAGATAAATAGGAGTGTTCAAAGATGAATACCAATAAGAAAATGTCACTGACCGCCCGAGTCATTCTCGGTATGGGATTAGGTGTATTGACAGGTTTTCTAATTCGATTAGTGCTTAGCGAAAATCATTTTGTAAACAATTACCTCGTCAATGGATTATTTGACGTAGGTGGTTCAATTTTCATCGCTAGTTTAAAAATGTTAGTGGTACCTTTGGTATTTGTATCACTAGTTTGTGGTACCAGTTCATTAAAAGATATCGCCACTTTAGGTCGTTTAGGGGGTAAAACCATTGCGTTTTACTTGGTTACTACAATGATCGCAATTTCCATGGCGATTTTTATGGGAACCGTTTTCCAACCTGGTGCGGGAGCTGATTTGGCCGCAGCAACCACATTTAGTGCCAGTGAAGCGCCGTCCTTAGGCCAAGTTATTATTGGCATGTTCCCAACAAACCCTATCAACTCTATGGCGCAAGGGAATACACTTCAAATTATTGTATTTGCTGTGTTATTTGGTGTAGCGATTAGTGCTAGTGGAGAGCCTGGAGAGCGTGTAGCTGCTGCGTTTCAGGATCTGAATGAAGTGATCATGAAGTTGGTTGCTTTATTGATGAACATTGCACCATATGGTGTGTTCTTCTTAATGGCTAAACTGTTCTCTACCATTGGTCTAAGTGCGATCATGAACTTAGGTGAGTACTTCTTAGTACTCACTGCGGCGTTATTAATCCAAGGACTTGTTGTTTATCCTTTGATTTTGAAAGCCACCACCGGCCTTAATCCCATCCATTTCTTGAAAAAGATGGAAGATGCCGTCATGTTTGCGTTTTCTACCGCGTCTTCTAACGCGACGATTCCGGTTACTATGGAAACCGCGACCCATCGTCTAGGTGTTAAGAACCGTGTTGCTTCTTTCACTATACCACTAGGTGCAACCATCAATATGGATGGCACTGCGATCATGCAAGGTGTCGCTACTGCATTTATTGCTCAAGCTTTCAATGTTCATTTAGGCATGGGTGATTACCTAACCGTGATCTTAACAGCGACTTTAGCTTCTATCGGTACTGCAGGTGTTCCAGGGGTAGGACTTATCATGCTGGCTATGGTATTGAACCAAGTTGGTCTTCCACTGGAAGGGATTGCTCTTATTATGGGGGTTGACCGTTTACTGGATATGATTCGTACAGCGGTTAACATCACCGGTGACAGTGCCGTTACGGTCATTGTGGGTAAATCTGAAGGTGCATTGGATATTGATAAATTTAATGATCCTGATGCAGGAAAGAAGGAAGAAGAAGTCCACATTCATCCTATATCTGAAAAGTAGTTGAAATAGAACGATTAAAAGGGAGCTTTAGCTCCCTTTTTTATGTCTACTAGCAAGAGATAAAAAAAGCCCTGAACCAGTCGTTCAGGGCTTTATGATGAATAACAAGCCAAAATGACCAGTTATTTAGTACGATTGGTATAGCGACTTATCAAAAATATTCCCTTTGTTGTTAAGCGTTTTTGCTGCGTTACTTTTGAGAATAATTTTACTGTGATAGGTACCACTACGATTGATATTAGTTATTGCTATGCAGTTCGCTATTCAACTCAACCGCAGACTTGTTTGTTAAGCACTCAATAATGCCGGTTTGCGAGTTGCGACGGAATAGTAAGTCTGATTTTCCTGCAAGATCACGAGCTTTAGCCACTTCTACTTCTTGGCCATTATTATCCAGCATACGTACTTTTGTACCAGCGGTAACATACAGACCAGACTCAATGGTACAACGATCACCTAGTGGGAAACCTAACCCCGCATTGGCGCCAAGTAGACTGTTTTCGCCGATAGAGATAACCACTTTACCGCCACCAGATAGTGTCCCCATAATAGAAGCACCGCCACCGATATCAGAACCTTCACCGACCATAACACCACAAGAAATGCGGCCTTCAACCATGCTGACACCTGTCGTACCGGCATTAAAGTTAATGAAGCCTTCATGCATAACGGTTGTGCCTTCACCAACGTGCGCCCCTAGACGAACACGAGAAGTATCAGCAATACGCACCCCAGCAGGAACCACGTAATCAACCATTTTAGGGAATTTATCAACACAATCTACGTTTAACGTGCGCCCAGCTAAACGGGCTTCCATTTGGCGATCGGCAAGTTCAGGAAGATCAATCGGTCCTTCATTCGTCCATGCAATATTGTGCAGAAGACCAAAGATACCGTCGAGTACTGTACCGTGTGGTTTCACTAAACGATGAGAGATAAGTTGTAGCTTCAAGAAGCCTTCAGCAACAGACTGGGGCTTTTCATCTTTCTCCAGAACAACAAGAACGATAGGTTGTTTAGATTGAGTGGCTTTTGCTGCAAAGTTTGCGCTTGCTGCTTGTCCATTGTTTTCAAATGCAGTAGCAAGAAGTGCACACTGTTCTGAAGTGATCTCTATACTCTGACTACCTTGTTTGTACCCAGTGATGTGTTTTAGTGCATCAACCAGTGCAGTGGCTGGATTTAAAACAGGGGTAGGGAAGAAAGCTTCAATAATTTTGCCATCTTGGTTTTTGGTAGCGCTACCGAGTGCCAGTGCGAAGAAAGACATCAATTAATCTCCATATAAGGTGTTTAAGTACGTTCATACAACTCAATTGCAATGCAAAGACATGTATTGACGCACCTCTCAAATTTTCTGATAGCTTTACACTATAAAGAGCACGGGCATGACTGAAAAGGGTTAAATGATTAAAACTGACAAAATGCGGTGATTGATGGTCTTGTTAACAGTAAAGATGGGCATAAACAGGAAGAGGGGATGTGGGCAACGACTTGCTATGGAAAAAACCTCGTGGCGTAAACCGTGTTGTTATAGACCTACGAGGTTTTCATTATTTAGGCTGCGTCAGATTCTTCCGCATCTGGTACTGCTTCTACCTTCGGTTTTTTAGGTGCAGGTTTGCGCTTAGCTCCGAGTGCATACAAAACTTCATCTTTATTTTTAGCAAGGAACATAGAAAGTTCTTCTTGTTGCCCTTCATCTGTGATGATTTCACTATTGCCTAGAAGTTCAAATAGCTCATCTGCCATATCGAGCATTTTGTCATATGCGTCCGCTTCGGCTTTCGAGGTAAAGGTCATCTTTTCTTCTCCGTTGCGTTCTACCACGTACTTGACGATAACAGCCATGGTTCATCCTCATAAATTGTTTATTGATAATTAAATACTGGTTATTTATACATAAATCATAGTATACAGTCTAGCCGTGTACGCTATTTTGCGGCTTGACCGCTCAAACGCCACTCAAGACTGTATTGTAAAAAAGCGTTAAGTGACGGATTCAAATATTTATCTTTGTGTAATACAACTTGCATGGCTCGATCTTGGGGCAGCGTGATATTCAGTTTACTAATTTTTCCCGCCTTTAAGGCACTATCAATGGACAGCTCAGATAAACACGCTAATCCCAATCCAGCTGCGACACCATTAATAATGGCTTCACTGTTGCTGAACTCAAATGCTCCATGCCAATGTTGTATATGTTGCGCGATATGTTGTAGAAAATAGTCTCGAGAACCAGAACCAGGCTCTCTTAAAAGCCAGGCCCGATTATGTAAATCATCAATAGCGTGATTTAAGTGATGAGTCAGAGGATCACTAGGACTACAAATAATACACATTTGGTCATAGCCAAAAGGGTAACGGGTTAATTTTGCCAACTCTTGATTACTTTCAATGAAAGCAATATCAATTTTATAATCAAGAACTTGTTGGCTTAGTTCTGCCGAATTTTCTAATAGGGTCGTAAACTGCACTTGGGGATGTAATGCGCTAAAGTCTCGTATTAGGTAGGGGAGAAGTTGATTACCTATCGTATTACTTGCCCCAATAGCCAGCTCACCATTGAGGTTATCTGCCCCCTTAAATAATTGAGGTATTGTTTGAGCGCGATTGAGCAACTCATCAGCCACAGGTAATAGCCTAATGCCTTCTTTATTTAAAACTAAGCGATTATTCACACGATCAAACAAAGTATGCCCTAATTGATTTTCTAACTCACTAAGAGATAGACTCACCGCCGCTTTTGACAAAAACAGACGTTGTGCAGCTGCAGATAACGAACGAGCGTTAGCAACGGTGGTAAATACTTCCAATTGTCGAAATGTGAAGGGAATCATAGTTGTTTAACTTTAGTTAACGGTTGTTTTAAATGTTTAAATTTTAATAAACATAGCGTAACCGTACACTCTTTGCATTAAGAAAATCATGAGCGGAGTCATCACATGCACATATCATCGCGTCTAGCTAATGCCCCCACGCCAATGGCCGGTCTTGCCCTTGGAATAGCCAGTTTAGGCTGGAGTTTAGAAAACTTAGGTATCTTTAATGGCTACGCTCAAATCATTGGCGCTGTGTGTGCATCAGCATTACTACTGATTTTAGCTGGAAAATTTTTATGCCATCGCCATTTATTAAAGCAGGATTTATCTCATCCTGTGCTAGGTAGCGTCATTCCTACTTTTGCTATGGCATCTATGGTCGTGTCTTATGCAGTAAGCCAGTATTTACCATGGTTAGGCAGTGGAATATGGCTTGCTTCAATAGGCTTGCACTTAATGTTTTTAGGCGGTTTTATTTTCCATCGCAGTCAACATTTCGAGCTTCATCACATGTTGCCTAGTTGGTTTGTACCACCGGTGGGAATTATTGTCGCCGCCTTGACATATTCAGGGAATCCATCACTGCATTGGCTTGCTGAGGCCACCTTGTATTTTGGAATGGGTGCTTATGCCATCATGTTACCTATAATGATATACCGCTTTATGTTTTCGGAATTAGTGCAAGATGCCGCCAAGCCCACATTGGCGATTTTAGCCGCCCCTGCGAGCCTATCATTGGCCGGTTACCTTTCTTTTGTTGAGTCGCCATCACCTATGGTGGTGGCCGTGCTATTTGGTATTGCTATTTTGATGACGAGTGTTATTTATATGGCATTTTTTAAGCTGTTAAAATTACCGTTTAGCCCAGGGTATTCTGCGTTCACGTTTCCTTTAGTTATTAGCGCCACAGCCATGTTTAAAGTCGCACTGTGGATGAGCGATTTAGGTATTGCTGAAGAATATGTTGTACAAGTACACACTCTGGCCGTAGTGGAACTCATGATTGCTCTGTGTATTGTTAGCTATGTCACTGTGCAATATATCAATCAGCTTTTAATCCAACCCAAGTTAGAAATAGCGGCAAAATAACACACTTTGAGACATCTATTGCACTAGGGTATGGTAATCTTATTGCAATTGATTCAATGGATTGTGAGCCTATTTTGTTTACTGTTTATCATTCAAACCAAATTGATCTTCTTAAATCGTTATTAGTTGCCCTTATTCGTCAGCAGCCACTATCTTCGCCTTTTGAGCAAGAGCAAATCTTGGTGCAAAGCCCCGGAATGTCGCAGTGGTTAAAGATGGAGCTGGGAAAAGATATGGGGATTGCCGCCAATCTTAATTTTCCGCTCCCGGCAACCTTCATTTGGCAAATGTTCATTGAAGTTTTACCTGATGTCCCCAAACGCAGTGCCTTTAATAAAGAGGGAATGACTTGGAAGCTGATGCAGGTATTACCTCATAAACTGCAGCAACCCTCGTTTTCTCCATTGGCGTCTTACCTTGAAAATGACGACGATGACTCTAAGTTATTTCAGTTGGCCGGTAAAATTGCAGATATATTCGATGGATACTTAGTGTATCGTCCTGATTACATTACCGCTTGGGAGCATGGTGAACACCCTGCCGAGTTAGAACAACAAGGTCTTTGGCAAGGTGAGCTTTGGCGGGAGTTATATCAATTTACTGAAGGGTTAGGCCAATCTAAATATCATCGCGCCAACTTATATCAAGATTTTATTGATGCCCTTGGTAAAGACGTTAACCTTGAAAGCTCGAATGTGCCTAAGCGGCTTTTTGTGTTTGGTATCAGTTCATTACCGCCTAAGTATTTAGAGGCACTCACGGCATTGGGCAAGCATATTGATGTGCACCTAATGTTTCATAACCCTTGTCGCTATTACTGGGGAGACATTAAAGATCAGCGAACGTTATCAAAAATAGCCGCGTCGGTGCGACCAAAGATTCGTTGGCATGGGCAAAATATCACCGAAGAGCAGGGGCACTCGGTATTAAAAGGCGCCATAGAACAAAATGCGCTTCCTGAGTACCATAATGATGCCATTACCAATAACCTTCTGGCCTCTATGGGCAAGCAGGGAAGGGATAATTTATATTTATTGTCCGAGTTAGGCAGTAATGAAGTGGAAGCTTTTGTCGACCATGAAGCAGACCATTTCTTGCAGCAAATACAGCAAGACATCTTGTCGTTACAGCAGCATCAAGACGACTCTAAACTTGAACAAAGTTTGCATAAAGGCCAGATATCATTACAAGACAATTCGTTGTCAGTGCATAGTTGTCACAGCGCTACAAGAGAAGTCGAAGTTCTACATGATCATCTTCTGCATTTATTTAACCAAGACCCAAGTTTAAAACCTCGCGATATTATCGTGATGGTGGCTGACATTAATGCCTATTCTCCAGCTATCAAAGCCATTTTTGGCAATGCGCAGGGAGAGAGAAGAATACCGTACTCCATTTCTGATAGAAGTGTGGCCGAAGAAACCCCAATTTTGAATGCCTTTTTGCAGTTGTTGGCTTTGCCCAATAGTCGCTGTGGGCGCAGTGAGATGATGGAGATTTTAGAAACGCCAGCCATTTTGCAGCGTTTTGGCTTATCCAATGCCGATTTTGAATTGATCCATCTTTGGGTGGAGGAAGCCGGGGTGCGATGGGGCTTAGATGAGTCTACAGCCACCGAGTTTGAATTACCCCAATTGACGCAAAATACTTGGTTATTTGGCCTACAACGTATTTTATTAGGTTACTGTATGTCTTCGTCAAGTCAGCCGTTTATTGTAGCGGAAGGCTTATTAGCACCTTATGAGCATGTTGAAGGGATGCAAGCGGAACTTGCTGGTAAGTTAGCCGCTTTTATCGATAAAGTTCTGCATTATCGACAAGTATTAAGCTCGCCACAGTTCAGTAGTCAGTGGCAAGCTCAGTTAAATACTCTAGTGAATGACTTTTTTGATTTAGATATTGAAAATGAAATCGCTTTGACTTCCATTCGCGATGCCTTATCGGCATTAACCCAGCAAACCATAGAATCTGGGTTTGAATCCTCCTTGAGCCATCAGGTTGTCAGTGAGTATTTACAAGATAAGTTAGATAACTCTCGAGTAAGTCAGCGTTTTTTAGCGGGTCAAGTGAACTGTTGTACTTTGATGCCAATGCGTTCCATTCCCTTTAAAGTGGTCTGCTTATTAGGAATGAATGACGGAGTTTATCCCAGAACGGTCGCTCAAGAAGGGTTTGACTTAATGACGGTTAAGACGCGAATCGGTGATAGAAGTCGCCGTGACGATGACCGTTATCTATTTTTAGAAGCCTTGTTATCGGCACAGCAACATTTATATATCAGTTATATAGGGCAATCGATATTAGATAATAGTGAGTGTCTCCCTTCTATTTTAGTGACCGAATTACTTGAATACTGCTCGCAAAATTATTGTCGAGAAGGGGACGAGAATTTATCAGTGGATGATTCAGGAAAACAGCTTTTGCATCATCTAATTTCTCATCACAGTATGACCCCATTTAGCCGAGATGCGTTTGCTAATCAGCAAAGCTTTGCCAGTGAATGGCTTGGCATTGCCAATGGTGTATTGTCGCAGCAAGTGAAACAAGAGCCCCCACTATCGGATTACTTTTTAGAACGCAGCGGCCTAGATCAAATGGAACTGGAGCAGTTACTTTCCTTTTGGTCTTTGCCTGTTAAATCCTTCTTTAATCAGCGGTTACAAGTGTGGTTTAACGGTGAAAAAGAGCCTCTTGTAGATGACGAACCTTTTTCTTTGCAAGGGCTAGAGCGGTATTTCCTTCGCCAAGATATCGTCACGGCTATGTTAGAAGACGGAGAAGAAAGCATCTCTAAAGTCGCCGACTATTATCGCAGTTCAGGGCAGTTGCCAATAGGGCAGTTTGGCGATCTAGATGTAGCAGAAAACCAAAAGGCCATGGCAGGACTTGCCGAGGAAATTGAGTTTTATACCAGTACTAAGTGCCCCTCTATACCGTTATCTTTGCCTGTGTTTTATCGTGATAAAACGCTGACGATTACAGGTTGGCTAGATAATCATTACGCTTCAGGTTTAGTACATTATCGGGTGGGCAGTATTCGCTCAAAAGATATTTTACAAGCTTGGATAAAGCATTTATTTGCTTGTGCTTCTGGGGCTGAGGTGGTGAGCCATATCATCGGTATTGCTAAAGGGGAGGTGGAATACTTTTCTCTCCAGCCACTATCGCCACAGGATGCTATGGACTTTATTGAACCGTTAATCTCCCTGTTTTTTTCTGGCATGACTGAGCCCTTACCTTACTTTCCGCAATCGGCTCAAAGTGCTATGCAAGAGTTTGTTATTAAATCAAAAAAGGGCGATACGCAGGCAGCTAGAGAAGGGGCGAAGAGTAAGTTTAAAAGTCACTTTTTAGGCAATGACTATAGCGCGGGTGAGTGCCAAGATTTATACATTCAACGAGCGTGGCCACAATGGCAAGAAGAGTGGGGGGAGCAAGGTTATCGTCTTGCTGAGCAGGTATTTTTACCAGCACAGGAGCGGCTTTTGAAAAAAAGCACTAAGTAGGTACTGCCGCTATTAAATAAGAGAAAGGTGGCCGCCAGAATAATTATTATATGTAGGGTTATCACTGGCGGCCAAGGGGTCAGAGAGACCACTTATTTCGATATTTATAAAGATAAACACTAAGTGATTATTATTTTTGGCAAGCCTACGCTTAACCTTAGGTTTTAACAGTGAGTCGACTCACAAACTTTATGAGTTGAAGTTCGACTGTTTGTACCATGACATTATTTCATAACATTGATCACAGAATTAGATAGGGTTCACTATGACCGATGCAGCGCACATAACTCCTGCAGCATTAGATACCATGACTTTTCCCTTACATGGCGCTCGTTTAATAGAAGCATCTGCGGGAACCGGTAAGACGTTTACCATTGCAGGCCTGTACCTAAGGTTACTCCTTGGGCACGGTGATAATGGTTGTGCTCATCAGCAGCCTCTAACAGTGGAACAAATTTTGGTAGTGACCTTTACCGAGGCAGCCACCGCTGAGCTAAAAGACCGTATTCGCGCTCGTATTCACCAAGCTCGAGTGGATTTTAGTCGAGGGCATAGTGATGATCCTATTATCAAACCTTTACTTGAGCAGACTGATGACAGAGACAGAGCGTGTGAGTTGCTGCTGATGGCTGAGAGGCAGATGGATGAAGCCGCAGTGTTTACCATTCATGGTTTTTGTCAGCGCATGTTGACACAAAATGCTTTTGAATCTGGGAGCCGTTTTAAAAGCCAATTTATAAAAGATGAAACTCAACTCAAAACGCAAGTGGTGTGTGATTATTGGCGTCGGCATTTTTATCACATGAACCAAACCATGGCTGCAGAGATTCGTCGCCACTGGAAAACACCACAGGCTTTATTCTCAGATCTTGATCGGTTTATTAGTGGTAATCAAGTGTATATCCACAGTGAACAAGCACAGGGTGAACTAGAAAGTCAGTACCTTGAGCGCATTAAGGTGATCGATGAGTTAAAGCAGCAATGGTTGAGCAGCAGCGACAGTTTTGAAAAATTAATTGCAGAGTCAGGGATCACAAAAAACCCGTATAACAAGAAAAATGTACCCAATTGGATTGAAAAAATAGACAACTGGGCAAAGACAATGCCATCCACTTTAGCGCTGCCAGATTGTCTGAACCGCTTTAGCCAAAGCGCTTTGCAAGCAAAAACGAAGCCAGGTAATCAACTGCCGGAACATGCAGTATTTAACCAATCAGAGACGTTTTTTCAGTTGCCTGCATTGGAAGTGAAACAGGCTATTTTGAGCAATGCCATTCCTGAGTGTAGAAGAGAGCTTCAAAAGGCCAAACAGCAGCAACAAAAACTCTCTTTTGACGATCTGCTCAGTCAACTGGATTACGCGTTGCAACATGATGATGAAAGCTTATTAGCCGACAGAATTCGTCAGCTTTATCCCATTGCCATGATCGATGAGTTTCAAGATACCGATCCTCAGCAATACAACATCTTTAGCCATCTCTATTTGTCATACCCTAAGTGTGGTCTATTTATGATTGGCGATCCTAAGCAGGCTATTTATGCGTTTCGTGGTGCGGATATCTTTACTTATATTCGCGCTCGCAATGAAGTGACTTCTCATTTTAACTTGATGACCAACTGGCGCTCAAGTGAGTCCATGGTACAGGCGAGCAATGAGCTATTTGCGAAAGCCAAATCGCCATTTATGTACAATGAGGATATTCCGTTTATCCCCGTTTTAGCCAGCCCAGGGGCTGAAAAAAAATCCTGGTCTTTGTATGGAGAGCCACAACCTGCGATGACCCTATGGCTGCAGCAAGAAGAGGGGCAAGGGGTCGCTAAAGCGGATTACCATCACACTATGGCTCAGTCCACCGCAACTCAGATACAGCAACTGCTCAGCGCATCAGATCAAGGAGAGGCGAGGCTTAACCATGCCAGCCAAACGCCAATTCAAGCCAGTAATATCGCAGTGTTGGTTCGCACAGGTCGGGAAGCCAGCTTAGTGCGAAAAGCATTATCAGAAAAAGGGGTCGCTAGCGTTTACTTATCAAATAGAGACAGTGTATTTGCCAGTCCAGTCGCCACCGATGTGCTGATGTTTTTACGCGCAGTGTTGCACTTTGATAACGACCGAGCATTGCGCAGTGCCGCTGCCAGTAGTTTATTTGACTTATCCCTATTTGATTTGGAACGCTTAAACCAAGATGAGCACTATTGGGAGTTATTGAGTCAGGAATTCAGTGATTATCGTCAACTGTGGCTAAAGTCAGGCATTATGCCGATGATTCGTAAGTTAATTCAGTACCGTGAATTAGCGCAAAAGCTACAGACACAGCAGCAAGGAGAGCGAGTACTTACTGATTTAATGCACCTTGCCGAACTACTACAGCAAGCGTCTGCGGAGCTTGAAAGTGACCATGCGTTATTGCGTTGGTTTGAAGAGAGTCTTGCTGACGGGACTAATGGTGACTCGTCAGATGATCAAAAACAGCGTTTAGAGTCTGAAAGCAACTTAGTGCAAGTGGTTACCATTCATAAGTCTAAAGGCTTAGAGTACGACATAATTTTTGTGCCATTTGTTAGTGTCTGTCGTCAAAGTAAGCAGGCACTTTATTATGATGAGTCTCGCCAATGTACCCGCTTAGATATCGATAATAACAGTGACGGTATCGCGCTCTCTGATAAGGAACGTCTGGCTGAGGATTTACGCCTCATTTATGTGGCGATAACTCGCGCAGTGTATTCTTGTTACCTTGGCGTTGCAGCCATAAAAGAAGGTCGAAGCAAGAAAGTGATTACTCACTTAAGTGCCATTGGCTATTTATTGCAGGGAGAAGATGAGCAAGATGCTTCAGCGTTGAGCTCTGCCATAGAGCAACTGACAACAGGGTGTGACTCTATTGTAGTAAAAGATCCAGTTGCTTGGGATGAGGTTCGCTATCAACCACCCACAGAGACGCTTACGCAATTGCAAGCCAATAAAATGCAACAGCAAATCGATTGGCGTTGGAGAATGACCAGTTACTCTGGGCTAGTGAAGCAAGGTCATGGCCGTGCGCATAAAGATGAAAGTGCGTGGTTAGAGACCACGTTAGATATTGATGCTTCACAAGATCAAGCGCCATTACTTGATGTGCATAAAAAAACCATGTTTAACTTCCCTCGAGGTGCTCGTCCAGGGACTTTTCTACATACCTTATTTGAAGAAGTGGAATACACTGGATCGGCATTTAGCCAGCACAACAGCGACGTTATCGAGCAGCTATTAGTCAAAGAACAATATGAGGCAGAGTGGTTACCCATATTGCAAGATATGATAGATAAAGTGCTAAATACTGACTTAGATGGCAATGGTTTGAAATTGTCAGATAAAACCGCACAACAGCGGTTGGTGGAGATGGAGTTTTTACTTCCTATCGACATTTTATTGGCGCAACGTTTTAATACTATTACCCATCAACATGACTCGTTATCGGCACAAGCCGGAGAGCTTGGCTTTGCTCCGGTTGAAGGCATGTTGAAAGGCTTTATCGATTTGGTGTTTGAGCATCAAGGTAAATATTATGTGTTGGATTGGAAGTCGAACCATTTAGGTGACAGCGCTGAAGAGTACCACCGTCAGAGCTTAGATAAGGCAATGCTAGAGCACCGTTATGATGCGCAGTACCAAATTTATGCCTTGGCGTTGCAACGATTTTTGCAAACTCGTATTGCTGATTACTCCTACGACAGCCACTTTGGTGGCGTTTTTTATCTGTTTTTACGCGGCATGGACGGCAGTGGTGATTATGGGGTATTTTCCGCTAAACCATCACAATCCATGCTTGCACAGTTGGATGAGCATATTCGTGGTGAGGAGACACTATAATGAGCGAAATTACGGATAACCTGCCACAGACACTGAATATCTCCGAGATGGAAGTCGACCAACTGGCTCATTACACTCAAAAAAGCTGGCTAGAGTGGCTGGAACTGATGGCTAACCTAGGTATGGTGCGAGACATTGATTTTCAGCTAGCGAAGTTTTTTGCTAGACAAGAGAACTGCGCTTCAGCTCCCTGCGTTGCGGTGATGGTGTGCGCTGTGAGTTATGAGTTGAGCAAGGGCAACACCTGTTTACCCATCAGTCATAATTGGAACCCTTTGCGAGCATTGGGAGCCAGTCAATTAGAGCCTCTTTTTGCCAAAGAGTTGCTGCAGTGTGATTGGCTTGCAGAGTTGAAAACATCCTCTTTGGTTGCCCATGACTTTCAACAAGCAATGTGCCTCCCTCTAGTGTTTGAATTTGGCAGTCTCTATTTACAAAAATATTGGCACTTTGAAGGGGCACTAGCACAAAAATTATTAGAGTATGCTGAGCCGATATCCATTGAAACAAGTCAGCTTTCTCAGCTAAAAACTCAACTGGATCAGTTGTTTGCTTGGCAATTCAATTATCTGTTTAGTGAACTCAAGGTGCTGAAACACGATAATGCCAGTCACAATCAAATTCAGCGGGCAATTTGTGAGTCGTTAGATGTGGTTGATTCGACAGGGTTGGCGTTTGATAAGATCGTCGCCATTGCAACAGAGGCGAAATCAGCCAGTGAACTGGCAGCATTAACGGATTATATTCCCCTCAGCGCCTGTTTAAATCATCAGAAAGTGGCCGCTGCTACAGCTCTAACTCGTCGCTTTTGTGTTATTTCTGGTGGCCCAGGTACAGGGAAAACCACAACCGTATCTAAATTGCTGGCTGCGCTGGTGGTTTCTAGTGACACTCATTTAGATATTAAGCTTGCCGCACCCACGGGTAAGGCTGCCGCTCGTCTTACTGAGTCCATAGGTCAAGCCATTGATTCATTGCCTGTGCCACCGGAGATAAAACAGAAAATCCCTACATCGGCCAGTACATTACACCGTTTATTAGGTGCGATTCCAAATCGAAGTGAGTTTAAACATAATGCGCAAAACCCATTGCATTTGGATCTTTTGATTCTAGATGAAGCCTCAATGGTCGATTTGCCTATGATGTGCAAATTGCTCAATGCGCTCCCTGCGCACGCGCGTTTAATTTTATTGGGTGATAGAGATCAACTCTCTTCGGTAGAGGCGGGAGCGGTACTAGGGGACATTTGTCAGTTAGGTAATCAAGGCTATAGCCCTGCTCATAGCGCAATTTTAGATAAATTAACGGGTTATCAACTGCCTCGCTCACAACAGTTAGGTAGTGCGATCAACGATAGCTTGTGTGTGTTGCAAAAGAGTTTTCGTTTTCATAGTCGCTCAGGTATTGGTCAATTGGCGCGAGCCATTAACTCCGGTCACCATGACTCGGTAAGTACAGTGTTTCAAGCTGGATATGACGACATTGATCATCATCCCGTAGATGCCGATAGTTATGCACAGTTAGTTGCACAGTTGGTCAACCGTTATCAACAATACCTAAGTTTACGCTTTGTTAATAATGGCACTATGCATATGGCGTCGTTTGCTAGAGACGTTTTACACAGCTTTGCTGGCACTCGCTTATTATGTGCGGTGCGAGAAGGAGAGTTTGGGGTTGAAGGGACAAACATCTATATTGAAAATGCGTTAGCGCGCAAAGGCTTGATCCCGAAAGATCGCGATACTTGGTATATTGGACGACCAGTGATGGTGAAAAATAATGATCATAGCCAGCAATTGTACAATGGTGATATTGGTATTTGCTTGCTAGATGAAAGTTTGAGTGAGCCACGTTTAAAGGTTTATTTTGAGCTTGCCGATGGCAGTGTCAAAGGAGTGCTACCGAGTCGAGTTCCCCCTCATGAAACGGCCTATTCCATGACGATTCATAAGTCACAAGGCAGTGAGTTTGACCATACCTTGCTATTGCTGCCTAAAACCCCGACACCGGTACTGACCCGTGAGCTCTTTTATACGGGAGTCACTCGAGCAAAGCATCAGCTGAGTGTGTATGCCGACCCTGCAATAATGCAAAGAGCCATCCAACAGAAAACGGCAAGAAGTAGCCATCTGTCACAGCGATTAGTCACAGATGGCGCACGATAAACCTTACATAATATCTAACGCTAAAATCTTAGACTTTCTTTGAAAGTTATATAGGTCCTGCTTTTTAATCGGCAGGGCCTCAAGATCTATTTCAGAAAACCCTTGCTCTCTAAACCAGTGTAAGCTGCGCGTGGTGAGAATAAACAGCTGTTTAATGTCTAATGCCTCAGCTTGATGCTTCATATACTCAAGCAAGTGCGCGCCTCTGTTACCGTCTCGGTATTCAGGGTGAATTGCCACACAGGCCATTTCTGCCATTTGATCTTCAACGTAGGGGTAAAGAGCGGCGCAACCAATAATGAGTTGGTCTTTGACAATGATAGTGAAGCGCTCAATTTCTTGTTCTAATTGCTCTCTTGAACGACGCACCAATATACCTTCACTTTCCAACGGCTCAATTAAATCAAGAATACCACCAATGTCATCGATAGTGGCAAGACGCACTTGCTCGGCACTGTCCATGACGATTTGAGTACCAATACCATCCCTAGAGAACAGCTCTTGTATTAACGCGCCATCATCGAGATAGCTGACTAAATGACAACGTTGTACTCCTTTTTTACAGGCTTTAACGGCGGCCGGTAAAAATCGTTGAGTGCTTGGGGCATTGCCAGTGATACCTTGTTGTAAAATATGCTCTACTTCGTGAGGGAAGAGTTCTGCTGCGACTTCGCCATTAGGCTTGATATAACCCTGATCGGAGCTAAAGCCAATCAACTTATCCGCACCCAGTTTAATGGCGACTTGGGTCGCTAATTCTTCAGACACTAAGTTAAAGCACTCTCCAGTAACCGAGCCTGCAACCGGGCCAATCAGAACAACGGAATCGCGCTCTAGAGTGCGGTTAATGCCTTCGACATCAATACGACGCACTCGGCCACTGTGTTGGTAATCCACACCATTATCAACGCCGATAGGTTGGGCAATAACAAAGTTACCACTGACCACATTCAGCTGATTTCCCGCCATAGGCGTATTATTTAAACTCATAGAGAGATGAGCCGTAATCGCCAGTTGCAGTTGACCGGATGCTTGCAAAACATGTGGCAAGGTGGAGGATTCGGTCACTCGCACCCCTTTATGGTATGGGGAACTCAAAGATTGCAACTGCAGTCGCTGGTCTATTTGCGGTCGAGCACCATGCACTAAAACAAGTTTGACCCCTAAGCTATGCAGTAATGCAATATCACTGACGATATTAGGGAAGTTATCGTGATTTAATGCTTCACCGCAAAGATAGATCACCATAGTGCTATCACGGTGTGCATTGACGTAGGGAGTGGATTGACGAAATCCTTTAACCAGTTCAGTGCTGCGAGACATAATTAAACTTCAAAGTGAATTTTTATACAATAATAATGATTACTTATATAATTACAACTATTTTGATGACTAAATATGAAAAGATGCAGCACACATTTTTATGTTAATTGTGTGTGATTTTCTGCACAAGCATTGCGTAAAGTCAGTGAGTTTGTCATTCTGAGTTTCTATGGCTTTCTAAAGGACATGACATCTAACTAATGCGCAAATTTATTCCGCTTTTAACCCTAGTAATCTTATTTACAGGCTGTGCGAAGAATACTGATCATGGGCAGCAATATTTTGATCAACAATTTCAGCAACCACTGACTCAAACCAACACGATTAAGAGTAATGCTTTTATTGATTTAAATACCTTTGATGCTCAAGCAAAACAGGTATTAGACAATTCTCCTTCCTTGTCTAGAACTTATCAGGATCTGTATCAGCATTTATCCCAATGGGCGCAGCAAAGCGGGGATCCTAGCGATCTGCAAAGTTATGGTGTGCAAGTAGCGCAAATGCGTGGTGGGGATAATCAAGGTAACGTGCTGTTTACGGGCTATTTCTCTCCAGTCATTGAACTGCGTCACCAAGCAGATGATACCTATAAATACCCAGTTTATGGTAAACCTCACTGCAGCCAGCAGTGCCCAACTCGCGCTCAAATCTATGATGGGGCTTTAAAAGGTAAAGGGTTGGAGCTTGGCTACGCCTCTAATAGGATTGATCCTTTCTTAATGGAAGTGCAGGGCAGTGGTTTTGTGCATTTTGGTGACGATAACAAAATGCAGTACTTTGCTTATGCAGGGAAAAATAATCGCTCTTACGTCAGCATTGGCAGAATATTAATTGAGCGTGGGCTGGTGGCCAAAAAAGACATGTCACTAAAGGCCATCAAACAATGGGTATTAGAAAATGACGAGCAAACTGTCAAAGAGTTGCTTGAGCAAAATCCTTCTTTTGTCTTTTTTGTTGCTAAAGATGATTTAGCGGTACGTGGTTCTGCAGGTATTCCTCTATTGCCAATGGCCGCTGTGGCGGGGGATAGAAAATGGTTACCTATGGGCACGCCTATATTAGCCGAGGTGCCACTACTTAATGCCGATGGTACTTGGTCAGGGGCTCATGCACTGCGTTTATTGATTGTTCTCGACACCGGTGGCGCCGTTAAACAGAATCACTTGGACCTATACCATGGCATGGGGGCAAGAGCTGGAGTGCAGTCAGGGCACTACAAACACTTTGGACGAGTGTGGAAGTTAGGTTTGGAAAACTCACCTACCGCCAATCCGTGGCAGATGCCTAAATAGACCATTATCCCGTTTACAAAACATGGCAAAAACTAGACATTAAACACAAGAGTGCGTATAAAACGCACTCTTGTTGTTTTATGTATAGAGAAATAGCCTCATGCGAGAATTAACCACCCCAGCATCCGAATCCTATGAGCAACGTTTTGGTGGCACGCGCCGTCTTTACGGTAATAGTGAAGTAGAGATCTTACGCGCCGCGCATGTGTGTGTGATTGGTATTGGTGGTGTGGGTTCTTGGGCCGTTGAAGCTCTGGCAAGAAGTGGCATCGGTGAGCTTACTCTAATCGATATGGACGATGTGTGTGTCACCAACATTAACCGTCAAATTCATGCTATGTCTGGCACCGTAGGGCAGAGCAAAATTGAGGTGATGGCACAGCGTGTTGCGCTCATTAATCCAGAGTGCAAAGTCAATCTTATTGATGACTTTATCGACTCGGACAATCAAGCCGAATATCTCAGTAAAGAGTATGACTATGTGTTAGATGCCATTGACAGCGTGAAAGCTAAGGCTTCATTGCTGGCGTATTGTCGTAGCAACAAGATTAAAGTGATCACTATTGGTGGTGCGGGTGGTCAGGTGGATCCTACGCAAATTTGTGTGGCTGATCTGAGTAAAACCGTACAAGATCCTTTAGCGAAAAAAATCAAAGATCAGTTGCGTCGCTTTTATAACTTTAGCAAAAATCCTAAACGTAAGTTCAGTATTGACTGTGTGTTCTCAACCGAGCAATTAAAGTACCCGCAAGCGGATGGCAGTGTGTGCGCCGTTAAAGCAACCGCTGAAGGTCCTAAACGTATGGACTGTGCCACAGGTTTTGGTGCAGCAACCGTAGTGACTGCAACCTTTGGTTTTGTTGCCGTATCACGTATTATTGAAAAATTGATTCAAAAACACAGCTCGAAATAAGGTCTACCCACTATGTTATACCCTGAAAACCCTTTTGGCTCTTCTATTGTTGAGGATGACATTGTTGCCCAAATGAGCCTATGCCAAGGGTGGGAGAAGCGCTATCGTCAGGTGATTCAATGGGGTAAAAAACTGCCAGTGATGCCAGAAGAGCTAAAAGCTGAGCAAGTGCTGGTGGCTGGATGTGAAAGCCAAGTTTGGTTAGTTGGGCAACAAGTGGGTGGCGTATGGCAGTTTTGCGCAGATTCTGATGCGCGCATTGTTCGCGGGCTCATCGCATTAGTGCTAACGGTGTTTAATGGTAAAACCAGTCAACAAATTCAGCAATTTGACATAGAAAGTTACTTTGAAAGCCTTGGGTTAATTCAGCATTTAAGCCCATCACGCGGTAATGGGCTTAAAGCGATTGTTGAACAAATAAAAACGCTCACAGCGTAATACTGTTACGCGTTAAAGCATATCCACCGCTTTTGTTAGAGCGGTAATAAAAGCGTCCACCTCTTGAGTGGTATTGTAGAGAGCAAACGAGACACGCACCGTCCCCTTAATTCCCAAAGCGTCCATCAACGGGTGAGCACAGTGATGACCTGCCCTAAGGGCAACGCTTTGTTGGTCAAGCAATGTCGCAATATCTTGATGGTGCACACCCGCCATTACAAGGCTGATCACGCTGGCTTTTTCTTGATAACCAATCACCTCAATATCGTCAATTTCTTTTATGGCAAGATAAGCTCGTTGCTGTAATTGCTGAACGTGCTTCTCGGCACCTTGCGGATCAATGCTCTTTAACCAGTCTATGGCACTAGAGAGCGCCAGAGCGCCGGCGACATTAGGGGTTCCAGCTTCAAATTTCCCCGGTAACTCGCTAAAAGAGGTCCCTGAAAAACTCACCTTGTTAACCATCTTACCGCCACCATGCCAAGGGGGCATCGCCTCCAACAGAGCGAGCTTGCCGTATAAAACACCGATTCCCGTTGGGGCGTACAGTTTATGGCCTGAGAAGACATAAAAATCACAATCGAGTTTCTGCACATCCACTGTTTCATGCACGATACCTTGCGCGCCATCCACGATAACAACAGGATCAAATTGTCTTGCTAATTGAATCATTTGTTCTATCGGGTGGCGAGTGCCAGTGACATTAGAAACGTGGCCAATGGCGACGATTTTTGTTTTAGGATTGAGCAAAGATTTAAAGGCATCAATATCTAAAGTGCAGTCGGGTAGCATTGGGATTTTAACTACGCGAGCCCCGGTTTGCTCAGCTACAATTTGCCACGGCACAATATTGGCGTGGTGCTCCATTTCGCTGATCAGAATCTCATCGCCAGCAACTAGCGTATTTCTGGCATAGGTTTGAGCAATAAGATTAATCGCTTCTGTTGCGCCGCGTGTCCAAACGATTTCTTTAGTCGAATTAGCATTGATAAAGTCACGAACTTTTTCGCGAGCGTGTTCAAACAAAGAGGTAGCATTGGCGGTTAGGCTATGAGTGCCTCTGTGCACATTGGCATTATGCTGCGAGTAATACTGAGTAATGGTATCAATAACTTGCTTAGGCTTTTGCGTCGTTGCAGCGCTGTCGAGATAAACCAAAGCTTGTGGTGAGTTATCCGATGCTGATTGCAGTGCAGGGAACTGGTCTCGGACAGATTGAATATCAAACACCTTTCGCTCCTAGATTGTGATAGTGAAGATTAGGTAATGGCACCATAGGTTCTGCAATGCTCCAAGCAAATGCTTTACCCGATAGGTGAATGATGATTTCTATGGCAAATTCGAATGCGCTACCTGGCCCTTGGCTAGTCAGTAGATTGTAAGTTTGATCATAGGTGACGCGCTTTTCTCGCCAATTATTAGCCGGAATATGCGATTTAAAGCTTGGATGACAAGTCATCAGTGCTTTTGGGTACAAGTTATGGTGTTGCAGCATGAGTGCCGGGGTTGCGCAAATGGCCGCGTTTAATCGTCCATCATAGTGCTGCTGTTTGACCATTTCTAAGAGCAAAATACTCTGCTGAAATACCATTGCGCCGTCAACGCCGCCAGGCAAGGCAATCACATCAAACTCATCATCGGCCACATCCACTAATTTAACGTCTGCGTTAAGAGGAATGCCTCTCGAGCCCTTAAAGGTTAATTGCCCTTCAGGTTCAACGCTGGCAACGGTGACTTGATAATTGGCGCGGATGAGCACATCGATGATGGTGATGGCTTCCATCTCTTCAGTGCCAGGAGCGATAGGGACTAAGGCTTTAATGGTCATTGTTGGCCTCTTGTTGTTTGATTTGTTTAAACAGCTTTTCATTGAGTGGCACGTTAAGATTGCGCGCTTGCGCTCGCTGAATTAGGTACCCAGTAATATAGTCAATTTCTGTTGCTCGTCCATGATAAATATCTTGATGCATGGAAGAGTAGTTGTCTTTTGTGGCTTGAATGACCTGCTGGACTTGTTCAAACAAAGCTTCACGCTTACAAATCAGCCCTTCCGCATGAATCACCGAGCTAATTTCTAGGCATAAAGCGTCAATGAAAGCCAAAGTTGCCGGATCGCCTAGTTCTCCATTACGACAGTTTTTGATTGCCGTTAAAGGATTAATGCAACAATTAATGGCCAGTTTACTCCACAGGGCTTGTTGAATATTGTCATCCCAAGTAACAGGGCCAAGAGCCTGATGTAACATGTCGCTGATAGAGCGAGAACCATCATGGCCATATTGCTGTAGCGCGCCAATCGTCGTATGCCCATATCCTGTATGTGTTAGTTGGTGTGGATTTTGTTTTAGCGCGCCGTGAGTGGTGGTGGCAAATAACACATTATGCTTGCTTAGCTTAGGTAGGACCCCTTGAATGGCTCCCATGCCATTGTGCGTAAACAGCAAGGTGCAACTTGGCTTGATGAATGAAATGATTGGCAGAGTTGCCGTTTCTACTTGCCACGCTTTTACCGCAATCAGTACCAGATCCGCATGAGATAGATGAGTCGTCTGATTCGCTGGAAAAGTAATAGCGGGCAGGTCATCTAAAGATAGGGTAATTGATGGCTCATCGCCTTTTGTCCAAAGGGATACATTATGACCTGCCTTGTGCAGATAACAGGCCCAAAGGGAGCCAATCGCGCCCGCACCAAGGATACAAATATTCAAGCGTTACTCTCCTGTGTTTTTGCATGGCTAGGATACGTGTATTTATGTCATTTCGCGAATCGCAGAGATCAAAAAAGGCGCTAATAGCGCCTTTTTATCACGTCATAGATTCAAATTAGAATTTATAAGTGACCGCAACGTAATGGGTCACGCCTGATGTCTCGAATGCGCTACTGTCTTTAATGCCATACACATCTTTATACAATTTTAGGCCGTAACCTACAGCGTAGCGTTCAGAGTGCCAATAGAATCCGTTAAACATGGCTCCACCGTTACTCGCTGTTGAGTACTCTTCTTTCATGCCAAATTGGTAGTCGATATAACCTTGGTAAGAAATGAGTGAACCATTATCGAAGAAATAGAACGGCTTAAACCAGTTAGTCGATACTTGGAAACCATTCCAATCTTTATGATTTGAGTCGTAGTTACCATAAAAGTTAAGGCCAATTTTACCTAGCCAAGGCACCATCACATCAGAGCCGAGACCAATTTTTTGTTGGTTAACACCGTAAGTCCCTTTATCAAGGTTAGTTGTCACACCATCCCAAGTAATCTCAGAAGCAACATATAACTCTTGTACTGGACCAAACGAAAGATCTTTCTTAGTTAATGCATCTAGGGACATACGTGGCGCAAATTTCATAAAGATCTTTGCATCCGCACTCGCTTTATCGGAACTTGGGTTACTTAGCAGATTAAACACATCAACGTAGCCGTATAGGTCAAAGATCCCAGAACGACCACCAAACTCCATTTCTAGATAATCGTGACTAGAGTTGCCAGGCTTTTCATCAAAAGCCCCCATTAGGTTAAATTGCATCCACTTGTTGTCATTTTTGTGGATGTCGCCGTCTGTGTAGTCAGCAGCGATTACCGGTGCTGATGTCGCCGCTAATAGGCCAAGAGTTAAAAGTAATTTACGCATAATAAGGGATACTCTAAAAATGTTTTGCGAAAAATGAATTTGCTATTCCATAGCAACCGTTCCTTAAATCGAATAGTAGATACCTGACAGGTAAAATAAAGCGTAAAAATGTAAAAGTTTAACTCAGATAGGTGATATGCCTCTCGTTTCTAAAAACTAATCGCTTAAAGGTTAAGCAAATCAGCAAAATCAAGGGAACTTTTTCGCAGAGTTAAATTTGTCCAGCTTTCTGATCGATTTATGTTTGTTTGCGTAAGAGTTTAGGAGATTAGAAAAGAAGAGTTGCTTATGTCTGTAGTCAAACTGTTTCCCCTAAGTTCACTGGTTTTACCTGAAGGGAAAATGAACCTAAGAATCTTTGAGCCTCGTTATAAGCGTATGATCAGCGATTGTTGTAAAGCGGGTGAAGGTTTTGGTGTTTGTTTGATTAATGAAGCGGGGGCTTCTTCTCCTAGTAACATCTCACGTGTCGGCACACTTGTAGAAATTATTGATTTTGAGCAACTTTCAGACGGTTTCCTTGGAATAACCATAGTGGGAACTCGTCGCTTCAGGGTGAATAAGGTTTGGAGTGAGTTCGATGGCTTACGGTGCGCTGAGGTTGAAAACCTCAACAACTGGGACAGCCGAGAGCTTTCTAGAGACAACCTTTTTATTAGTGATCAATTGCAACGAGTTTATCAGCGGTTTCCTGAAATTAAGGACCTCTACTCACACTGCTTCTTTGATGATGCAACATGGGTAAGTCAGAGATGGTTGGAACTGTTACCCATAGAACAACAGCAATTTGAACACCTCATTTCCCAGGCGGATTGTGATGAAGCGTTGAGATTTCTTAGTCAAGCCATTGAAGCCTAATAACGGTGATACGGAGATACAATCATGTCTAATAAAATGCTTTCTGCAGTGCTAGCAGCCTCGACATTGATGCTTGTCGGTTGTGATGACGACGATAACGCCTCTCAAACGCGAGTTCAGGCGGTACATGCTTCATCAGATGCGCCACTGGCCAACGTTACTATCAATGGCGGTTCATCAAACAGCAGAACGACCTATAACAGTCAAACGTTATCTGGTGTGGATTACGCTACTGCCTCTGGTTATATAGCCTTTGACGAGGGGGAAAATTCTGTGCAGGTAGATGTGCAACTTCCGGGGGGAGAGGTCGCGACTGTCATCCCTAATACCGTACTCAATTTAGATTCAAGCCTTTTATATACGGTAATGGTAATCGGGAATGCGGACCCAAGTGCAGAGTTTGCTGTTGAACCGCTCATCATTACTCGTGATGCTGCCGGCGATGGCGATACAACCAATGTTGACGTTCAAGTGGTGCATGCTTCGCCGGGCGTACCTGAGGTTGATATTCATGTAACTGGCCCTAATGACGATATTAACCCAGCTACGCCATTAGCAACTCTGTCATACAAAGCTTCTACTGGAGTGGTTAGTGTGCCAGCGGCAGATTATCGAGTTCGCTTAGCATTAGCTGGCACGAACACGGTCGCTTTTGATTCTGGTACGTTGCCATTGCCTGCTGGTGCTGAACTCACTATTGCTGCGATTCCTAACGTGAATAGCTCCTCTGACTCAGACATGCCATTATCCCCGGTTAAGTTGCTTGTCATGGACGGCAGTGGCTCATCGATTATCCATGATAGCAATGAGATCGCACAAGTACGTATAGGCCATTTGTCAGCTGACGCCCCTGATGTTGATGTGACTGTAGACGATGCCGTGGTATTAAATGACGTCGTATTTACTGTGGTATCAGATTACTTAGATTTACAGGCAAAAGCATACGATCTCGGCGTGTTCGCATTCGATGATCCGACTACCTTGCAGATAGATGCACAAGGGGTTGAGTTTGAGAAAGGCAAAGATTACAGCGTGTATGCTATTAATGACTTAGCGAATATAGACGCACTTGTTATTGAAGACAGTCGTCGCCCTGTGGCCACTAGCGCCACCTTAAGCATCCTACATGGGGCTTCTTTATCTGCGGCGGCAACGGTTGACATATACTTAACGGATTCAACCGATTTATTAAATAGTGATCCAGCCCTATCCAGTTTTGCGTATACAGATGTAGTACAGAACGTTTATGTAGCAGAGGGCACCTATGTGGTGACAGTCACAGGGGTAGGTAGTAAAGATCCTGTTCTACAATTAGAGGGTGTGACACTAGAAAACGGTAAGGTGTATAAGGCGATTGCAACCAATGGCGGCATACTCGCTGCAGACATTACCGAATAATCGATGAGGGAGGTTTGTCCTCCCTAGCTATCAAAAGGTGAATCATGGAAACGTTAGCCAAAGCCTCAACCCCGACTCGGGCAGAGTGGAACGAGTGCATGGTCAAAGTGCAGCAGGGAGATAAGGCCGCTTTTGCGAAAGTATTTAAATACTTCTCCCCACGCTTAAAGCAATTTGCCTATAAACATGTAGGAAATGAGCAAGTAGCCATGGAATTAGTGCAAGATGCTCTAGCTACAGTTTGGCAAAAGTCCCACCTGTTTGACGGTAGCAAGAGTGCATTATCGACTTGGATATACACCATTGCTCGGAACCTTTGCTTTGATCTGCTACGCAAACAAAAAGGGCGAGAACTGCATGTGCACTCAGAGGACATCTGGCCAGATGATTACTGTCCACCCGATCTGGTTGACCAATATTCGCCGGAGAGAAACATGTTAAGAGAGCAGATTGTCCGCTATTTAGATACGCTGCCGATGAAGCAGAAAGAGGTGGTTAAAGCGATATATCTTGATGAACTACCTCATCAAGAAGTAGCAGACAAATTTGATATTCCTCTCGGCACCGTTAAATCAAGATTGAGACTGGCTGTAGAGAAGTTAAAAGACACAATAAGGGCGGATCAAGTATGAAACATCATCCAAGTAACAAGTTGTTAAAAGCCTATGCGGATGGAAGCATCGACGCTTGTAATGGACTGACGCTCGCAGCTCATGTAGAGACCTGTAGTCACTGTCATAGCAAGATAGAAGAGTTTGAAGCTCAAGCTTCTCAAGTGTTAGTAGAACAAGATGTAGAGGTTGATTTCGACCAAGATGAAATGGAGTCGATGTTCAATGACATTATCTCCTTAGATAAACCAAGCGCCATTACTAAAGTAAAACCGGCGGTTAAAATTGCGGTAAATGGTAAGGAGTTCTTCCTTCCTAAATCCTTGCATAATGTCAGTTCAAGATTGAGTGACTGGAAAAGTTACGGTGGCAAAGTGTACACCGCTCACCTTGATATAGGAGAACAAGAGCGAGTGAGTTTGCTGTATATCACCGGCGGAGTGCAAGTTCCCCAACATACGCATAAAGGTGTGGAGACGACATTAGTGCTTCATGGCAGCTTTAGTGATGAAGAGGGTCAATACAGCGCCGGTGACTTTACCGTAGCTGATGCATCTACAAAACACGCCCCTCGAACTGAGGATGGTCAAGATTGCTTATGCTTAACTGTGCTCAGCGATCCTATGGTATTTACTCAAGGGGTGGCTAGAATCTTTAATATGTTTGGTCGAGGCCTGTACCCGTAGAGGTAATCTGGCTTGAGAAAGGCTTCCACAACAAATGGAGTAGAAGGTTTTGTGTGGGTAGGTGAAATAAAGCCCTCCTAACGGCATGAAACCTAAAGCCTATTGGTATGCCAGAAAAAAGAATGCCGTTCACCATTAAGTGAGCGGCATTATGCGTTTAATAGGCCGTTTTTCATCTTGGTGATGATAGCCAACACTCAATAAACTTGCTTAAGCAAAGAACAGAAAAACCGGAATTAATAGGAAATTGATTACATATCAATGCAAGTTATTAACAATACTGTTATTTAATTACTGTAACTATCTGGTATTTATAACAAAGCTATTGGCGAGTTAATACGTTTAGAATATTAATTATTTGTGACAGTAATAAATATCCTTCTTGTTTGTAAGTGAGATTGGTTGCATAAGAATGTAGATAAGCTGGAATTTTATTTGTGCGCCGTTGGTTTTTTGTTTTTATAATAACCCAAATATTCTTTATTTTATGAATATCATATAAATCTAATATAATGCTTTGAAAGTGTAACCTTCAATTGTCTAAACAGATGAATAACTTTTTTCTATTTAGTTATTGGGTTCTTAGTAAAAGTAGTAAGAGTGAAGTTGGAAGTTTTTTTCATTTTTAAAGTTTAACAGATAGTATTACATCTTTATATTTAGGAGTTAATTTATAATAAATACTTGATTAATGGCTGTTCAGTGTTGATGTTATTGATATAAGAGTGAGCGTTAGGTGTTTAAAAATAATCCATTTTGTTGTCATTTTATTCTGCAGAGCTTGGTTGTTTAATCATTGCTGTATTTACGCAGGTTTGTTTAGCAGGGTGAGATCACGAACGTTATTTGAACAAAATCATGTGCACTATAGGAACCCGTCTTTGTTGTGTGGATTTGTGGCATGGATGTCACAGAAACTATCAAGGATGATTTCACGGCGTCTTGTGGAGATGATGTACATGATGGGTCGATAAGTGTTCACTCATGCGTTCGCCTTAGCTTGTTTAGTAGTTGATAATGATAGCACTCTAGGGGGAGTGAGTCCTTATCCTCCCCTAGGGTGCTATCATTATATTAGTGGTCACTGAATTAACAGACCCACTTTATTGACACTTCCTTTGACTTAATAAATTTATGGCTACATTTGGAATTATGTTCTGTTTTTTATTATAGAAATAGTGATAAGTACAATAATTGTACGCGCTGAATAATTATGTGATAATTCGCCTGGTTATATTTTTTTTGTTCACTTTTTATTTCGTTGCATATCTCATTTTATCGGTTCTATTCAAAATCTGTATTGATATGAATAAATAATTTACTTAACATTCTAATACTGATTAATCCATCTATTTGTATTAAATAGACTCCTGTATTGATCAGAGCGAAAGTTTCTAAGGTATTACATGAGTAACCCATACTCTATGGTTGCTCATCTTTAGTGTATTCATTTTTTAGGATATGGCTTTTCAATGATAGGACTAAGTCATATCAGTTTCCTTTTGTTTCCACACTACTAATACCTTTAGTTCGGCTATAACTATTTTTCAATGAATAGCGTTGAAAATATTATCGCTGAAAACAAACCTCATAATAAACAAGTCAGAATTCAACCAATAAATTAAGTGGTTGAACTTTACTAATGGAAATAAAAGCGATGCTTAGAAAAACAACAGTTGCAATCGCATTAGCCTCTATATTTTGTATGAGTGCTGCTAGTGCCGTGACGTTATACCACGAGGATAATGGCGACTATATTGACCTTTATGGTGAAGTTGGTGTCGGGGGCCATTTTGCTACCAATCCAGATTATAGCTATGACGAATTTTATGACACTAAAGGCTATGTGGACGACAGTTTCGCCACTTTAGGCGTAAAAGGTCAGCGTGCAAATTATATCTATCGTTTGGAATTAGACTACCAACGCCGAAATTGGCTTGGTGGTGATGGTGAGTTTGAATTAGCTATTGATAAAGTGTATGTCGGCTATATGTTCAATGAAAATCATTGGATTGAATTAGGTTTAACTGACACGGCATTTGACCAGTACGACCACTTTGGTGACTTTACCTTTAACAAAGCGGTTGAAACTGGTGAAGCCGGCGATCAAGCCAACACGGCTAAGTACGAAGCTAAGTATGAACACCTAGTTTATGGTGTCTCTTATTCGTACGAAGGGCAGCATGACAGTGGGGCTCTACTGGGTGACATAGTGAACGGTTACTTAGGTTGGATGTCCGGTGTGGTATCGGTTGTAGCTGGCGTTGAAGCGCGTGGCGGTTCAAAAGGTGAATCTAAATATGGCGAGCAACAACTGCTTGGCCTTGGTATGCGAGTGCAGGTGACCTCGGACATCGCATTTGGTGTCAATGGCTTTATTGAAGATGAAGACTTAGCGACTCATCAAAGTGGTGATGTGTATTTAGACTACCAAACCTTCCGCAACTACGGCGTGACTCTAAGTGCGAAATACGAACTGACGCCATCTTGGGAGTTCGTTGCTTCTGCTAACCATGAGCAGTATGAAGTTTGGGATGTTGAAAGTCCAAACTACGACCACACACAACTTGAACCAGCCTTCGGTAAAGAGCGCCGTTGGGCAAGTTTTGGTGTTAATTACACTCCTGTAAGAGACATCATTTTATCGGTTGAAGGCCGTGTAGGCGAAGCACCAGAAGCGGGTTATGCATACGCACGTATGTACTTCTAGTTTTATCCCCAGTTAAACAATTATCGAGTTTACTATGAACAAAAGTTTTCTCTCACTGGCTATTGCCAGTACGATCAGTGTGGCCGCTCATGCTGGCGTCAATGATTTACTTATTACAGAAATGGTGCAGAAAGACTACGGGGCTGAAGTTGGCTCTGTAGAAATCACCAATACACACGCAACCGACCCATTCACATTTACCGATGATACCGCTGTATACATGTGGGGTAACGGTGCCTATGAAAATAAGATGCTTACGGCAGAAGGCGAGCCACTATTTACCGGTATTACTATTGAACCTGGTAAGTCTATCGTTGTATTAAATGTCGATGCTAGCGATCAATACAAGCAAATCATTACCGATAATGGTGGTGCTTATGTGATCGGTGAAGGGAATGGCAATTACAGCGATTTTTACCTAAGCGGTAATGACGGTTTTTACATTAAAAACGGCAACACGATTATTGACCGTGTGGGTGCTGCCAATAACATCAGCGTTTGGGCACCAGATACCACTTTACGTCGTCGTAAAGATAGCGAAGGGAATACACCAACGCCTTCCGGCGTTTTTGATGCAACCCAATGGGAAGTGCTCAGCCCGCTGGACATGAGTACTGTCGGCACGCCAAACTTAGCTGATGCCTATGTGCCATTTGTATGTTCTGATCTGACTCGCATTAGTGATATTCAAGGTACTGGGGATACCTCTCCTGTAGAAGGGCAAACAGTAGCGGTGCAAGGTGTTGTCACTGCTGTGGTGAATCTGCCTAATAAAGGTTTTTATCTACGTGATGAAGTCGCCGATGGCAACCCATTGACCTCTGATGGTATTTTTGTAGCAAGCAATAGTGCTAACAGTTCAATGGTTGGACACACCATTTGTTTAGGCAGTACCGTTGTTGAAAGCTTTGGTCAGACGCAGCTTTCAGCAGATAGCTGGGACATTATCAATAGCAGTGTGACCACAACGGTTGCTACTGATATCGAAGTGTTGTCGTCGGATGGTGATTCCTTTGCCGCGACTTTAGAGCGCTATGAAGGCATGTTGGTCAACTTACCAGAAGATTTAAATCCGCAAGTTGACGGCACTCAGGATATGCGTGTATCACGCAGTTTCAGCTTTAACTACGACAGCTACCGTAACAACATTACTTTGGCTTACTTGCGTCCAAACATGCAACCCAATCAGCTTAATGTGGCTGGTACACCTGAATCTGTCGCAGCTGCTGCACAAAATGATGATTATCGTTTAATCATTGAAAGTGCATCACAAGCAGGCAATGGTGTTATTCCTTACTACCCTAACTTTGCTGCAAATCCAGAGAACAACTACATCCGTATTGATGACAGTGTGGTTGGAATGGAAGGTGTGATTAGTTATAGCTACGGTGATTACGCACTGACAGTAACGAATACACTGACCAGTAATAACTTTATTCATAACCAACCAAGAACAGATAGTCCAATACTTGATGAGACGGTTGCAGAAGATGAATTTACCATTCGTATTGCTGCGCAAAACTTATTTAACTATTTCAACTCACCGTTTGGTGGTGATCAGAACCAATTCGGCCAAAGCCGTGGCGCTGATACTCACCAAGAGTTCACTCAACAGAAAACCAAACTCGTCGAAGCGATTCGAGCATTAGATGCTGATGTGGTGGGTTTGATGGAGATTGAAAACAACGGTTATGGCTTGAAAAGTGCGATTGCGGACTTAGTGAACGAAGTCAACGTCTACTACAACGATGAGTATGCCGATAATTTTGACAAGCCATACTCAACCGAAAATCGTTATGTTTTTGTGGGTTTTGACCACAATGGCAATCAGATCCTCGATGAGTTAGATGCACTGGGTTCAGATGCTATTGCTACGGGTATTATTTATCGTCCAAGCAAACTAAGCATTGAGCGTACTCGCGTTGTCACTATGCCACAACAAAAAGCACCAAGCATTGTTAACGATAACAATGAAGTGATTAAAGATGGCAATGACGAAATCTTAGAAAGCGGTCAAAACTATCATCGTGATGCGTTAGTGGTCACTTTCATGGTCAACCAAACTGGTAAGCGTTTAACGCTTGCAGTTAACCACTTTAAATCAAAAGGCTCTACTTGTTGGGAAGACTGGCAAGGTGTTGAGTTTGGTGATGCAACTCAGTGGACCGGTGATGCCCCCGATCTTGATCTACAAGGCTCGTGTTCAGAGTTTCGTATCGCGGGCGCTGTGCATTTAGCGGAAGAGATGAAGTCAGTACAAGGGGATAGCATCATCTTAGGCGACCTTAATGCTTACGCTCAAGAAGATCCTATCCTTGTGCTAACTGAAAACCCTCGCAACAAAACCTTGTTGACTGCAAGTCATACTTTTGTAGGTAATAAACCACAGTTTAATAGCGATGGTTCACCGGTAACCATTACACACACCTATGGTTATGTGGATATTCTTTCTAAAGTTCTTGCAGAGAAAGGCCAAGTGCCTTGGAGCTACTCATTTAATGATGAAGTGGGTTCTTTGGATCATATCTTGATTTCGCCATCTCTAGAACAACGTGTGGTGGATGCATCGGATTGGCACATCAATGCGGCAGAATCAAACTTATTTGATTACAACACTGAATATAAAGACGCGAATAACAACTTTTATGCTGAAGACCATTTCCGTTCTTCGGATCACGATCCTGCTCTAGTGACGTTACGTTACCTACCAGGTGAAATGGATGCGGATACGCCTATCTATCTACCTAAGCTATCTAAGTTAATCAAAGTGCCATATCAGATCCCTGAGGCTGCTAGTGCGATGAAAGGGGATATTGCCAAGATCAAACTCACGCCAAAAGATAATGAAGCCCAGTTGGACATGACTCAGCTAGTTGAACCGAATGTGGTTCTTACACAAGACGGTGAAACCTTCATTAACTTCGAAGTATTTGGTGCGCCATCGGCTCAATTTATAGCCAAAGTCGTTCTTGAACGTGATGGTGAAGTGGTCAGTGGATCGGAAGTGTCACTCAATATTGATGTGACCAGCCGTGATGCATTGGTGGCTGATATCAAACAAGAACAACACGATAACACGGGCGGTAACACTGGGCTACTTAGCCTTATCGCTCTATTCGGATTAGCGTCGATTCGTCGCCGTAATCGTCAATAAGTTGAACCTAAAAATGAGGTAGGAGCGAAAGCGCTGTACCTCATTGACTAACAAAAGATACGACTATGAATAATAAAATTAACGCGGTGACTAAAGCGGTGACTTTACTGCTAGCGACGGCATCTGCAGCAGCAAATGCCAACCTAGTGATTACTGAATATATTGAAGGTAGCGGCAGTAATAAAGCGGTTGAAATCACTAACCTTGGTGATAGCGAAATCAATCTTGATGCGGCGAAATATGAGCTGTCACTTTATGCCAATGGTGATACAGAACCTGGAAATAGCGCGACATTAACGGGCATCTTAGCAGCAGGTAGTAGCATTGTTTATCATAACTCTGATGCGGATGATGCCTTCAAAGTAGGTTTTGAGTCTGAGGTGACTTACTTTAATGGTGATGATGCATTAGTGCTAAGCAAAGATGGTTCGCCTATTGATCGTCTCGGAAAGGTTGGTGAACGACCTTCTGGTGGCTGGACAGATGTGAACGACAGTCACTTCTCTACCACAAATAAAACTTTGCGTCGTAAAGAGACGGTTATAACGGGTGACACAAATATAAGTGGCGATTTCCCAGGTGATAACAATCAATGGGTGACCTTTGATGTCAACACTGCTGATGGTTTAGGTTGTCCGGGGGAAGGTGCTTGTGTTGTGCCACCGGGTGTATTGCTGATCACCGAGTATATTGAGGGTAGTGGCAATAACAAAGCGGTTGAAATTTCCAATGTGGGTGGCGATGTCATCGATTTGGATGCAGCTGAATATAATGTGCACTTATACATTAATGGAGCCGTTGACCCTAGTAACTCAGAAAAATTAACGGGTCAGTTAGATGCAGGTGAAAGTATTGTTTTTCATAACAGCAGTGCTGCTGATGAGTTTAAGATTGGCACATCATCATCTGTGACCAACTTTAACGGTGATGACGCCTTAGTGTTGTGGAAAGACGACGAGGTGATCGACCGTATTGGTAAGGTGGGTGAAGACCCAGGTTCTGCATGGACCGATCCTACGGATGAAAATTTTTCTACGGCAAATAAAACCTTACGTCGCAAAAGCAGTGTCATTATCGGCGATAGCGATGCCAATGCCGACTTCCCCGGTGAAAATAACCAATGGTTGGTCTTTGAGCAAGATACAGCCGATGGTCTAGGTTGTATGGGGGAGGAAGCGTGCAGTGAGTTACCTCCTGCCGATCCTGAACCTGAAACGCCTTGTTCTGGTTGTGAAGAACTGACCCCTGTTGCGGATCCCAATACCTTTGACAGCAATGTGTATTATAGCGATGTGTTAAATGGTAATTTTGATGATCCACAAGCGATGAAAAACGCCATTTCTATTGCTATTTCAGAGCATCAACAGCTAACGTATAAGCAGGTGTGGACAGCACTGTCATACTCTGATGAAGATCCACAAAACAATAGCAACGTTATTGAACTTTATACTGGTGCTTCAGTATCTAAGCAAAATAACGGTGGTAATGTTGACGATTGGAACCGAGAGCACGTATGGGCGAAAAGTCATGGTTTCCCTGGTGAGTCTCAACTGGGTTATACCGATGCACACCATTTGCGTCCAACGAATGTGCAAGTGAACTCAACTCGTAGCAACTATGATTTTAACAACTGTCGTGATACAGGTGTTGAAGTAGCAGGTGCACCTGGAAACTATGTTGATGGAAGCGTTCGTTGTTTTGAGCCACGAGATGAAGTGAAAGGCGATGTAGCACGAATGATCATGTATATGGATACTCGTTATCAAGGTAACGATAATAATATGCCTGATTTAGTGGTTGTCGACCGTATCACAACCGCAGAAGAAATTTCAGCCAATGAACCATTACACGGTAAGTTGTGTGCACTGTATGCTTGGCATCAAAACGACCCGGTAGATGAAACAGATATGCAGCGTAACGATGCTGTGTACAAATACCAAGGCAACCGTAACCCTTACATTGATTACCCTGATTGGGTACAACATGTGTATGGCGCTGAGTGTGGTGACCCTGTATTACCTACTCTAGAGGTTGACATGATCATTGATGCGCCAGCGCAAGTGAATGAAACAGAAGCCTTTGTTGTAGATGCATCAGCGACAGTCCTTGAGGGGGCTGATCTAAGCTTTAGTTGGATGCAAGTATCTGGACCTGAGGTGGAGTTCGACAGCACACAATCGCGACTATCATTAATGGCACCTGAAGTGGAAGCGGATACTCAATTTGTCTTTGCTTTGACTGTGAGCGATGGTGCTCTGGAGAAAACACAATACGTTACTATTGCTGTGATTAATGTGCCTTTCATTGTTGATGTTAACTTTAGTGGAAATACTGAGTTGCAGGAAGGTGAGAGCACAACTATCGTTGCCAACATAGCCGATGAGCCAGCCGGTCTTTACTATAGTTGGAGACAAGTTTCGGGAACGACGGCTTTATACACTGCTAATGGCTTAGAGTTGAATGTGACAGCTCCTGAGGTATCCGTTGACCACGCTATGACGTTTGAACTGGTTATTAGTGATGGTAAAGAACAAGTGACCCAGCCGGTGAGTATTCATGTTAGCAATGCACCGCAGCAAGGTTGGAGCGCACCAGAAAGTGCTGGTAGCCTTGGGGCGACACTGTTTATGCTTGTTCCATTACTATGGCGTCGCCGCCATCAATGGTAAAGCTTGATGCAGTAAGCATTAGAGAGAGCCTTAATTAATCGATCTAAATAAAAACCGCTGTACAGATACCTGCACAGCGGTTTTTTTATACCAATTACATTAAGTAAGTGAGCAGAAATAGCATAGGAACAATACTCGAAAACAAGGCGGAATTTTTCGATAAGTCGTTATTCTACAATCAAAAATTCTAACGCAGTTATCGAGTATTTGAACAAGCTAGAAGGCCCCGTTATTTAGTACGATTAGTATTGTATCTAAGGCTATTTTTTTAGGGAAGCTTGGTACTTTTCATCATCTTCTAATCCTCGAAGGCGGGCTTTTTCTAAAATAGAATTAAAGTAACCGCGCAGGGAATAGAGCATGATAAGGCTTGGTATCACCATAGCTGCGGTGATAATAAAGAAAGTAGACCAATCGTTGAGGTAATCCACTAACTCCCCACTAAAGGAAGCTAGGGTTGTACGACCTAAGTTTCCAAGAGAGGCGAGCAGAGCATACTGTGTTGCTGAGAACGCTTGCCCTGTCAGGATAGTCAAAAACGAGACAAAGGCCACGGTCGAAAAGGCCGTAGTAAAGTTATCTACAATGACTGTCGCTAAAAATAGGTGCTCGTTTGGACCTGTATTGGCTATCCAAGCAAACATTAGGTTACTAGATGCCATGGCAATACCGCCAATCATTAAGCCTCGTACAATACCAAATCGCACATTAAACATACTGCCGACGATGGTAAACAGTACGGTAGCACCCCAACCAATAAGTTTTGAGTAGTCGGCGATTTGCTCGTTACTGAAGCCAATCTCTTTGTAGAATGGAATGGACATACGCCCAAGGAAAGCCTCGCCAATTTTAAACAAAAACACAAACAGCAATAGGGTGATGGCCACTCGAACGCCGTTACGGCGGAAGAAATCAGCAAATGGTTCAATCAAAGTCACACTAAACCAAGCAATAACACGAGAGCCAACCACTTGATTATGACGGCGTTCAGCTTCAGCTTGTAATTGATTTCGGGCTGTTTGTGGCTCTTTTACCAGCAAGGTAAATAGCATTAATATTGCCACAATGACCGCCGTACCAAGATAAACACCGTTCCAACCTATGCTGTCGGCATTGGCGAAGGCAAGGTAACCAGGTAGAGAGTAACCGGTCCACCAACCAACGACAGCCATAGCGGAAGCTTGCGGTAGTTTGGAGGCTTCACTTTTAGGGAAGCTATCAATTCGGTAAGCGTCAATAGCCACATCTTGAGTGGATGAAGCAATAGCAATAGCAAGAGCTAACATGGAGGTAAACATCAGGCTTTTTGCCGGATCGACACCTGAGATAAACAGGGTGCAAATAAGCATGATGCATTGACACAAAAAGATCCAAGAACGACGTTGGCCTAGAAAACGATACAAAATAGGCAGTTTCACCCTATCTACTAAGGGAGCCCACATAAAGTTAATGGCATAGACGGCAAAAACAGAACCAAAATAGCCGATAGCTGTGCGACTTAAGCCGGCATCCTTCAACCACCCAGACATATTTGAGCCAATTAAAACCCAAGGGAAGCCGCTAGAGCATCCCAACATAAACACCCAAAGTAGGCGTTTATCGAGGTAGCTTTTAAACGTCTCAGCCCAAGATAGTTTTTGCGACATTCTATTTCCTTTTTGCTCACTGCTAAATCACGCAGAGCGGATAGGCTCTGCGTTTACTGTAGGACAATATTAGAGGGATTTTATTTTTGAATTGTCACATCAGTGACAATGATAGGGGTGGCAGGGACATCTTTCATGAAACCTGAGGTTTTTGTAGGAATGTTAGCCATTTTCTGCACAACATCATAACCATCGATAACTTGGCCAAAGACCGCATATCCAGGTTTGGATGATGAATAGTCTAAGAAATCATTGTCAGCGTAGTTAATGAAGAACTGACGCGTTGCCGAGTCTGGATCGTTTGTACGAGCCATCGCCACACTGGCCACTTTATTTTTTAGGCCATTGCTTGCTTCATTTTTAATTGCTGCATAGCTTTGTTGTTGTTGCATGTTTTTATCAAAGCCACCCCCTTGAGCCATGAAACCGGGAATGACGCGATGAAAAATCGTGCCTTTGTAACTGCCATCGTTAACGTAGCGAAGAAAGTTTGCGCTGGTAATGGGAGCGTGCGCCTCATCCAGTTGGATGGTGAAGTTACCCAAGGTTGTCTTAAAAAGCACTTTCGTGTTAGCAAAAACAGACGCACTAAAAAGTGCACACATAATAAGGATTAGTCGGCTCATTGAAATTTATCTTCCATGTAATTAATTAGTTCAACATCATTGGCAATATCATTTAATACCAATTTAGATACGTGATTAAGTATATGCTCAATTTGCTCATTGGATGCGCCCATTGAGTTATTGGCTTTAGCGCTGCCAGTGTACGTTTTTACAAACTTACCTGTCGGGGTTTCTGCAGTCACTTTTAGGGTGATTTTTGCATCCATATCATTGCTAAAGGTCGCTGAGTTGACTCGTACCAATACTTGCTCGATTTCCACTTCGACACTGTTATCGCTGTTGTTTGAAATAACAAAGCCTTGGGATTGTAACAGTGTCGCAAACGCCGAATTAAAGGCGGTTCGGGTATTTTGTTTAGCATGAATAGGTAATGCTTTATCTTCTCCCTTATTGACCAAAGCCACATATTGAGCGGTGCGGATATCGGTCGTTGATAATGAGAGGGTTTTTGCTTGAGTGATGGTGCTCTTAATATTGTCAGCTTGCGGTGTAAAGTTGAGCTGTTGATCCGTTGGAGAGGCACAACCACTTAAAAAAAGGGTTACACAACACGCAATCAGCAATTTCTTCATTGATGGTTCCCTTGAATAAATAGTGAAAAATTAGTCAGTTTTACTGAGATTATCATAAGATTTTGCATCGTGACGTTACAAAATCGTTTTTATCTAACCTTTCTCAGCAGAAATAATCATAAATTTGCCATTTTTCGCCTTAACGTTGACCTTGTCGCGACCAAATAGACGACTGAGTTTGTTGTTGTAACCTAAGTGACTGTTACCAATGACCAATAGGGTGCCGTTCTTTTCCAGAACTTTGTATGCATCGGTAAACATTTGCCATGCAATGTGGTCGGTGACGGCATTTTGTTGGTGAAATGGAGGGTTACACACCACAAGATCGTGGCTGTTGGCTGCAAAACCATCAAGGCAGTTATTGGCAACAAAAGTATATCTGTCAGGACATTCGATATTCGCGTGCACATTGAGGCGTGCCGACGCCACTGCCATAAAACTTTCATCAACACAGGTTATATTAGACAGATGATTGTTCCGGCCTAACTTAATAGAGAGCACTCCATTGCCACAACCTAAGTCAATAATGTTTTTATAATGCGATCCTGAAGGTAAGTGATCCAGTATAAAACGCGCCCCTAGATCTAAACTTTCTCCTGAATACACGTTGGCTAAGTTGCTTAACGTCATATCATGCTCAGGTACCGCCCAAGTCGTCGTTTGCTCAACTGGTGACGTTTCAGCGCTGACTTGCTGACTAAATACCAATCTGTGTTTTTTCCAAGCCAGAGAGGTGTGAGGTTTGGCAAAATGCTTCTCAAACAGATTCAAGGTTGAGGTATGGATGGCATTGGCTTTATTGACGGCAATAAGCGGAGTTTTAGGCTTCAGGTTATGTTTTAACTGCTGAAGCTGCCAAGTTAAGAATCGATTACCCTTAGGTATTTGCATGATCACGAGATCAATGTCGTTGGGAATAGGATCTGTAGAGCCTAATACCGTGACCTCATTGCATTTATTGAGCTGCAAGTTTTGTAAGGCACCTTTTTGACTGATAAATGAGTCCGTTTGTAGGTAAACCTCATAATGCAGAGAAAACCAACAACTTAAGGCACCAAAACTGTCATTTAGAATTAAAATTTTACTGCCGTGAGGCACAACGGAATGTTCCGTTATATAGTTGATGACATACTCATCACCAGCATCCCAAGCTTGAAGGGTTTCATTACCTCTTTTGGGGTATCTGTGTAGGGTGAATTGATGGTCGTGCAATGTGAGTTGTGTTTTCATGGTTATCAATGTTAAAAAAGTGATCTTAAACTTTGTCTATTGTCGCAAATTAGGCCTATTTTTGCGAATTAACTTATTTTTCTGATTTAGAATGGAATACTCAGTGAAAAGTTTTCCAGCATTGGCCTGTAAATCGTTTAGGCTTAGCTCTACTTAAGGTGGCCTTCAGCAACCGAGAGTGACATATGACATTACACATTAGCGTATCAATATAGAGAGATAGCATGCTACAGCAATTAATCGAGAAGAAATTGGATCAACATTTCTCTCCTCATCATCTAAAAGTGATTAATGAAAGTTATAAGCATAATGTGCCTGAAGGCTCTGAAAGCCACTTTAAAGTCATTATTGTCAGCGATAGATTTGAGAATCTACGTAGTGTTGCCCGTCACCGCTTAGTTAACCAAGCGCTGTGTGATGAGTTAGCAGGTGGGGTTCATGCACTTTCAATGCATACATTAACTAAAAATGAATGGAAAGAGCAGCAGTTTCCAGCCTCTCCTGATTGTATGGGAGGAGGGCACTAGTTAGTGAGGTTATAAGTAAGAGTTAGGGCGATACTTGTAAAGCTTGTTAAAAATTCACTCATCGTTCACATTTTAACCTTAACTCACAAACTGACTAATTATGCCGTGCTTTAGATCAATTTTTATTGCCCTTAAAGCTGAAAAATTGCAATTTATTGTCAATCCTTACCCCTTAACGTGGAATCTCAGTGTCTGTTAATGTTAGAATTGCGGACCAAGAAGGAATCCTTTAGTGGATTCGAATGGTAATCAACAGGGATATGTTGGGAAAAACCGACCTATCTGTTATGAAAAAGTGTACTTCGGTACTCTTTTGTTGTGAAAGTCTTTTTTCTTAAAATAGTGCAAGTGCGTATGATTACAATTAAAAAGGGTTTGGACCTTCCTATCTCGGGAACTCCTACCCAGGTGATTAATGACGGGAATCCCGTTTCAAAAGTCGCCTTGCTTGGCGAAGAGTACGTGGGCATGCGTCCAACAATGCATGTTCGCGAAGGAGACGTAGTAAAGAAAGGACAGGTGCTTTTTGCAGATAAAAAGAACCCTGGCGTAGTCTTTACTGCCCCTCAAAGCGGAACGGTTACTCAGGTAAACCGTGGTGCGAAGCGTGTTTTGCAGTCAGTGGTTATTGAAATCGCTGGTGATGAGCAAATTACCTTTGACAAATTTGAGCAAAATGAACTGGCTAACTTGGATGCGGATGTGATTCGCAAACAATTAGTTGATTCTGGCTCATGGACTGCTTTAAAAACTCGTCCGTTTAGCAAGGTACCCGCAGTCGATGCTTCGACTAATGCCATCTTTGTCACGGCAATAGATACCAACCCATTAGCAGCCAACCCTGATGTCATTATCAAGGAACAAGCTGAGGCCTTTGTAGCAGGTTTAGACCTTCTCTCTGTGTTGTCTAATGATAAAGTCTATGTGTGTAAAGACGGCGGTTCACTTCCTCGCTCTGAGCAAAGTAATGTAGAAGAGCATGTATTCTCAGGCCCACACCCAGCAGGGCTCGTGGGTACGCATATGCACTTCCTATATCCTGTGAATGAGGAGCATGTTGCCTGGAGTATTAACTATCAAGACGTTATCGCTTTCGGTAAGTTGTTCTTGACGGGTGAAATTTACTCAGACCGCATTGTCGCATTAGCGGGTCCTGTCGTGAGTAACCCTCGCTTGGTACGCACAACGTTAGGGGCTTGTTTGCCTGAGTTAGCAGACAAAGAATTAATGCCGGGTGAAGTTCGCATTATTTCAGGCTCTGTGCTTTGGGGGACAAATGCAACGGGTCCTCATGCTTACCTTGGTCGATATCATCAACAGGTTTCGGCACTGCGTGAAGGACGAGATAAAGAGTTATTTGGCTGGGCAATGCCGGGTAAAAATAAATTCTCAGTGACGCGTTCATTCCTTGGTCACTTGTTTAAAGGTCAATTGTATAACCTAACTACATCGCTAAATGGCGGTGAGCGTGCAATGGTTCCAACGGGCAATTATGAAAAAGTAATGCCATTGGATATTGAACCAACATTACTTCTGCGCGATTTGTGTGCCGGTGATGTAGACAGTGCTCAGCGCTTAGGTGCTCTAGAACTATCTGAAGAAGATTTAGCCTTATGTACTTATGTTTGTTCCGGCAAATATGAGTACGGTGAATTACTTCGTGAGTGTCTAGACACAATAGAGAAGGAAGGTTAAGACATGTTGAAGAAATTTATTGAAGACATCGAACCTCATTTTGAAGCCGATGGTAAATGGGAAAAGTGGTATCCCCTTTATGAAGCTGCTGCAACGGTGTTTTACACACCGGGTACAGTAACGAAAACCAAATCCCATGTACGTGACAGTGTCGATCTTAAGCGCATCATGATCATGGTATGGTTTGCCGTTTTTCCTGCCATGTTTTGGGGAATGTACAACACCGGTAACCAAGCCATCACAGCGTTGACTTTCTTGCACTCAGGTGCGGATTTAGCCACGTTAGTTGCAGGTAACTGGCATTACTGGTTTACAGAAATGCTAGGTGGCACGATAAGTGCCGATGCCGGGTGGGGCAGTAAGATGCTCCTTGGTGCGACCTACTTCTTACCTATCTATGCGACGGTATTTATCGTGGGTGGTTTCTGGGAAGTCCTGTTCTGTATTGTGCGTAAGCACGAAGTGAATGAAGGCTTTTTTGTCACCTCAATTTTATTCGCATTAATTGTTCCGCCAACATTGCCACTATGGCAGGCCGCACTTGGTATTACCTTTGGTGTGGTTGTGGCTAAAGAAATTTTCGGTGGTACTGGCCGTAACTTCTTAAACCCTGCATTGGCTGGTCGTGCGTTCTTATTCTTTGCTTACCCTGCTCAAATTTCTGGTGATTTAGTTTGGACTGCGGCAGACGGCTTCTCTGGTGCTACGGCACTTAGCCAGTGGGCTCAAGGAGGAAACGCTAACCTAATCAATAACGTAACGGGTCAATCTATTTCTTGGATGGATGCGTTTATCGGTAATATCCCAGGCTCAATCGGTGAGGTCTCGACCTTATTCTTGATGCTAGGTGCGTTGATGATTGTCTACATGGGCATTGCATCATGGCGCATTATTGCCGGTGTAATGATTGGCATGATTGCAACAGCAACGCTGTTTAATCTAATTGGTTCTGATACCAATGCGATGTTTAGTATGCCTTGGCATTGGCACTTAGTACTTGGTGGCTTTGCATTTGGTATGTTCTTCATGGCAACGGATCCTGTATCGGCCTCTTTTACCAATAAAGGTAAATGGTGGTACGGAATCTTGATTGGTTTGATGTGTGTGTTAATTCGAGTGGTTAACCCAGCGTACCCTGAAGGTATGATGCTGGCGATTCTATTTGCAAACTTATTTGCACCACTGTTTGACCACGCTGTTATCGAGAAGAACATTAAGCGGAGACTAGCACGCTATGGCAAGTAAAAACGATAGCATTAAAAAAACGCTAGGTGTCGTTATTGGTTTGAGTCTAGTTTGTTCTGTCATCGTTTCGGTGGCGGCAGTTGGACTACGCGATAAGCAACAAGCTAATGCGGTACTGGATAAGCAAACAAAGATCGTAGAAGTTGCGCAGATCTCTGAACAAGGCACTGTTCAACAGTTGTTTAGTGATTATATCGAACCGCGTCTAGTGAACTTTGACACCGGTGAGTTTGTTGAAGGTGATGCGGCTGCATACGATCAACGCGCGGCGTCAAAAGATCCAGCTCAATCTCAACGACTTGCTGCTAGCGATGATATCGCAAGCATCATCCGCCGTGCAAACGTGGGTACAGTGTACCTAGTTAAAGAGGGCGAACACTACTCAAAAGTCATTTTGCCTATCCACGGCACAGGCCTTTGGTCAATGATGTATGCGTTTGTTGCGGTTGAAATGGACGGCAATACCGTTTCGGGCATAACTTACTACGAGCAAGGTGAAACACCTGGGCTAGGTGGTGAAGTTGAAAACCCAAATTGGGTTGCTCAGTTCGAAGGCAAGCAGTTGTTTGATGAGAACTTTAAGCCGGCATTGAAAATTGTGAAAGGTGGCGCTGCAGCCGATGATATCCACGGTGTTGATGGCCTTTCTGGTGCAACTCTAACGGGTAACGGCGTGCAACATACTTTCGATTTCTGGCTAGGGGACATGGGCTTTGGACCATTCCTTGCTAAAGTACGCGAAGGGGAGCTGAACTAATGGCGATATCTAAAGAAGCGAAGCAAAACCTTTGGGCTCCTGTTTTAGATAACAACCCTATAGCTTTGCAAGTACTCGGTGTGTGTTCTGCTTTGGCGGTAACCACCAAACTAGAAACAGCATTTGTTATGACATTGGCCGTTATCTTTGTAACTGCTTTGTCTAACTTCTTCGTGTCTGTTATTCGTAACCACATTCCAAATAGCGTTCGTATCATAGTGCAGATGGCTATCATCGCATCGCTTGTAATCGTGGTAGACCAAATCTTGAAAGCTTACCTTTACGATATCTCTAAGCAGTTATCAGTATTTGTTGGCTTGATCATTACGAACTGTATCGTTATGGGTCGTGCAGAAGCCTACGCAATGAAGTCTGCGCCTCTGCCATCGCTACTTGACGGTATTGGTAATGGTCTAGGTTATGGTTTTGTACTCATCACTGTAGCATTTTTCCGTGAGCTCATTGGCTCAGGTAAGTTGTTCGGTATGGAAGTACTTCCTCTAGTGTCTGATGGTGGTTGGTACCAGCCTAACGGTATGTTCCTACTTGCACCGTCTGCATTCTTCTTGATTGGCTTTATGATTTGGGTGATTCGTATCTTCAAGCCTGAACAAATAGAAGCGAAGGAGTAGTAGCGCGATGGAACATTATATTAGCTTGCTGGTTAAATCGATTTTCATCGAAAACTTAGCGTTATCTTTCTTCTTGGGCATGTGTACATTCCTTGCTGTTTCGAAGAAGGTAAAAACCTCTTTTGGTCTTGGTGTCGCTGTAGTGGTGGTATTAACCATCGCTGTACCGGTGAATAACCTGCTGTACACTCTGGTTTTGAAAGAGAATGCATTGGTCTCTGGTGTGGATTTGAGTTTTCTTAACTTCATTACCTTTATCGGTGTTATTGCCGCTCTAGTACAGATTTTGGAAATGGTGTTAGATCGCTTTTTCCCACCTTTGTACAACGCGTTAGGTATTTTCCTACCGCTTATTACAGTGAACTGTGCGATCTTCGGTGGCGTATCTTTCATGGTACAGCGTGACTATAACTTCG